>CAZQOG010000032.1:11013-12522 GCA_964594925.1 uncultured Desulfohalobiaceae bacterium
ATGATTTTTCTTTCCTGCTTCTCCTTCGAACTTCCGACTTCGAACTTCCGACTTCAAACTTCCGACTTCGAACTTCCAACTTCCAACTTCGAACTCTCCTCATTTGTCTTTCTCCCCTCTCTCCTCTATCCTCTGACCTCTGATCTCTGACATCTGATCTCTGACATCTGACCTCTGACATCTGTCCTCTGACCTCTGACTACTGCCCCCTGACCCGGAGGGTCTATGGAAAAACACTTTCTGCTCACCATCGGCGACGACACCAGCAGCCTGCACGCCGTCCGGTTCACCGGGCACTTCTTCGCCAACAAGACCACGGTCAAGGTGACCCTGCTGTACATCGCCCCCAACCCCAACACCGGGCAGTACTCCACTCCTGCCTCCTCCCAGGAGGCCAGGGAGAGCAACACCCTGAGCACCATCTACCGGCAAAGGGGCAAGGAAGCCCTGGCCCGGGCCGGCGAGATGCTCATCCAG
The DNA here is from genome assembly GCA_964594925.1 of uncultured Desulfohalobiaceae bacterium. Lineage (GTDB taxonomy): Bacteria > Desulfobacterota > Desulfovibrionia > Desulfovibrionales > CAZUBS01 > CAZUBS01. Next base: position 11,491 of record CAZQOG010000032.1, read on the forward strand.
GCGGGCCACCCTCCCGAGAACATCTCCACCGTGCTCAAGTTCCGCCACTTCGGCACGGTCAAGGACATCATCCAGGAAGCCGAGATCGGGATGTACGACGCCATCGTCCTTGGCCGGCGCGGCGTCTCGCGCATCGAGGAGCTCATCCAGAGCAGCGTGAGCAAGCAGATGCTCGAGGAGGACGTGGCCACCCCGTTCTGGATCTGCCGCGAACCCGAGATGGACCGCAAGAACGTGCTGCTCTGCGTGGAGGGCTCCGATCCCGCCCTGCGCATTGCCGACCACGTCGGGTTCGTGCTCGAGGACCAGATGCACGAGATCACCGTCTTCAACGTGGGCAACGAGGGTCGGGATGAGGCCGTGAAGGTCCTGCAACAGGCCGAGCAGGCCCTGCTGGAAAACAACATCAAAAAGGGCAGGATCACCTTGAAGACCATCGAGGCCGGCGATGTGGCCCAGGCCATCCTGGACGAGGCCCACCGGGGCCAGTACGCCGTGGTGGCCGTAGGTACCGCGGGCCAGGCCCAGGGCTTCCTGAACCGCCTCCGCTCGGGCTCGGTGTGCGGCAAGCTGGTCAGCTCCATGCGCGGCGCCGCCCTGTGGGTGAGCAAGTAGGAAGCTGAAAGCTGAAAGCTCGAAGCTCAAAGCTCAAAGCTCAAAGCAAGAAAGAAGAAGTTGAAGATCACTGCGCGAAGTTCAAAGCTGATCTGCCCTCGGTAGCTTCAGCGAAGTAGGAAAGCTCGAGGAAAGAGGAAAAGCAACACCACGGCACCCGCTCTCTGGACAAGGAACGAACACTGTTTAGTGTATCGGACTCGGGGTTGGGCCGGGCTTGCATTTTTCACCGAGCCTGTGTAGGAAACCCCGTTCCACACCCGTGGCGAGGTAGCTCAGGTGGTTAGAGCATGCGGCTCATATCCGCAGTGTCGGGGGTTCAAGTCCCTCCCTCGCTACCAAGCAAATCTAAGGGTTCCGGCTATTTGGCTGGAACCCTTTTTTGTTTACGTGGTATCCACTTCGCTAACCCTGACC
>CAZQOG010000032.1:12532-24257 GCA_964594925.1 uncultured Desulfohalobiaceae bacterium
ACCGGTTTTTATGGGTAGCCATTTGCAAGTAGCAAGTCCCTCCCTCGCTACCATGAAATCCAAAGGGTTCAGGCACTTGGCCTGGACCCTTTTTCTTTTGATGTCCGTGTGATCCCACACTGAGCCACATCCAGCTTTGTAATACTTCACCCAGCCTTGACAAAAGTGTCCCGGTTTGAGCAAGGATGGATTATCTGGGAAGACATTTGCACCTCCTCCAGGCTCTGCTGACACATCGCCCCCTATCCCGAAAGCTGTTCATCTTCCCTGCTTCGGCAACAGCTCAGCTCACCGGCCTTTCGGCCTTTGAACGCATTCGGAGGGAAACATGGGCAAGAAACCGGCGATTGCGGCACTCCTGGCCGGAGTGCAGATTTTGCTCTTCTGGAACACTCTCCTTGCAGCGCAGCCACAGGTCATCGGGACCAACCCGCCCAACGGGGCCGTGGGCGTTCGCCCCGACTTCAACTGGATATCCATCAAGTACGACCAGCCCATCAAGGCCTGGGCCTCCCGCAATCCCTCCCACAACTGCTTCGAGATCAGCCCAGAGTGGTCGGACGACCCTGCACCCGGGGACTACTGGTGGGGGGACAGGATCATGATCCCGCGCGACATCGTGGCCCATGTCCCGGGGGACCCGGACTGGTCGGACCTCCCTTACGGAACCACCATCAACGTGACCATCAACCCCGAGGGGGCCTCGCCGGAGCACTGCTTCTGCGACGCACAGGGCACCCTCCTGCCGACCCACCACCTGAGCTTCACCATCCGCGAGAACCCTGGCGATCCCCCTGTCGAGCCCTATGTGGTCGCCTCTGAGCCTCCCGATGGGGCAACCGGTGTCGACCCCGAACGCAGCTCCTTCTCCCTGACCTTCAACAAGCCCATGGAAAGGATCACCAGGGGGTTTTCAATCTTCAACTGGTCCTCTTCAACGCAGGTGAGCTGGTCCGGGGACGGGAAGACCGTGACCTTCAGCCGTTCCCCGGAACCACTCATGGCCGGGTCCAGCGTGGTGGCCATCCTCAATCAGGACGGGGGGGATGGGTTCCGTGACCTCCAGGGAAACGTGCTCAAGGAGCACACCTACACCTTCCGGATTGCAGGAGATCTCCAAGCCTTTTACGAGCAGTCCCATGACATGGAGTACGTCGAGATACCTGCCGACCCGGCCAAAGGCTTTTTCTGGCCCTACCACCTGGGCATCCCCAACGGGATCCACGGGCTGTCCACCCTGCTGGTGGTGCCCAACAACAGCGGCTACCCGTGCGAAGACCAACGCTTCCACGACATCAGGGCCAGGTGGGCCAACCTGTATGTCTACTCCAGGCTGGCCTCGGGACTCGGCCAGCCCATGCTGGTGCCCACCTTCCCCAGGTTCCCCTATGCCTACCTGCAGAATCTCGGGGGGACCTTCCACACCGACCGGGTCTCCCGGAGCCTGGAGCGTATCGACCTGCAGCTCTTGGCCATGATCCGCGACGCCAGGCAACGACTGGCGGCCTGGGACCTGCTGCCAGGAAAAAAGGTCTTCATGACCGGCTTCTCGGCCTCCGCAGAGTTCACCAACGGCTTCACCCTCATCCACCCCGAGCACGTCCGGGCTGCCGCGGCCGGCGGTGGCGTGCCCAAGGCCCCTGTCTCGACGTGGCAGGGGCAGGAGCGGCGCTTCGAGGGCGGCGGGGGAATCGCCGGCCTGACTGACCTGACCGGGAAACCCTTCGCCCTGAAGGCCTTTGCCGCCGTGCCCCAGCTCTATTACATCGGCGACCAGGACTTCAACTACACCAGCGGGCAGCCGGACCTGATGACCTTTGCCGCGAGTCAGGCAGCCTATCAGTCCGTGGGAGCCGATGCCGATTTCAAGGTCTACCCGGGTGTGGGCCATTGGATCAGCGAGGATGGCTGGGCCGACATGGAGAGCTTTTTCGCAGGCTTCCCGCCGGACCCCTCGGGCATTCGGGTGAGCCTGAGCGGAACGGTTTCCGAAGACGGGGCCCCCTTGAACGCCATGGTCCTGGTCAACGGCAGGCACTGCTTTTCCAGCCCCGCAGACGGATCCTACAACCTGGCGGACATTCCAGTCGACACCGACGGCAAACTGACCATCCAGGTCTTTTGCAGCAACCGGGCACCCATCCGCTTCACCCTGGAGGCCACCGGCACGACCCTGCTCTACGATGCCCACATGACCAGGGAGGAACGGGAGGCCATGACCTTCCCCTCCCTGTCCTGTGTGTACATCAACGACACCCAGGCCAGGGTCAGCGGCACGGTCCGTCACGGCAACACCCCGGTCACGGCCATGGTCCTGGCCAACGGACAGTACGCCTTCACCGGGAATGATCAGGCAAGCTTCGAGCTCGTGGTGCCTCTGAACGACCAGGGCAAGGTCACCCTGATGGCCTTCTGCGCCGGGCTTGCCCCCTACCGGACTACTCTGACCCCGAACTGATCGTTCTGGGAGAAGCACTGCAAGCCGATTGAGGTCGGACAAGGTGCCCGCACGCGGTGCCGGGCCGGGCGGGACAGTGCAAAAAGAGAGAGCCCGCTTCTGGCGAAAACGGGCTCTCTCCGGGGCTTTGGAGGAAGGTTTTTACCCCTTTTTGGTACAAGGGGATTATAAGACTCGTTCTCAATAAGGCAACCCCCTCAGGAAAATCAATCGCAACAGTCTCACACGACCCGGATCAGGTTCCGGTGGCCTCCCTGCCTGGCTGGTCACCCCCATCCCCAGACTGCAGCTGGCCGATGACACGGGACAGCTCGGCAGCACGGCCGGCCAGCTCGGTTACGGCCTGGGCCGCGCGGTCCATGATCTCGCTGGTGTTGCTGGCTGCCTGGTCCACGTGCTCCAGGGTCCTGGTGATCTCGTCCGAGGCCGCGGACTGCTCCTCCACTGCCGCCGCGATGGAGGAGACCCTGTCGCTCGATCCCTGGACCAGCTGCAGGATCTCGTGCAGGGCCGCACCGGACAGGTTGGCCTGCTCGGTCACCTTTGTGACCGCCTCCGCCACCTGGCTCATCTCCCTGGCCGCATCCCCGGTGCTGTCCTGAATCCCCTTGATGACCTCGTTGACCTCCTTGGTGGCGGCCATGGTCTTCTCGGCCAGCTTGCGCACCTCGTCGGCCACCACGGCAAACCCCTTGCCGGCCTCGCCCGCACGGGCAGCCTCGATGGCGGCGTTCAGGGCCAGCAGGTTGGTCTGGTCGGCGATGTCGCTGATGACGTTGATGACCCGGTCGATGTTTTCCGCCTGTGACCCCAGCTCGGAGACGCGGGAGCCCAGGTCGGTGATCCGGGAGTCGACCATGGAGATGTGCTCGACCAGGGAGGACACGTTGCGCTCCCCCTCGCCGGCCTGCTCGCTCGCCTCCTGGGCCTGCCCTGCAGCGCCCTGTGCGTTGCGGGACATCTCAAGGATGGTGGCGTTCATCTCCTCCATGGCCGTGGCCACCTCGGTGGAGCGGATCTTCTGCTGGTTGGCGTCGTTGCGGGCATCCTCCACGATCTTGGCCAGCTCCTCGCTGGCGGTGTCCACGTCCCGGACCACCGACCCAGACTCGTTGGCCAGGCGCTGGATGCTCTCACCCCGGCGCTGTATCTCCTCCTCCTGCGTCCTGATGGTGGTCAGGTCCACGTACAGGGTGAACGACCCCACCAGCTTTTTATCCCGGTCGAAGACCGGGCTGGCCACGGAGCTGAAGATCTTGCGCCGGCCCTTGCCCGTGGTGATGTCCGCCTCGCGCTCGATCTTCTTCCTGCCGGTCAGGACCTCGGTGGAGGTGGTGGTGCGCGACGCGTCGTTGAAAAAGGCCTTGCCCGGGGTCTGGCCCAGGAAGTCGCCGGGGCGCCCGTCCAGATCGAGCAGCTGCAGCAGCCGCTGGCTGATGCCGGTTATCCTGCCGTCCACCCCCAGGGTGAGAAAGGGGAAGGCGTCGGCAATGCAGTCCAGGATGCCCTCTGTGAACCCCAGGCTGTCGCGGAAGGAGCCGACCATCTCGGCCTGGGCCTGCCCCAGCTCCCTGAGCTCGCCACCGGCCCTTACCTCGGGCCTGGTTTCCAGGTCCCCTCCGGCCACCTTCCGGGCCCAGCCGGTCAGGCCGCGCACCGGAGCGAGCAGCCTGGCCCTGGAAACCAGGGTCAGGGCCAGGGAGAGAAGAACCCCCAGCGCCGCGCCGGTCCAGACAGGCCACCAGGGCGTGCCGTTCCCGGCGGCATACCCGGACAAGACACCAACCACCAGAACAGGAAAAAGGCTGCACAGGAGCAGCAGCCCGAAGATGCGAGGCAGCAGCGAGTTCTTCATCTCTCCCCCTTTCTCGTGGTCACGCCGATGAAATACCTGACCTTTGCGGCGAGCTGTAGCGGATTTTCAGGCCCCTGACCATCCTGAAGAAGCCCCTGAACTGGTTCTGCTCGAAGAGGTCCACAGGGTCCAATCGGCCGGACGGGGGAAAACTTCAGGGCTGCCGGCCCTATGAATCGCTTTGTCCTGCCTCGCTTTTGAGCAGCAGGTGGAAGAAGCGCTCCACGTACTTCCCAGAGGCCACGTCCGGGAGGGAGAAGGCCAGCCCGCTCCTGGGGGGGAAGCTTGAGGCAAAGGCAAAGAAGAGCTGCCTGGACAGCTGCTCGAGGGAAGGTGAGAGCACCTCGTCCCACAGCTCCGTTTTCAGGTCCGTTGGCAGCTCGAAGGACTTGCACTGCAGGGGGCGTGCGCTGAACAGCTGGCAGCGCTCCTCGAACCACAGGGGACAGACCGCCCCAGCGTCGGAGAGACAGTAGTCTCCTTCCTCCTCCACCCTGTGGGCGGTCTCCCGCTCACTTCTGGCCACGGCCACGGCCCGGTCTATGGTTTCAAGCCGCTCCCGGCTGCTCAGGTCCGTGTTCAGGCGGTGGGTGAGGTGCACGGCCTCGACCAGGGTCAGGCTGATGGGGGTGGAGCCACAGCGGTGGTGGTCCCGGCCGCACCTCCCCACACTGCCCAGCTCGCTGCCCACCAGGTCCTCCACCCGGGCCGACAAGCCGGCGTAGTCCTCCAGAAAGGGGGCCAGGTCCACCAGGTTTTTCATTTCCAGGGAAGGTTCCCTGATGGTCAGGCGGCCCTCTTTCTTGCCGTACCTGCGGATGGTCCACCACTGCTCGAAGTTGGCCGGCTTGGAGCGCATGTCTTTGAGCTTCCTCCCGGCCAGCTTGTGTCCCAGCCCCCGCCGGAGCAGGTAGGCGTTGAGCACGGTCCCTGTGCGGCCGATGCCGTGCCGGCAGTGGATGAGCACCTTCTTGCCCAGATACACGGCCTCGTCGAGCCAGGACAGGGCCTGCTCCAGCTCCTTCATCTCCGGGGCCTCCTCGTCGACCACCGGCATGTAGTAGACCTCGAAGCCGGCACTGCTCTGGATCTCGTGCAGGTCGCAGAACTCGGCGCACAGGTTCATGATGGCGTCGATGCCCTCAGCCTTGAGCGCGTCCAGCTCGGCATGGCTCATGGGTGCGTTGCCGACCGCCAGCCTGTCGGTGACCCAGGTCACATTGGATTGTTTGGAAGACATGAAACACCTTGTAGTTCGAAGCTCGAAGTCGGAAGTTCGAAGGAAAAAAAGGATGCAATCATCAAGCCTCGTTGCAGGCCTTTCCCTTCCGACTTCGAACTTCGAACTTCAAGCTTTCGTCAGTCCCGTTCCCGGTTCTCGATGAAGTTTTCCACCATTTTGTCCACCTGGGAGAGATCGGTGAGCCCCATGTCCATGAGCCTGGTGATGGCCAGGATGTAGCCCAGCTCCGCCAGGCGCTTCAGGGTCTCGTTGGCCCCCTTGCGGGAGCAGGTCGCGTCCAGCAGGTCCCCCCTGGTGGTCACGCCGAACCCGAAGTGGCCCAGGACCCTGGAGATGAACTCCAGGCGCAGCAGCCGCTGGTCCATGGAAGCCCCGCCCCCCTTGAAGCGGAAGTTGATGTAGTTGTTGTCCGGGCGTTCGCCGCAGTAGGCGTCGACCACGGAAAAATGATAGCCGAACCTGATCATGGCGTGCAGGTAGTTTTCCGCCGCCACCACGTAGCTGGCCAAAAACTTGGCGTCGTGCTTGAAGAGACCCGCACTGTGCTTGTCAAAGCCTTCCCAGTCCATGTGGGGCATGGCCTGGGACCATTTGACCCCCGGGTCGGACAGCCCCCACCAGAAGGACCACAGGGGCTGGCTCTTGAAATCGTTGGGCGTGACCTCCCCCCGTTCCGCAGCTCCCTTGAACAGGCCGCCCCCCACGTCGAGGACGTACATGGTCAGGGGCAGGTCGCTCTTCAGCTTCCTGGCCCCGGACAGTCCCTTGCCCCCCTTGTCCACCAGGGAGAACATGGCTGCCACGCCTTTTTCATGGCAAAAACGCACCAGGTCGTGGAAGGATCTGGCCTTTTCCGGGCTGAAGTCGGGGGAGTCCGGGTCGGTCAGGTTCAGTGAGGATATGCGATCCATGACCCCGGCAAGGCGTTCCGGGACCCTGCCGCGGGAACTTTTCTTCTTGGGCTTGTCCAGGCCTTCGGGGCAGCCGGCCAGGATCCGCCCCTGATCTGCATCCACCGTGACCACCTGCCCCTGCTCGAGCCCCTCCAGGTCGAGCTCCTCCCCGACCACCACCGGCAACCCGAACTCCCGGGACACCGAAGCGAAATGGCTGCCCCGGCTGCCCGCCCGGCTGACCACTGCGGCAACATGCCCCACCACCCGGACCAGGGCCGGGCTCAGGGTGGCCACGGCCAGCACCGCTCCCTCGGGGACCTCCGAAGCGTCGACCACGGACTCGGCAACGTGGTAGGGTCCGCAACCCAGGCCCGAGGAGATCCTGGTCAGCCCTTCGGCCAGGACCTCGGCATCCTCGCCCATGGAGAATGGCGAACCTTCGTCATCCAGCGCATCAGCCTTTTCGCTGGCGACAGGTCTGCTCTGGAGCAGAAAGAGCCGCTGCTTTTTGTCCACCGCCCACTCCACATCCTGGGGGCTGCCGAACACTTTTTCCAGCTTCATGCCCAGCCTCGCCAGGTGTCTGGCAGTGTCCAGAGGCAGCCCCAGGGAGTCCTCGGACCATTCCCGCCCGGTCAGCTCCGGGGCCTCGGACCTGGTGAACCGGTAGACCTCCGGGGTCAGCCCGCCCTCGACCAGGTTCCTGCCCTGCCCGTGCACGGCGTAGAGGGCCAGACGGCTGGAGCTGCTTTCGGAGCCCCCGGCCCGGCCCGGGTCACGGGTGTACATCACCCCGGCAGACTCGGCATCCACCATGGGCATCATCAGTACGGCCATGGGCACGTCCTCGTCGGCCAGCCCGTTGAGGATGCGGTAGGTCACGGCCCGGGGAGAGTATTTGCTGGCCAGGACCCGGCGGTAGGCTGCAAGCACCTTGTCCCGCGGCACGTCGAGCTCGCTTGCGAACTGGCCGGCAAAGGAGACCTCGCCGTCCTCGGAAACCGCCGAGGAACGCAGGGCCAGGGTCTGGTTCGATGGTGCCAGGGCCCGGGCCGCCTCGGACAGGGCCTCGGCCACCACCTCGGGCACCTCGGCCTCGAGCACGGCCTCCTGGACCCGGCGGCAATGGGATGCGATGTCCTCCGGCCGGGACAGGGTCACGTGGCGCAAGTGCCTGTGCAGGGTCTCCACCAGGTTGTTGCTTTCCAGGAAGTAGCCCCAGGCCGATGTGGTGACGACCCGGGCCGGGGGCACGGGCAGGCCCATGTCCGAAGCGACAACGGCCAGGTTAGCGGCCTTGCCCCCGCACAGATCCTCCCTGCCCGCGCACTCCCTGAGGTCGAGCAGGTAGGGCGGCTCCACCGCGGGCTGGGGCAGGTCCAGGCCCATGCGCACGTAGAAGTCGATCTTGCGTGCGTACTCGGGCAGGTCCCCGTACCGGACCGGCTCCATGTCCATGAGGGCCTGGATGAGCCTGGACACGGACCCGGACAGGCGGGAGGCCAGCCAGGGGACCCTGGCGTAGTCCACGAGCTCGCTGCCGTAGGAGATCTCCTCCAGGTCGGCGATGAGCTCCAGACTGCGGTTGTCGTACTTGATCAGCTCCCTGAAGGCGGCGTACTTCTTCCTGAGCAGCGTGCCCGGGGCAAAGACCTTGTAGGTCCAGTGCTTGAAAAGGTTGGTGACCGCCATGGCGCCCGGCCCCTGCTACTCCTGCCCCAAAACCTTGGCCACCTTTGCTTCCAGCTCGTCCTTGTCGATCGGCTTGACGCAGTACTCGTTGGCCCCGAGCTCCAGCGACCTGCGGGCCGTTTCCAGGGTCGGGTAGCCCGTGAGCATGATGACCCTGATCTCCGGGGAGACCTTTTTCAGCTCCTCCAGCACGTCGATGCCGGTCATCTTTTTCAGCTTGATGTCCAGGATGGCCAGGTCCACGGGATTTTGGCCGGCAAAGTCAAGGGCCTCCTCCTCCTCTGTAAAGGCGGTCACTGCGTGGCCTTTGCGTTCCAGGATCCGCTTGACCAGGGTCGCTGCGTCCTGGACGTCGTCGAGCACTATCACCGTGGCCATGCACATACCTCCCGGCTAGTGCGATGGGTGCTCCCCAGGGCGGGCCGGGCTGTGGTCGAGGGGCAGCTCGACCACGAACATGGTCCCGGGGCCCGTTGGGGCATCCCCATTCGCGGGTTTGAAACCGAACTCCTCGGGAAGGGGGCTTTTGGCCCAGATCTTCCCCTCGTGCTCCTGGATGATCCCGAAGGAAACGGCCAGACCGAGCCCGGTCCCCTCCCCCACGGGCTTGGTGGAAAAAAACGGCTCGAAGATCTTTTGCATGTCCTCCGGGCTGATGCCTTTGCCTGTATCGACCACCCGAACCCTGACCAGCCCCTGGGATGCATCCAGCTCGGTGCGGACCCGGATCACGCCCCCGCCTCGCATGGCGTCCCTGGCGTTGTTGAGCAGGTTGATCCAGACCTGCTTGAGCTTGTCGGCATCACCGTAGACGGCCGGCATGCGGTCGTCCAGATCCTCGTCAATCTCCACCTGGTCCAGGGTGAAGGTGTGCCGGACCAGGGCGATGGCCTCCATGACGGTGTTGTTCAGGCAGATGACGCTCTTGGCGCTCTCGGTCTGGCGGGAAAACCCCAGCAGGTCGGAGACGATCTTCCGGCACACCTTGGTCTGCTTCTCGATGGTCCTGAGGTCCTCTGCCACCTGGCTGTCCTGCGGCACATCGTCCTGGAGGAGCTGGGCATAGCCCAGGATGACCCCGAGCGGGGTGTTGATCTCGTGGGCCACGCCCCCGGCCAGCTTGCCCAGGGACTCCATCTTCTGGGCCTGGATGAGCTGCTCCTGGGTGACGCGCAGCTCGGTCACGTCCCGGGCGGTGCGCAGCACACCGTTGATGTTGCCCTCGCTGTCGTAGACCGGGATGATCACGGTGTGGTACCAGCGCTCCCCTTTTTTGCCCTCGCGCCGGCTCTCCATCTCGGCCCTGGTGCCGGTTTCCAGGACCTCCCGATTCTTGCGCACCCGCTCGTCGGCAACGTCCGCGGGAAAGAGGTCGTAGTCGGTCTTGCCCACCACCTCCTCGACGCTGAGGCCGACAGAGCGGGCAAAGGCCTTGTTGGGGGAGCGGTAGACCAGGTTCTCGTCGAGCAGGCTCATCAGGTCAGGGGTCACGTCCAGGATGGTGCGCATCAGCTGCTGCTGGCTGCGCAGGGCCTGCTCGGCCTCGCGGATCTCCCTGATGTGCCGGTCCAGGGTCACGGCCATGACGTCGAAGGTCTCGGCCAGGTCCTGGATCTCGTCCCCGGCGTTCTGCCTGTAGACCGGACATTTCTTGCACGCCTCCATCTTGTCCGGGTAGGCCACGTCCTTGCAGTGCACGCACATGGTGCCGGGAAGATACCAGCAGCGACGCCGCACATCACCATACGCCGGACACTCCCGTTCCCCGCAGTCCATGATCTCCCAGCAGGGGGTGGCGTCGAACGGGCCGGCCTGGATGTCCAGGTTGCCGTGGACGATCTCCTGGGCGTGCTCCTTGAGTTCGTTGATCCTGGAGGAGATCCGCCGGGCAAAGAGGGTGCTTGCAAAAACAGCCACCACCAGGGAGCCTGCCGCCACCGCAGCCACCGCCATCATGAGCTGGTTGACCACGGACTGGATGACCCGCTTGGAAATCCCCAGCCGCACCGCCCCTATCCGGGTGCCGCCCACTGCGACCGGGGCGGCGAAATCGTAAATGAACTCCTTGTCCGTCTTGATGAGCTGCACCTGGTGCCCGCCCTGCTGCCGCACCACATTGGCCTTGATCAGCTCCACGGGGAAGCCGCTCTGAAAGGTGTGCACCAGGACCAGGCCCCGCTGGTCCAGGACAAAGGCGTAGACCACGTCCCTGCTGATGCGCTTGACCTCGTCGATCATGTTCCGGAGCCGGAGCAGGTCGTCCGCCAGCAGGGGGTCCACGGCCCGCACCGCCAGGTTCTCCACCAGGGCCTGCCCCCGCTTCTTGTTCTCGCGGATCAGGGCGTCCGAGGCCATGTTGCCCACGGTGGCCGCCAGGAGCACGGCCACCACCACCACGATGCAGGACGTGCCGATCCCGATCTTGGTGCTGAACCGCAGCCGCTTCAGGAAACGCACGCCACGCCCCGTCAGTCCTGCTGGATGATGAACGTGCCCAGGCTGGAGGCCAGATCCCGGACCGGGTCATAGTCCTGGTCCGCGGCCGGGATGATGTCCTGGACGTTCATCCTGTTGAGGATCTCGGAATCGAGCCCGAGCTCCGGGTCGAGGGCGAACATGGCCGTGGCCAGGCGTTCCTCGATGGTCGGGTCCAGGCCCTGCCTGGCCGCGAAGACCCAGCCGGGATAGGGGCGGCTTTCGGCCAGGACCCGGATCTGGTCCAGGTCGATCCTGCCCCGGAGCAGCTCCAGGGTCCCTTCCCGGATCGAACCCACATCATAGGTGCCGGCATACACGGCCAGGACCACTTTCTCCTGCTTGCCGCCAGGGCCCGGTGCAAAAGCGATCTCGGCGAAGTCCTCCCTGGTGATGCCGTTCTCCACGAAATGCCCCAGGGGAAAGAGATAGCCCCCTGCCGAGGACGGGTCCACAGCGACCCAGCGCTTGCCCGCGCAATCCTGAAGGGACCTGATCTGCGGGTTGTCCGCCCGGCAGATGATCTGCCCCCGGAAGGTGGGCTTCCCGGACTGCTCCACCACCTTGGCAAAGGCGCGCGCGCCCAGATCGGCCAGACGGATGTAGATGAAGGGGTTGGAGTAGGAGATGTCGATCTCCCCGCGCTCCACCATGCGCACGTGCTCCTCAAAGGTGTCGGGAAAGACCTGCCTGAGGGGGATGCCCGTGGTCTTGCGCAGGTACTCGATCAGCAGCCGGTGCCGCTCGAAGGAGGTGGTGTGGGAGTACTGGGGCAGGTAGGCATAGGTCACGGAATGGTCCGGGCTGGGCAGGACGATCTCCTCCCGCCTGTCCATGTCCACGACCACCACCTCCTCCCCGTCGCCGCAGCCGGCAAGCAGGAGCAGCAGGGCCGAGACCATCCACAACAGCACGCGTGCTTTCATGTTCCCCAGGGCAGACCTTGTTTGCGGCGCGCCTCGGGCCGTGCGCTGCGCCGGCGTTTCACCTCTTCTGCCCAGAAAGATGAATACTGGAAAGCGCCCCTTCTGTAAAAGGTCCGCCAGCAGCGCAGGCATTGGCTCGGGCAGGGAGACATGGTACATCCGCCCCGGCTGGTTTGAAAC
>CAZQOG010000033.1:0-1093 GCA_964594925.1 uncultured Desulfohalobiaceae bacterium
ATAAAATATAAAAAGCGAAACTGTGAACAAGGAAAAGGCGTGGGACATTGTAGATTCTACTGTTAAGTAGTAGATTACATTGGTACCCAAACAGACTGAAATTAAAGCTATGAGAGAAGTATTTGCAGGATAGAAACGTTTTGCGATGCACAGTACGAAAAAAAGACCAAGAAGTCCGTATATTTGCGCCCCGAGTCCAATGAATAATTGGTAGGGTAAAGAGTATCCATCCATGGGCACGGCATATCCCATGACGTTACATAGCCATGCCAGGCCGTGTGCCAGCAGGAAAAAGGGGATCCATAGCAGGGCGGGTCCTATGGGATACTTGTTTGGGACATGACCGGTCTGTGTCTTGATGTCGGGACTTTGTACAGAGTGTCCCAGGGGATTAAAATTGCGAAACTCGTTAGCGTAATCTAGATCACGGTCAATCATAGCCGACCTGATATGGGCATAGTATCCCAGTCCATCTGACCCTAGACTCCAGCCGATAGCCCAGATCTTGATCAGTAATAAAGAGAATATAAAGGCAAAAAGCCCCAAGAAAATCCATTTTTCTGAAACAAGCTGTTTCATTTTGAGGTGGGTCCTACTGTCCAAAGAGACATTTGTTCATTGCTTCTGGTGCGTTCAGCATCTCTAGGACCGGGAATCGCAATGACCCTGGCTGTATTGTCTGGCGAGGTGCTCTGTCGAATGAGGCTCACCATCAGCCACAACGATCAGCTCCTCCGGGGCAACGCTGGACCGGGCAACATGTTGCAGGCAGGTTTCAAAAGAGGTGCCTCCCTTGTGGACCGGCACGATCAGGGAAACCGAAGGAAAGGATGGTCGGGGTGTCGGCTGCGTCATCCTGGCAACGGGATACGGTGCGCGTCAAGGAAAGTAAAGCCGCCCCCTGTGACAAGCTCATGGGCTGGAAGGGTGTAGTCTGGAGGTCATGGAAAACGGCTTGACGTCTGGAAAATCGCTGCATTATATAGCGGCTCCGTCATGCCAGCGTAGCTCAGATGGTAGAGCAGCTGATTCGTAATCAGCAGGCCAGGAGTTCGAGTCTCCTCGCTGGCTCCAGACAAAATCAAGGCGGCCT
>CAZQOG010000033.1:1193-23249 GCA_964594925.1 uncultured Desulfohalobiaceae bacterium
CTGTTCACCGGAGAGCCTGTATGCGGAAGACCAAACGCGCCCTCATCCTGAGGGCCGCCGGCATGCTGTTTGCCAACAAGGGGTTCAAGGAGACCTCTGTCAAGGATATCTCGCAGCTTACCGGAGCTGCAGAAGGAACGATCTTCCACCATTTCAAGTCCAAGGAGCACATCCTGGAGACCATTCTGGACGATTTCCGGGATTGGATTTCCGTGGAGTACGATCTCTACTTCAAGGACAAGACCTTCAAGAACGGCATGCACATGCTGGAGGAGGTCATCTCTTTCTACCTGTATCTGGCTGGTCTCATGGAGGACCATTTTCTCCTGCTGCACAGGCATTTCGTGTATCAGCTGGCCGAGACCAGCCCTGCCTGTCGCGGGCACCTGGAAGCCATATACTCCCGCATCGTGGACCAGTTTGAAAAGGCGATCCTGTCCGGGCAACAGGACGGCTCGATTGCCCCCGTGTCTGCACGCAGGACGGCCCTGCTCGTGTTCACCATGGTGGACGGCCTGGTCCGCTTCAAGATCTACAACCTCTATGATGCTGGTGCGTTGTACAACGATCTCATCGGGCTGTGCCGCAAGATGCTCAGCCCGGGAAACTCTGCGTCACTACCAGGCCCTGGGAGGGGAGAGGTTCAGTGACCTGCTGCGGGAGGATGACAGAATGACCGATCGCGTGCTGCTGGTCGATGACGACAGGGGTTTTCTGGAGGCCCTGGTGAAACGGCTCAGTCACAGGGGTCTGCAGGTCACCGGGACATCGTCTCCTGAAGAGGCATTGCGCTCGGTGAGCATGGAAAAGTTTGACGCCGTCATCCTGGATCTCAAGATGCCGGGAATGGACGGCATAGAGGTGCTGCGGCAGATGAAGCTCAAGCAGCCCGAGCTTCCGGTCATCCTGTACACGGGGTTTGGTTCCGTGGAGAGCAGCATCACGGCCATGCGATACGGGGCCATGGATTTCATCGAGAAGCCAGCCGACATCAATGTCCTGATGGACAAAATCCGCAAGGCCCGGGGCAGAAAGATACTCAAGACCGACTGACGGTTGTTCGCGTTTTCGCATGGTCTTTGCCGTGAGGTAGCCCCGGTCTTAAATCCTTCAGGAATTTCTTCCTGATCCCCATATTGCGATTTTTGTAGCGTTCCTGATGCCTTTCCTGACAGCTCAGCTCAATGGGCCTGTCAGCAAAACCCCTCCTGTTCCGCCTGACCCTGAAAAAGCAATTTTTATCTGAAGAGGGTCTTGACAGAAAATTTCCCAACAGGTAGAGGCCTTGGGAAATTACCGAGTGAGCGCTCGGTCGGGAAATGGGTATGGCGAAGACAAAACGGGAAAGCATTCTCAGGGCGGCAACACTGCTCTTTGCCCACCACGGGTTCAAGGAGACATCCATCAGTGAGCTTTCCAAGCTGACTGGGGCAGCGGAGGGCACGATCTTCCATCACTTCAAGAGCAAAGAGCAGATCCTGGAGAAGATCCTGGAGGAGACCAGGCGGTCGATCACCGAGGAGTTCGAGCAGTATTTCACGGGACGCGATTTTAGGGACGGGATGCATATGATGGAGGCAGTGGTCTCGTTCTACCTCTATCTGTCGGGTATCCTGGAAGATCAGTTTCTGCTGCTGCACCGGCATTTCATCTATCAGTGCTCGGAAACGAATGATTTGTGCCGGGGGCATCTCGAAGCGATTTACGCCTGCCTGGTGGACCTTTTCGAGAAGGCGGTGGTGACCGGGCAGGAGGACGGCTCGATCGCAGACCTGCCCCCGCGCAAGACGGCCCTGCTGGTCTTCACCATGGTCGACGGGCTGGTACGGTTCAAAACGTATAATCTTTACGATGCAGGGGCGCTGTACAACGACCTCATTGTCATGTGCCGCCGGATGCTCACAACCACAGCAGAAGGATAACGGGTATGGTAACCAAGATTTTCCCCTTCCTCGGCTGGTTCAGGAGCTACAACCTCAGCTTGTTCCGGGCCGACATCATCGCGGGACTGACTGTAGCTCTGGTGCTTATCCCTCAGTCCATGGCCTACGCCCAGTTGGCCGGCCTACCGGCGTACTACGGCTTGTATGCCTCGTTCCTGCCGCCAATGATCGCGGCGCTGTTCGGCTCCAGCCGTCAGCTGGCCACAGGGCCGGTGGCAGTGGTCTCCCTGATGACCGCGGCTTCGTTGTCACCGCTGGCCACGACAGGGAGCACGGGGTTCATCGCCTATGCCATCATGCTGGCCTTCATGGTGGGCGTGTTCCAGTTCCTGCTCGGCGTGCTCAGGCTCGGCCTGGTGGTCAACTTCCTCTCTCACCCGGTGGTCAACGGGTTCACAAATGCCGCGGCCATCATCATTGCCTCTTCCCAGTTCTCCAAGCTGTTCGGGGTCTACGTGGACAGCGCCGAGCACCACTACGAGACCATCTACCGGGTGGCGCAGGCTGCTCTGGACTTCACCCACTGGCCCACCTTGTTCATGGGGGTGCTGGCCTTCAGCATCATGTTCGGCCTGAAGCGGATCTCCCCCAGGATTCCCAATGTGCTGGTTGCCGTGGCCGTGACCATTGTTTTGTCCTGGTCCCTCGGCTTTGAACGAAACGCCCGGGTGGACGTGGAGCAGATCGCTGTTCCCCCGGCTGTGGAGCGAATGCAGGAGTTCAACACCACGATCGACGCCGTGCGCTCCCTGTCCGAGGAGCGCACCGCTCTGAACGAGATCTTGGATCAAGCCAAGGCCTCGGGTGATGTCGTGGCCAGGATAGATGCCGAGCACGATCTCGAAGTCATCAATGCCAGGATCGCACGGCACAAGGAGGAGGCCCATCTGATCAGGACCGAGCTCAGGGACTTCTTTTTCCTGCGCTCCAAAGAGCCCGAGAACAACAACGGCTACACCTATTATGACCGGGAGAACGTCCCGAGTGGCGTGGAGGTGCAGGAGCCGACACTGATGGTTCCCGCCTGGAGGATCAGGGTTGGCAACACCTCCCTGGAACTGGACGAGTTGCATCTCATGGGTGGTGGAGCGGTCGTGGGGGTCGTGCCCTCCGGACTGCCCACCCTGAGCATGCCCACGTTCGATTTTCGGGTCCTGGGCACGCTCATCCCCTATGCGGCCATCATTTCGCTGCTCGGTTTCATGGAGGCCATCTCCATTGCCAAGGCCATGGCCGCAAAGACAGGGCAGCGTCTCGACCCCAACCAGGAGCTGATCGGTCAGGGTCTGGCCAACATCCTGGGTTCGATAGGGCAGAGCTACCCGGTCTCCGGCTCCTTTTCCAGGTCGGCAGTCAATCTCCAGGCGGGTGCAATCACAGGGCTTTCCAGCGTGTTCACCTCGATGCTGGTGATCGTGGTGCTTCTGTTCTTCACGCCGCTGCTCTACCATCTGCCACAGGCGGTCCTGGCCGCGGTGATCATGATGGCGGTCATCGGGCTGATCAACGCCAGCGGCTTCATGCACGCCTGGAAGGCCCAGTGGTACGACGGGGCCATATCGGTCATCTCCTTCGTGGCCACACTGGCCTTTGCCCCCCATCTGGACAAGGGCATCATGATCGGGGTGGTTCTCTCCCTGCTGGTTTTCCTGTACAAAAGCATGCGTCCCAGGGTGGCCTCGCTGTCCCTGTACAAGGACGAGACCCACAAGGACGCCACGGCATTCGGCCTGGCCGAGTGCCAGCACCTGGCCGTGGTCCGCTTCGACGGCACCTTGTTCTTTGCAAACGCTTCCTTTCTGGAGGACCAGATCACCGACAGGCTCATGAAGATGAAGCAGCTCAAGCACATCATCATCGAGTCCAGCGGCATCAATGACATGGACGCATCAGGTGAGGAGGCCCTGTCCCTGATTGTTGACCGGGTCAGGAGCGCCGGGCTGGACATCTCCTTCAGCGGGGTCAAGGAGGCGGTCATGCATGTCATGCAACGGACCCACCTCTACGAGCACATCGGCGAGGACCACTTCTATCCGACACTGGACAAGGCCATTTGTTCGGTTCACCATTCGGGCTGGCACGCCGACGGTGAAGAGTGCCCGTTGACAAATGTCTGCAAACTACCCACTGCAACAAGGGGTTGATCATGTCAGTCATCAGTATTTTCAGCTCTGTCTTCTGCAAGGACAACGAGGTCGTGGAAGAACTGACCGAGCGAACTGGGTATCCCGTGCTCACCGACGAGGACATCTCCATCAGGGCATCAAGGCTGTCCGGACTGAGCCAGGACAAGATCGAGAAGACCTTTCAGGGACATACATCGGTTTTCAACAAGTTCACCCGGGAGAAGGAACGTTCCGTGGCCTGGTTGCGCATGGCCGTGGCCGACAGCCTGTTGGAGAACGAAGACCTCGTCCTGCACGGCTTCGCTTCCCACCTTCCGGCCCGGACCCTGTCCCACGTGCTCAGGGTCTGCCTGATCGGTGATGTCAGGTCGCGCAAGGAAGCGGCAGCCGCGCGGGGGGTTTCCGAAAAGGAGGCTGTCAAGCTGATGGAGCGCCACGACGCTGACCGTGCCAACTGGGTCAGAACCGTGCGCGATGTCGACGACCCATGGGCGGCTTCATTGTACGACCTGGTTGTGCCCATGGACAAGAACGAGCCCTCTGCAGCGGCCCGCCTGATCCTGGAGCAGTTGGACAAGCCCGCCCTGAAGGTCACATCGGAGACACGACAGGCCCTGGAGGACTTTCACCTGGCCTGCAGGGTGGAGACCATCCTGGTGGAGAAAGGCCACGACGTCAGGGTTGCGGCCAGAAACGGCCACGTGACATTGACAATCAACAAGAAAGTCCTTCTCCTCGACAGACTGGAGAAGGAGCTCAAATCAATGGCTTCGGAGGTCGCTGGCGTCAAGTCCGTTGAGACCAAGGTCGGGAAGGCGTTCCACCAGGCCGACATTTATCGCAGGGCCAACTTCGAGGCGCCGAGCAGGGTGCTGCTTGTGGACGACGAACGCGAGTTCGCCCAAACCCTTTCCGAGCGTCTTTCCATGCGCGAGATGGGCACCCATGCCGTGTACAGCGGGGAGTCGGCCCTGGAAATGGTCCGTGAGGACGAGCCCGAGGTCATGGTCCTTGACCTGAAGATGCCGGGCATCGACGGGATCGAGGTGCTGCGTCGGGTCAAGAAGGAGCGCCCCGACGTGGAGGTGGTCATTCTCACCGGGCACGGTTCTGAAAAGGACCGGGAGACCTGCATGGAGCTCGGCGCTTTTGCCTACCTGCAGAAGCCCGTAGATATCGACGAGTTGAGCGAGGTTCTGCGTCTGGCCAATGAAAAGGTCCGGCAGCGCAAGGAAAAGGAATAGCCCGGGAGGACGGAACCGCAATGGCGATAAAGGAATGGCTCGTTCCCAAGTTCTGGCATCACAGGACCGAGGCCGAGCCGTATGCCAGCCTGTTCAACTACCGGCGAACGTGGAAGCTGGCCATAGCCCTACTGCTTGGCGCCTCCCTGGTGCCGTTGATCATCAGCTCCACGATTGACTATAACCTGACTAAACGGGCCATTGTCTCTGAAAACCTGCTGCGCACCAGCCGGGTGACGTCCAACACCAGGCGGACCGTCAGCTACTTCCTCGAAGAACGCCTGGACGCCCTCGAGTACACCATCCAGGAATTTCCCTACGCCGCCCTGATACGACCCGGGGCCCTGGCCGAGGTGCTTGACAACCTCAAGAAAGGTTTCGGAGGGTACGTGGACCTGGGGCTGATAAATGTTTCCGGGCGCCAGGTCGGCTATGCCGGGCCATACAGTCTCGAGGGCAGGGACTACAGCGGCCAGGAGTGGTTTCTGAGGACCCGGGAGCATGGTTTTTATGTCAGCGAGGTCTTCATGGGGTTTCGCAACGTCCCTCACATGATCATTGCCGTGCGCAGGGAAGACCCGGAGCAGGGGATGTACATCCTCAGGGCCACGCTGGACTCCAAACGTCTGAACGATATTTTGGCCGATCTTGACCTGAGCGAGAACAGCGACGCCTTCATCATCAACACAGCGGGCGTTCTTCAGACGCCGTCACGCCAGTTCGGCGACATTCTGAGCCCAGAGCCCTTCCAGGTGCCGGAGTATTCCGAGAAAACCCAGGTCTACGAGACGGAAACCGACACCGACGGCGGCTATGTCGTGGGCTATGCCTACATCCAGAACTCCCCGTTCATCCTGATGATCGCCAAGGACCGTGAAGAGCTGATGAAGCCCTGGTTCGACATCCGCTTCGATCTGGTCTGGTTCCTGCTGGCCAGCGTGTCGCTGATCGTGGTGGTCATGGTCGGGGTGGCCACGTACATGATCAACAAGATCTACATAGCCGACGAGACCCGGGCCATGACCTTGCACCAGATGGAGTTCACCAACCGCCTGGCCTCCATCGGCAGACTCGCGGCGGGTGTGGCCCACGAGATCAACAATCCCCTGGCCGTGATCAGCGAGAAGACCGGGCTGATCAAGGATCTCATCACTTACCGCGATGTGGAGACCGAGAAGGCACGCCTGATCGGTATGCTCGACTCGGTCCTGTCCCAGGTGGAGAGGTGCGGGACCATCACCAAACGGCTGCTGGGGTTTGCGCGCCACATCGAGGTGCGCATGGACTCGGTCGACCTGGTCGAGGTGGTGCACGAGGTGCTGGGGTTCCTGCACAAGGAGGCGGAGTACCGGGACATCAACATCAACCTGAACATTGAACCGGGGACCCCGTCCATCATCACGGACAAGGGCAAGGTGGAACAGATCCTCCTGAACCTGGTCAACAACTCGTTTCAGGCCATGCAGGACGGCGGCCACCTGGACATTGCCATTGCGCCGGCCGGAACGAATTGGGTCGAGCTCAAGGTCAAAGACGATGGAAGCGGCATATCCGAGGATAACCTGAAGCGGATCTTCGACCCGTTTTTTTCCACGCGGGTGAAGACCGGGGGCACCGGGCTCGGGTTGTCCATCACCTACGGCCTGGTCCAGGAGCTGGGTGGAAAGCTCGAGGTGTGGAGCAAGGTCGGCAGAGGGACGATGTTCACCATACAGCTCCCCCTGGCCCCCCCTGCAAAGACTGCCGGAAACGGAGGTTACGAGTGAAGGTATTGCTGGTAGACGACGAACGTGAGCTGGTGTCAGCACTTGCCGAACGGCTGTCTTTTCGCGGCATCCGGGCCGACTTTGCCGTGAGCGGGGAGGAAGCGCTGAAGATTGCCCGGCGCAAGGCCTTCGACGTGGCAGTGCTGGACGTGAAGATGCCCAGGATCGGGGGGTTCGAGCTCAAGAAACGCCTTGCACGCATCCAGCCCGGCCTGGAGTACATCTTCCTGACTGGGCACGGCTCGGAGGAGGATTTCAAGGCGAGCTGCTCCGTGGGTTGCCGTTACCTGGTCAAGCCGGTCATGATCGAGGAGCTGGTGGAGGCCATCAACAGCACGAAGAGCGACCCGGGGGAACCATGACGGTTAACTGGTCGAAGCTGGGGCCGCGGGGCCTGGATTTCTTCGGGAGCATGAGCGCTTCGGTTTCCCATGAGATCAAGAATGTCCTGGCCGTGGTCAATGAAAACGCGGGGTTGCTCGAGGACATGCTCGCCCGGGCGGCTCAGGGAGGGGAAGTCGACCCTGAACGCCTCTCCCAGCTGACGCGGAGAATACAGTCCAACATCAGCAGGGGAGACACGATCGTCAAGCGCATGAACCGGTTTGCGCACAGTGTCGATCATCTGCAGAGTGATGTCGAGCTCGCTGAGCTGTGCGATTTGATGGTTGCCATGTCACACCGCCTGGCTTCACAACAGCAAGTGAGCCTGGCGGCACAACCAGGCGATCACGTGACCATCCACACCTGGCCATACTTTCTGGAGCACTTGGTCTTTTTGTGCCTGTCCTTCGCCATGGAGAAAGCCGGCAGGGATTCTGAGATGGCCGTATCCACCGGGAAGGATGAACAGGGGGCCTGGATCTCCCTTTCCGGAGTGTCTTCCCCCCCTGACAAGACCTGGCTTGAAGCCGTGGATCCCTTGCTGCAGGCACTGCAGGCCTCTGTCACGCACAGCCGCGACACGAACAGACTGGTGGTCAGGCTTCCGTTCAAGGTGCAGCAAGGCTGAAGCAAGAAAAGCGGACAAGAGGCAAAATGTCGGGACTCGCAGAACACCGGTCACTCCCGAACCGTGTAGCGATGGATAAAAAGGAGTATCCCCATGGCAGAAAAAGTATTGCTCGTGGACGATGAAAAGGAATTCCTGGACGCCCTTTCCGAACGCATGAGGAACAGGGGCATGAACGTTCGCGCCACCACCTCGGCCGAAGAGGCCCTCAAGGCCGTTGGGGAGGAGAGCTTCGACGCCATTGTCCTGGACCTGAAGATGCCCGGCATGGACGGAATCGAGGCCCTGGAGAAGATCAAGAAGAAAAACCCGGAGCTGCAGGTCATCCTGCTGACCGGGCACGCAACCGTTGAAAAGGGCATCGAGGCCATGAAGCTCGGGGCCATGGACTTCATTGAAAAGCCAGCGGACATAAATGCCCTGACCGAGAAAATCAAAAAGGCCCAGACCAGGAAAATGATCCTGGTGGAAAAGAAGACCGAGGAAAAGATGAAAAATATCCTTTCCTCCAAGTCGTGGTGACCCATTCCCGCTGAGTTCTCACCGCGGACCCGACCGGATTTGAAGGAGAAAACTGCAGCGATACAAGGACCTTGGCATCTGTCCTCCGGTGCTTGGGGGGACTCCTGCCCCAGACAAGGATGGACCACAACGTGAAAATGTCTGCTGTGGATCCATCCGGGACAAGAAGGCTTTTCACGCAAAGTGCGGTGGCAGCGTTGTGCCTCCTTATGCCGGGATTGATCGTTCTGCACGGATGTGGCTCGCCTGAGGCGCCTCTGGCTCCGCTGGCACCGGACGCGGTGGTCCTGGCATTCGGAGACAGCCTGACCCATGGGACCGGTGCTGCGCCCGAACAGGACTATCCCTCTCTCTTGGAGCACATGATCTCGCGCAGGGTCGTCAACGCCGGCGTCCCGGGTGAAACCGCAGCAGGCGGCAGAACACGCATCGTCAACGTGCTGAAGCGCCACCGGCCCTCGCTGGTCATTCTCTGTCAGGGGGGGAATGACATGCTCCGCGGACGACCCGAGGAGGTCATCGCATCGGACCTGAGAGCCATGATTCAGGCCTGTCTGGACCATGGTGCCGGTGTGGTCCTGGTGGGTGTGCCCCGGCCAAATCTTCGCAGCGCTGTTCCGCCGTTCTATGCCGAGCTGGCAGAGGAGTTCAATATCCCATACCAGGGTGAAGTCCTTCGTGATGTGCTCAGACAGCGAGGGCTCAAATCTGACCTGATCCACCCCAATTCGCAGGGGTACCTGGCCATGGCCCAGGCCCTGTACGATCTGCTTTTTGCACGAGGGGCACTTCCCGGGACAGAGCCGTGACCACCCCCGACCCGTTGCAGGCCCCGCCTTTCCACAGCTCCCTGGTTCACTTGCTGCTCATAACCGGGGTGTTTTTTTTCAACTTCATCGCCCGTATCGCACTGGCCCCGTTTCTCATAGAGATCGAGCAGGAGTTCGGCCTGTCCCACACGGAAGCAGGCGGTTTGTTCCTGGTCATCTCCCTTGGCATCAGCCTGGCCCTGGTCAGCTCCGGGTTTGTGTCCAGGGCTCTCACGCATCGCAGGACGATCATTCTTTCCTCCGTATGTGTGGGTCTGGCCCTTTCCGTGGTGGCCTGGTCCCGTTCTCTGCTGCTGCTGCAGGCCGGTCTCTTTCTGCTTGGAGTCTCGGCGGGGATCTATTTTCCATCCGGGATCGCCACGGTTGCATCCATCCTCAAGCCTTCTGACTGGGGCAAGGGGTTCTCCATCCACGAGCTGGCCCCCAACCTGAGCTTCCTGACCGCACCCCTGCTTGCCCTGTGGCTTGGTCCGATCATGAGCTGGCGCTCTCTGCTGCTTTGCCTTGGAGGGGCTTCGCTGGCCATGGGTGTGGTCTTTGCCCTGTACGGCAGGGGAGGGGGGGACAGGGGGGAGGCCCCACGCCTGGACGTGATGCAGCAGATCGCGCGCAGACCCGAGTTCTGGGTGCTGGTCCTGCTCTTTGGGCTGGCCATTGCCGCCAATGTGGCCCCTTTCAGCATGCTGGCCGTCTACCTCATCGACGCCAGGGGATACGATCCAGAACGGGCCAACACCCTGATCACCTTGTCCCGGGTGGCTGGTCCGATCGTGGTCCTTGGGGCGGGATGGATCATCGACCGTCTCGGTGCCAGGAGGACAGCCGTGGTCTCAATGGGGGTCACCGGACTGTTCACTGTCCTGCTTGGCCTTGCCCAGGGGCCGTATGTTCCTGTGACCGTTATTGCCCAGCCACTGCTCTCGGTCTGCTACTTCCCTGCCGGTTTTACGGTCCTGTCCCAGATCTTTGATTCCAGTCAGCGCAATGTGGCGGTTTCACTGGTCATCCCCCTGGCCCTGCTGTTCGGGACAGGCCTCGTGCCGACCCTCATGGGATGGTTCGGGGATCAGCAACGCTTCGAGCTGGGGTTTGTGCTGCTCGGTGCATTGCTGCTCGCGGGTACCTTCATCACGGGGAAAGCGCTCTTCAACGGTTCCCGATAAAAAGAGGCAAGCTGTACTCGTATTACAATCTTTGCCGGCTGAAAAGGGTGTTTGCCCCGATTGACGGGGAGTTCTTCTGTCAGTAACAGAGATGGTGTTTGTCTTAACGCCTCACTGTTGGACGTTTAAGGCTCAATACAGAGCACCTTGTCCCAACCCTCTTTGTTTTTAAATACTTTTTCCCATGGATTTTTCATGAGCGCATTGTCTGGATCGATCGACACTTTGAAAGCTGTCCTGGTCGATTCGGCCCTCGACGGCATGATCCTCATTGATGACCAGGGGCGCATCGTGGTCTGGAACCCCGTTGCCGTTCGCCTGTTCGGGTACACCGAGCAGGAGGCCCTGGGTCAGGATCTGCACCAGCTGCTTGCACCGGTTGCAGACAGGGATGCTGCCGGCAAGGGCATGGCAAAGTTTCAAAAGACCGGCAGGGGGCCTGTGGTGGGCAAGACGCTGGAGTTCACTGCCCTGTGCAAGGACGGCATCCAGCTACCGGTGGAGGTGGCTGCCTCGGCTGTTTTCCTCGAGGGGAAATGGTTTGCCGCCGGAGTTGTCAGGGACGTGAGCGAACGCAGGCTGGCCGAAGAAAAGCTCCGCACTTCCCTGCGGGAGAAGGAGATCCTGCTCAGGGAGATCCACCACCGGGTCAAGAACAACCTGCAGGTCATTTCGGGCCTTCTCGGCCTTCAGGCCCAGTACGTCAAAGACCCTGAAGACTACCATCTGTTCACGGAGAGCAGGGACCGCATCCGGTCCATGGCCCTGGTCCACGAGGAGCTGTCCAGGTCCGGGGATTTCGCCATTGTCAACCTCCGGGAGTACGTCACCCGGCTGGTGCGCGAGCTGCTGGGTTCCATGGCCGGAGGCAAGGACATCTCCCTGGGGCTGTTCATCGATGAGGTCCAGTTTCCCATTGACCTGACGGTTCCCTGCGGGCTGATCATCAACGAGTTGGTGACCAACGCCCTCAAACACGGCTTTGCAGAGCGAACCCAGGGCCGTTTGGAGGTCTACCTGTCCCTGGACTCGGGACAGGTCTCCCTGACCGTTCACGATGACGGGGCAGGATTTCCTGAAGGTGTGGACCTGCACAATGCCGAGTCGCTCGGGCTGGAGCTGGTCACCAATCTGGTGACCCAGCGCAAGGGCACGGTGGAGCTGGTTCAGGACAATGGCACCACGGTTGTGATCAGCTTCCCCTCTTCCTGAACCCTCGCGACCTGAGCCAGGTTCGCGCGTCATGCCCGTCAGGACAGGCCCGGGCTTTAATGACAGCCGTGTGAAATGTGCTTCGCTTCTGGGACGACATGCTCTGCCGATTGTGGACAACGGTGACGAGTGGTCGGACCGATCATGCTTTCGGGGTTTACTTTCTTTGGGTCTGTAGTAAAAAGAGAGGTTGGGATACAAACTTGAAAGCTGAGGAGAGTTGATATGAAAATTGCAAAAAAGGTCCGCCTGTTCACAGGCTTTTTCGTGCTGACCCTGCTGTGCGGCACAGCCGGTGCCGAGTTGCAGGAGTTCTCCGACCTGGCGCGAAAGGCAGGTTCTGCCGTGGTCAACGTCAGCACGGTCAGGACGGTCGAGGGCGGTCAGCGCATGGAACGGTTCTTCAATCAGATCCCCCCTGGTCAGGACAACCCCTTCAAGGATTTTTTCGACCAGTTCGAGAGGTTCTTCGGAGACCAGCAGAGGCAGCCCAGGCAGCAAAGCTCCCTTGGTTCCGGATTCATCATCTCCAGTGACGGCTTTGTGGTCACCAACAACCACGTCATCGAGGGGGCCGATGAGATCCTCGTCAATCTCAGGGGAGACGAGGAGTCTTTTGAGGCCGAGCTTGTCGGGAGAGACCCCGAGACCGACCTGGCACTGCTCAAGATCGAAGTGGACAGGGACCTGCCCACCCTATCATTTGGTGACTCCGAAAAGATGGACATCGGGAACTGGGTCCTGGCCATCGGCAACCCGTTCGGTCTGGACCACACCGTCACCGCAGGCATCATCAGCGCCAAGGGCCGGGTCATCGGTTCCGGGCCATACGACGATTTCATCCAGACCGACGCCTCCATCAATCCGGGCAACAGCGGCGGCCCCCTGCTGAACCTGGACGGCGAGGTGGTGGGGATCAACACCGCCATCGTGGCCACGGGGCAGGGTATCGGATTTGCCATTCCCAGCAGCCTGGCCAAGGATGTCATTGACCAGCTCAAAAGGTACAGCAAGGTCAAGCGGGGGTGGCTCGGTGTGACCATCCAGAACGTTGACGAGAACACCGCACGTGCCCTGGGCCTTGGCGAGCCCAAAGGAGCCCTGGTCTCTTCGGTGCAGCCGGGCGACCCTGCTGACACGGCCGGCGTCAGGACCGGAGACGTGATCCTGGAAATCAACGGTCAGCCCATCGAGGATGCAGGGGATCTGACCCGTCAGGTTGGCGCCATGGATCCCGGGGAGCGGATCGGGATGACCCTGTGGCGCGACAACGCGACAAGTGAGGTCACTGTGACCCTTGGTGAGCGGGACCTGACCCAGACGGCGGACCGCCCTGACCAGGAGCAGGAACCCCAGGACCTGGCGCTTGGCCTGCAGCTCAGGCCGGTCACTGAACGGGAAGCAGAGGCCCTGGGAATGGAAACGGTCAGGGGGCTTCTGGTGGCAGGTGTGGCCGACGGGTCCCTGGCTGCTGAGAACGACATCCGCCCCGGTGACGTGGTGCTCGAGGCCAACGGGAAGGCCGTGGACAGCGTAAACGAGTTCAGGCAGGTCCTGGAGACCGATGCCCGCGAAAAGGGCGTGGTCATGCTCCTGCTCAAGCGCAGAGGCCAGAACTTCTTTGTGACCATCCCCCTGGACGAGGAATAATCAACCAGTGCGCCGCACCGGCCCTGTGTCGGTGCGGCGCATTCTTAAGCATATGTCCGATGTGCCTGTGATCCTCAAAGCGGGGTGCAAGGTCAACCTCACCCTGCGCATTCTGGCAAGGCGCAGGGACGGCTACCACGACATCGAAAGCCTCTTCTACCCGCTGCCCGAACCACACGACCAGCTCACAGTGGCTGCCGGAGAGCCGGGACAGGGCCTTGAGCTGAGCTGCACCGATCCATCCCTTGAAGGCAACGGCAACATTCTCGCCAAGACCTGGCACCTGTTCGCAGAAAAGACCGGGTCACGGCCCGATGTGCGCGTCCATCTGGAAAAGCGGATTCCCACCGGAGCGGGCCTGGGGGGAGGGAGCTCGGACGCCGCTGTGTTTCTTTGCTACCTCGCCCAACGATTTTCCCCGGGATTGGCAGAGTCAGACCTGAACAGCCTGGGGCGTGCTTTGGGTGCGGACGTCCCCTTTTTTCTCTCTCCAACACCCTCCCTGGTCACAGGGGTTGGCGAGCGGCTGCAGCCGGTTTCCGTCGACCTGAAGGGGCTCGTGCTCGTCCTGGTCTGCCCCCGGGTCCACGTCTCCACGGCCTGGGCCTATGCGGAGTGGGACAGGCTCATTCTTTCGCAAGACGGAGATCGGTTGACAATCGTCGATGACAGGAATACAAATCCGCGGTTGCGGACGGGTCTGTGCTTGGTCAACGATTTTGAACCGGTGGTCTTTCCACATTTTCCAGAGTTGCGCCGGCTCAAGGAGCTGCTTTTCCAACATGGCGCCGTGGCCAGTGTGCTGAGCGGTACAGGAGCCTCCATCACCGCCCTGTTCCGTTCAAGTGACCTGGCAGAGGCAGCGCATGGGTTGCTCAAGGAGCGCTCCATCCCGTCCTATACGCACCCGCTGTGAATGCTGGGGCGTGGCCAAGCGGTAAGGCAACGGGTTTTGGTCCCGTCATTCGGGGGTTCGAATCCTCCCGCCCCAGCCAAGTTCTTCTCAAAAAGTGGGACACGCGCATGCCGACAATGAGCGAGTTGAAGATCGTGACCGGATCGGCCAACCCCAAGCTGGCCGAGGCCATTTGTGATCATTTGGGGTGCACGCTCACCCCGGCCTTGACCAGCCGGTTCAGTGACGGAGAGATCAGGATCGAGATAGGGGCGAATGTCCGCGGGGACGATGTTTTCGTGGTGCAACCGACGTGCCCTCCGGTCAATTACAATGTCCTGGAACTCTGCCTGATGCTGGATGCGCTGAAGCGCTCCAGCGCGGCCCGGGTCACGGCGGTGGTGCCCTATTACGGATATGCCAGGCAGGACCGGAAGGTCATTCCCCGGGTGCCCATCAGCGCCAAGATGGTGGCGGACTTCATCTCCATAGCCGGTGCCCACAGGCTGCTCACGGTTGATCTGCACTCGGGCCAGATCCAGGGCTTTTTCGACATCCCGGTGGACAACCTTTTTGCTGCCCAGGTCTTGCTGACCTATCTGAAAGACGTGGGTGAGGACGTGGTGGTTGTCTCGCCCGACGCCGGGGGGACGGAACGGGCCAGGGCATATGCCAAGCGCCTCGGGGCAGGACTGGCCATCGTGGACAAGCGCCGTGACGCCCCCAACAAGGCCGAGGCCATGCGGGTCATCGGCGATGTCAAGGACAAGATCGCGGTGGTGCTCGACGACATGATCGACACGGCGGGGACCATGGTGGCCGCTGCCGAGGTCCTGTCGGAAAAGGAAGGAGCCAGGGAGGTCATAGCCTGTGCCACGCACCCCATCCTCTCGGGCCCGGCCCTGGAGCGGTTGGAGACCTCACGGTTCAGCAAGGTCATTGTGACCGACACCATCCCCTTGTCCGAAAAGGCCATGAGCATCAACAAGATCGGAGTGATATCAGTGGCCAGCCTGCTGGCCAAGGCCATACACAACATCCACACGGAATCGTCAGTCAGCGTGCTCTTTGTCTGAACAGACCAGCTCCCTGGCTGCGCAACGCTGTGCAGCAGGGCGGTTTTCGGGCAGGGCACCGGCTACTCGGGAAATTTCAAAGGAGACCAACAATGCCGCAACAGATGCGTTTGACCGTTGAAAAACGAACCGGAAAGGGCAAGGGGTACAACCGCCGGCTTCGGACCCAGGACATGTTCCCGGGCATTTTCTACAATGCCGAGGGCGCCAACACCATGATCAAGGTGGAGGCTGTGCCGTTTCAGAAGGTGTACGACAAGGTCCACTCCACCCGGGTCCTGGAGCTGGAGATCACGGACGGCAAAACCTCTGAAACCAACCCCGTGTTGATCTGGGACATCGTCTACCATCCCATCAAAAACAAGGTCGTGCACGTGGATTTTCTCGGGGTCGACCTGAAGAAAGAGGTTTCAGTGGATGTTCCCGTCCATGTCTCCGGCAAGGCCAAGGGGCAGGAGAAGGACGGCGTGGTGTCCATCTTTCGGGATATCCTGACTGTCACCTGTCTGCCCAACGACATCCCGGAAAGCATTACCCTGGACATCAGCGACCTTGACATCAACGAGAGCATCAGCATCGAGGATGTCCAGCTGCCCAAGGGTGTGACCGTGGACTTCGATGAGAATTTCGCTGTGGTGGGTGTCACGCCGCCGCATGCCGAACTCCTCGAGCCGGCTGAAGCCGAAGAAGAGGAGCTGGAGGAAGAAGGCGAAATCGGGAGTGAAGAGACTGAGTAGCCTGACGGACCCCGTCTTGACGGGGTCCGTATCCCGACTGATTTTTTTCCGAAAAATCTTGGCCCCATCATTTTTCCAGTACTGAAAGCATGGGCTACGCAGGCCTGATCATCGCACTGGGCAACCCCGGAAGGCGGTATGCCCTGACCCGGCACAACTGCGGATTTCTCCTTGCGGATGTGCTTCTTGGGCAAGGCGCTTTCGTGCGGGAGATTTCCGGAGCAAAAAAGGCCCTGCTCTGGGAGTGGCGGCCCGAGGCGGACGCGGCTTCCTGGCTGATTCTCAAACCGCAGACGTTCATGAACCGGAGCGGGGACGGGTTCCGCCCCTTGCAGCGCAGCTTCGGCTTTGACCCGTCGCAAATACTGGTTGCCCACGACGAGCTCGACCTTCCCTTTGGAACCCTGCGCTTCAAGACGGGGGGAGGTCTGGCAGGCCACAAGGGCCTCAAGTCGCTTGTCGAGGTGCTGGGAAGCAGGGATTTCCACAGGATTCGCATCGGTATCGGCAGGCCGGATGACGGAAGCTCAGTGACTGATTACGTTCTCGAGCGATTTTCCCGGCCGCAGATGAACGCACTTCCCGAAGTTCTGACCCTGGCGGCTCAGGTTGTGGAGTGCTTTTGCTTGGCCGGGCCGGAGGAGGCGCTCAATTTGCAGCGCTTCTTGGATCAGCCCGGAACCAGAGATAACCGGGAAGGCATGGACTAAATCCCTTCTTTTCTGTAGTATCTCGACGAATCCTGCGACGTACGCCATCTCGGGATGGGGAGGTTCAAACATCGTGTTCAACGTTGATGAGCTGGTCGTTTATCCGGCTCAAGGTGTGGGAAGGGTCGAACGGATCGAAAGCCAGACAATTGGCGGCAGTGAAGCCGAGTTCTATATCGTCAGGATACTGAGCAACAACGTCACCCTGATGGTTCCGGTCAGCAATGCCGTGAATGTCGGCCTGCGGCCGGTCTGCACGCCCAGCAAGGGAAAATCGGTTCTGAAATCCCTTGAGGACCGTTCGGATTTTACAGGCTACTCCGGACAGAACTGGAACAGGCGGTACCGCGAGTATTCCGAAAAGCTCAAGACCGGTGACCTTGCAGACGTGTCCTACGTCCTCAAGGAGCTGATCCTGATCGGCAAGGACAAGGAGCTCTCCTTCGGTGAAAGGCGCCTTCTGGAGCAGGCCATGGGCCTGATGAGCATGGAGCTGGCCTTTGCCCTGGACAAGGAGCAACCCCAAGTCCGGCAGGAGATCGAATCGAAGTTCGCTGATATCCTCGAATCCGACGAGGAAGAATAACTCTGCGCTTGCCTTTCTTTCAGCCTTTTGTTTACATTTTCTAACCATGCTGCGTGATCAATCCATTGATAGGGATGGTGCGGACAAAAATTTCACTTGCCTTTCTGTTGCGTCTGTGATTAACACCCTTCAAATTTCTCCGAACTACAAAATAGTCTGATATCTTCAAGGGTATCTGACAAACGATTTCATTATTTCATTCCCCCCCACCTGATTCTGCAAGTATAAACATTATTAGTAATGTTCTTTAACGTCTGATGATCTGTAAATAGTGGATACACTTTCTTCGTAGATCTTCGCTGGATCTCACAGTGTTCTTTTCTTTAATTTTCACCATTGAATTAAAGCAATAACTGTGACATTTGAGCTCATGTTCAATGTGTCAACAGATATGATTTAAAATTTTAAAGCGAATAGATGAATTGAAAATGGAGTAGATGATGAATCTATCGGAACTCAAGAAGAACACGATGTCAGAGCTGATGAAACTGGCAGAGCAGTACAAAATTGAAAATCCAAGTGGGATGCGCAAGCAGGAGTTGATTTTCGCACTGCTTCAGGCCTGCTCATCGCAGAACGGCTCCATATACGGTGAGGGTGTGCTGGAGATTTTGCCCGATGGTTTCGGTTTCCTCCGTTCCCCCATGTACAGTTACATGCCCGGCCCTGACGATATCTATGTCTCTCCTTCACAAATCCGGCGATTCGGTCTGCGCAAGGGGGACGTGGTTTCCGGACAGATCCGGCCCCCGAAGGAGGGTGAACGCTACTTTGCGCTGCTCCGAGTCGAGAAGATCGGCTTTGAAGCACCCGAGGCCTCGAAAAACCTCGTCCTGTTCGACAATCTGACGCCGATTTATCCAGACGAGCGCTTCGTCATCGAGAACGGAGCGCAAAATTTTTCCTCGCGGGTCATTGATCTGCTCACGCCCATCGGCAAGGGTCAGCGGGGTCTTATCGTGGCCCCCCCAAGGACCGGGAAGACCATGCTGCTGCAGACCATTGCCAACTCCATCACCTCCAACCACCCCGACTCCTACCTCATCGTGCTGCTCATCGACGAGCGACCGGAAGAGGTTACGGACATGGAGCGCACGGTCAACGGCGAGGTTGTCAGCTCGACCTTTGACGAACCACCCCAGCGTCACGTCCAGGTCGCGGAAATGGTTCTAGAAAAGGCCAAGCGGCTGGTGGAGCGCAAGAAGGACGTGGTCATCCTGCTGGACAGCATCACCCGTTTCGGCCGGGCTCACAATGCGGTGCAGCCGTCATCCGGCAGGGTGCTCTCGGGAGGCCTGGATGCAAATGCCCTGCAACGGCCCAAGCGCTTCTTCGGCACGGCCCGAAATCTCGAGGAAGGCGGCAGCCTGACCATCATTGCCACGGCCCTCATCGATACGGGCTCGCGCATGGACGAGGTCATCTTCGAGGAGTTCAAGGGCACCGGTAACATGGAGATCTATCTGGACCGCAACCTGGCCGACAAGCGCGTCTTCCCAGCCATCGACATCAACCGCTCCGGAACACGCAAGGAAGAGTTGCTGCTCCAGGACGACGTGCTCAACCGGGTCTGGATCATCCGCAAGCTTCTGGCTCCCATGAACTCCATCGACAGCATGGAGTTCTTCCTGGACAAGATGCGAAATACCAAGAATAATCAGGAGTTCCTGGACATGATGAACAAGTAGTCCCGACCCGCGCACGTCACTCCCTGTCACGAGGGAAGAACGCGTGCGGCGCAACCCCGAAAAACAGACGGGGGCATTCATCCGATTGCAGCCGGTCTCTGTCGCCGCAATGACATGAACCTCTTTTCGTGAACACTCCATCCACCAATTTTTCCGGTTCCCCCAGATGCAGCGCCTTTTCCGTTGTTGCCCTGCTTCTCTGCCTGACATTGCTCTTTCCTTTCCCCGCAGCCGGTTTCGGTGAGTTCACCATATCGGACGAGGCTGAGCTGGGGCGCAAGTTCAATGCCCTCATCCAGGCCAGGTACTCTTTGATCGATGACCCCGAGATCGTGGGGTATGTCCAGGAAATGGCCACTCGCCTGACGGCCGTCATGCCGCCCCAGCCGTTCCCCGTCAAAGTCAATGTTCTGGAGCTTCCCGGTCTGAATGCCTTTGCCACGCCGGCGGGCTATGTGTACATTCACTCGGGCCTGATTCTCGGGTTTGACCACGAATCCGAGCTGGCTGGCGTCCTGGCCCATGAGCTGGCCCACGTCTCCCAGCGCCATATCGCAGAGAATGTCGAGCGGTCCAAGCTGATCAGTCTGGGAGCCCTGCTGGGCCTTCTGGCCGGTGCCTTCCTGGGGCAGGGAGAGGCTGGGAGCGCCCTGGCCATGGGATCGGTTGCCGGGGCGCAGAGCATGATGCTCAAGTACTCCCGCGAGAACGAGGAGGAGGCCGATCAGGTCGGGATCCAGTACCTCGTCCGGGCCGGGTACTCTCCC
The DNA here is from genome assembly GCA_964594925.1 of uncultured Desulfohalobiaceae bacterium. Lineage (GTDB taxonomy): Bacteria > Desulfobacterota > Desulfovibrionia > Desulfovibrionales > CAZUBS01 > CAZUBS01. The sequence continues at coordinate 21,121 of CAZQOG010000033.1, forward strand.
CGGGGGCTGGTCGGGGCTTTCCGCAAGATACGCAAGAATCAGTGGTTGCAGCAGGGCAGCATGCCCTCGTACCTGAGCACCCACCCGGGGGTGGACGAGCGGATCGGGTACCTTGAGGACCGGATCGAGACCATGCCGGCAAGCATCCTGCTCCGAGACGACACCAATGAGAAATTCCAGCGGGTGCAGACGCTGCTCCGGGCCAGATTCAGGGACCCGTCCACAGCCCTTGCCCACTTCACCAAGGACCCGAAGTCCATGTCCTGCCTGGACCACCTTGGCCGGGCCATGTCACTGGACCGTTTGAACCGGGCCCAGGAGGCGGGCCGGGAGTACGAGCAGGCACTTGTCTGTGCGGGTGACGACCCCTTGTGGCTCAGAGAAGCAGGCCGTTTTTACTTTCAGACAGGAAATTTCGAACGAGCGGCCGGTTTGTTGCAGAAGGCGGCGCTCAAAAGCCCGAAGGACTTCATGACCCTCTATTATCTGGCCAGGCTGCAGGCCAGTACCGGTGACCTTCAGGCGGCCGAGGAAACCATGCGCAGAGTGCTCTCCCTCAATGCTCACAACGCAGAAGCCCACTATCACCTGGGGCGGATTCTGGGAGAGCGGAACAGGCTGTTTGGGGCCTATCTCCACCTGGCCTATGCAGCGATCTACAGCAATGAAAAAAAGCAGGCCCGCCAGCATGTTTCCCGGGCGGAGTCCCTGGCCAGGTCAGCTGAGGACACGGCCCTTTTCGACGAGCTGCACGAGCTCTACACCAGCAGGAAGGAGTACTGGTCCGGGCAGGGTGCCTCATGAGTCACGGACAGGGGAAAGATTCCGGGGCACTGTGCAGTGCTCCTGAACTGATTGGTGCCCACCGGATCTGATCTGCTTGCGGCTAAGGACGGGCTTTTAGCGCTTGCAGCCGGCTTTTCAGTCCCAGAACATGAGCCGGGTGGGGGGGGATTGACCAAGGCTCGGGCCCAAGGCTATACGGCACTGCTTCGGGCTTGCGAAGTCAAGGTCTTCGGCAGGGAAGTCCTTGTCGCATCTTTTCCTGGCCGCGACACTGCTTGCCCGAACCGGATGGACAGCCCAGCGCGGCACCGTGCACAGCCGCGTTCAATTTTGTGACCGACAACTCCGACACTTCAAGGGGGAGAACATGTTTTTCGACAACGTCGCCTATGCAATGGGCCAGGCACCCGCCGGAGACGGCGCCCAGGGCAACCCGCTCATGGCTTTCATGCCGCTGATCCTTCTTTTCGTCATATTCTACTTCCTGCTCATCAGGCCGCAGCAGAAAAAGGCCAAGCTGCACAAGGAAATGCTTTCCAATCTGCAGCGGGGGGATTACGTGATCACCGGCGGCGGTCTCTACGGCCGGATATCGGCCGTGGCCGACGATGTCCTGACCATCGACCTGGGCAACGGCATGGAAGTGAAGATCAACCGCAACTTCGTGTCCTCAAAGGCCGAACGCGGCCCCATCGAGGAAGGCAAAAAGAGCAAGAAGAGCTGACCGGCCTGCCTCCTGGTCGGCACAGCACAGCCGCCGGACTCCAAAGGAGACTGGTTGGGCCGTGCTCCATGAATTGTATTCGGTAAGCAACAAGGACACACTTGATGAGCAGTTTGCGCTGGCGAATCGTGGTGGCGGTACTGATCCTCGGAATAGGGCTGCTGTACACCATCCCGTCGATTGTTTCTCCGGATGGTTTGCTGGCCCGTATACTCCCGGATCAGCAGGTCAACCTGGGGCTGGACCTCAAGGGCGGCATCCATCTGACCCTGGAGGTGGACGCGGACAAGGCCGTGGCCAACAAGCTCGCCCAGTTTGGGGAGGATATCCGCACCCTGGCCCGGGAGCGTGGGCTGGTCGTGCTGCGCCCCCGGGTGACCGATGCGGGCCTCCTGGAGGTGCTCCTGCCCAGGCCGAAGGACAGGGACGGGACCGAAGAGATGGTCAGGGAGGAGTATGGGGACGCCCTGACCGTGGACAGCGTGGAGCAGGTCAAGGAGGAGGAGCTGCGCATGGTCCTGGCCATGAAGCCCAAGTTCCGGCAGCACCTGGCGGACCTGTCCGTGGACCAGGCCCTGAAGACCATCCGCAACCGCATCGACCAGTTCGGTGTGGCCGA
>CAZQOG010000034.1:0-23053 GCA_964594925.1 uncultured Desulfohalobiaceae bacterium
GAAGTCCCCCCTTCGCACAAGGCTACGGAGGGCAGGCCAGCGGGGATTTTTCAACACTCTTCGCAGGCCGTTCAAAAACCGCGCTGGCAAGGCGCTTTACCAAGGGCAAGGCCGAAGCGTATTCTTCATACGTGAGGGTTTGCCCTTGGTGAAGCAACGAAGTCCAGCGGGGATTTTTCAACGGCCTGCTAAGGTATCTCCAGCCCCTGACGGCGGTACTCGTTCAGCTTGTTGCGCAAGGTTCGCACGGAAATCCCGAGCAGGTCGGCCGCCTTGGTCCTGTTGCCCTCGGTGTGTCCCAGGCCCTTCAGGATCATGTGCTTCTCCACCTCGGAGAGGGGCAGGACCCCCTGCTCCTCCCCGGGAGGTGGCACTGCCGGTCCTCCGGCGCCCAGACCCGGACCACCGGCAGCTGCCCCGGGCTGTTGCCCCAGCTCGTCCAGCTCCAGCTCCTGCCCGTCCAGGAGAAAGTGGCGGCGTCTGATGGTTCCCGCCCCTGACAGGAGCACGGCCCGTTCCATGAGGTTCTGCAGCTCGCGCACGTTGCCCGGCCAGTCGTACTCCTCCAGCCAGCGCAGGGCCCCGGTCGAGAAGCTGAGGCTTTTTACCGAGTACTGGCGGCAGAAACTGCGCATGAAATGCTCGGCCAGCAGCAGCACGTCCTTTCCCCGTTCCCTGAGGGGGGGCAGGGTCAGCGGAATGACGTTGAGCCGGTAGAACAGGTCCTGCCTGAACCGCCCCTCCTGCACGCATCCCCCCAGGTCCCGGTTGGTGGTGGCCAGGACCCTGACGTCCACCTTGATTGTCTCGGCGCCCCCGACCCGGTCGATCTCCCCTTCCTGGAGCACGCGGAGCAGCTTGGCCTGGAGTGAGAGATCCATCTCCGAGATCTCGTCCAGGAGCAGGGTCCCCCCGTCTGCCAGCTCGAAACGACCGAGCTTCCTGGCCACCGCTCCGGTGAAGGCCCCCCTTTCGTGGCCGAAGAGCTCGCTCTCCAGCAGGTGCTCCGGCAGGGCAGCGCAGTTGACCGCTATGAACATCCCGCCTGTCCGGTCGCTGTGCTCGTGGATGTACCGGGCAAAGAGCTCCTTGCCAGTGCCCGACTCCCCGGAGATGAGGATGGTCGCCTTTGAAGGGGCCACCCGCCGGGCCAGGGCCAATGCCTTTTGCATCACCGCGTGCTGACCGATAATGGCGTGCCCCCGGGCTGGGGCAGGAGGTGCGGACGGTGCGGGTTGCGGCTGAACCCGCTTCTCCCGGGCGGGGAGAACCGCCTGGATCTTCTCCCAGGTCAGGGGTGCCAGCCAGTAGTCCCTGGCCCCCAGCTCCATGAGCTGCCGGGCTTCCTGAGCAGACCCCTTGTCCGCGAAGACAAAGACCTCGGGGCCTGGCTCCTTGCGTTGGGACAGGGCCTTGAGCAGCTCCGTGGCCCGGTACCCCGGCAGGCTCGGCTCGGTAAACACGGCCACGGGCCCGCGGCGCTCGATATAGGACAGGGCCCCCTGAAGGCTCTCGACCAGCCCGGCCTCCACACCGGCCTCCCTGAGCCTGGGGAACAGGGCTGTCGCCGCTGTCGAACGGCCCACGAAAAGAAGAGTCTGCGATACCATGTGCTGTTTCTTATACTGGAAGGGCTTGGTTTCGCAACACAGCCCTGGTCCTGGGGGCCCTGTCAGGAGCACTGCGCCCCTGCGGGCGCTGCCGCGACAGCACGGGCAAAATGACGGCAAAATCCGTTCAGCTCCCTTGTTCCGGCCTCGTGACTGCTGCCTGTTCAGGGCGCAGGTGCGAATATAGAGCGGACCATACTCTTGTCAAAGGCCGTAAAAGACCTGTAGGCATTGGCTTCAAAAAACAGTGCCTGAGCTGCCGCCCACAGCCTCCGGGAACATGAATCAAGGCACCGGCCCGGCACACGCACCCGCTCCCACATTATCCGTGCACCTGCACACAGCAGGTCCGCTCAAAGGAAAGACCGTGACCAGAAAGGTTTTCGAGATACTCGAGCAGGTGGCCAGGGGAGAGCTCGAGCCGGCAACGGCCCTGGAGTCCATCCAGTGCGAACCCTTTGCGCAGCTTGCCGAGGGGATCTCCCTGGATCTGCACCGCGAGGTGCGAACCGGACAGGGCGAGGTCGTGCTCGGTCTCAGGAAAAGCCACGGGCAGCTTGTCGAAGCCGTGCGGGGTCTTTCCGGAAAGCAGCGGCCCGTGCTGGTGACCAAGCTGGACAAGGAGCAGGGCGATCACCTGGAAGGTGCCTTCCCGGACGGCACGTTCTGGCCGCAGTCCGGCCTGTTCGCCCTGGGACGGGACCTCGGGCTCGCCCCCCCCTGGGACCCCCGGGGGGAGGTCCTGATTGTTTCGGCCGGATCGTCCGATCTTTCCGTAGCCCTGGAGGCCCTGGGCACGGCCCGTTTCTACGGCCTTGAGGCCGGGCTGGTTTCTGACGTGGGCGTGGCCGGGCTGCACAGGCTGCTCCCCCATCTCGAGGCCATCCGAGCCTCCCGGGCCCTGATCGTGGTGGCCGGGATGGAAGGCGCCCTGCCAAGCGTCATGGGGGGGCTGGTGGACAAACCCATCGTGGCCGTGCCCACCTCGGTGGGGTACGGCGCAAGCCTTGGAGGCCTGTCCGCCCTGCTGGGCATGCTCAACACCTGCAGCCCCGGCGTGGGCGTGGTCAACATCGACAATGGTTTCGGGGCGGCAGCCCTGGTCAAACGCTTTCTGGAAGCCGCAAAGCGCTGACGGGAAGGCTCGGGGTCAGGAGAAGACAGGGGGGCCTGTCCGGCGGTGCTCTTCCAGGGCTTTGTCCACAAACCCCTCCATGCGTCCCTTGAACACGCCCACATCGAATGATCCGGCATGGGCTGCGATGTCCCGGGGATTGAAAACCTTTTCCTGGGCCTCGAAGCGGTCCAGCGCCTCGATAAGCGCCGCCGGGCTTGGATCACGAAAGAACAGCCCGGTCTTTCCCTCCAGCACCGTCTCCAGCGCCCCGCCCCTGCCATAGGCGATCACCGGCCGGCCCGAGGCCATAACCTCGACCGGGACAATGCCGAAGTCCTCCTCCCCCGGGAAGATCAGCCCCCTGCACCCGGCATAGAGGGAAGCCAGGTCCTCCGGGCTTTGCCTGTTCAGAAAGGTCACCCTGCCCCGGGCCCTGCGGCGCAGCCCCTCGAGCATGGGGCCCTCCCCGACCACGGTCAGGCTGCGCCCGCTCTGCAGGCACGCCTCCACGGCCAGGTCGGGCCGCTTGTAGGGTATGAGCTGCCCGACAAAGAGGTAAAAACCCCCATGCCCGTTGCCTGGGGTGAAGGCAGCCGTGTCCACCGGCGGATGCACAACCGCGGCGCCGCGACGGTAGTGCTTGGCAATGCGCCTGGCCACGTTGTGCGAGTTGGCCACGAAGCGGTCCACCCGGGCGGAGGAGGCCAGGTCCCACATCCTGAGAAAATGCAGTGCCGGCTCCATGACCAGCCTGGTGAGCCTGCCCGCGCTTTCCCGGTACTCGTGAAAGAGGTCCCAGCAGTAGCGCATGGGTGTGTGGCAGTAACAGACGTGCAGGGTTTCCGGCCGGGTCAGCACCCCTTTTGCCGGACCGGACTCGCTGCTGATGACCAGATCGTAGGGGCGCAGGTCCAGACGTTCCAGGGCCAGGGGCATGAGGGGCAGATACTTCTGATAATGCCGCCTGGCCAGCGGGAGCCTGTTGATGAACGTGGTCTGGATGGGTCGCTTTGCTATGACCGGGCTGACCTTCCCCCTGTCCAGGACATGGGTGAACAGGTCGGCCTGGGGAAAGAGGTCGAGCAGGCCTTCCAGGACCTGCTCCCCGCCCCGCATGGTGACCAGCCAGTAGTGGATGATGGCGACCTTCATGACCCGATCCCTGGGTGAGGCAATGTTGCCGGGCTCTTCGCCCGGCCCGGCCCGGCTCCTGCTGCTTCGGCCCCTCCTGTTACGTGATTGTCCATGCGGCAGCAAGCAACCGGGCTGAACTTCCGGGGTTGGAGGGCCGTTGTCATTCCAAATCTATTCTTTTACTCTTTGCGGCCGAGGAGCGCACATGAACAACTGCACCAGCCACGACGGCACAACCACCCCCCCGGATCAGGGCAACGCGGGCCACGAACACCACGGCCTGCACGGACACCACCACCACGGCGACACCCGCGGCCGCAACCTGCTCATCACCCTGGTCCTCAACCTGATCATCCCTATCGCCCAGATCATCGGCGGCATCACGGCCGGCAGCGTGGCGCTTGTTTCGGACGCCATACACAACTTCAGCGACTTCACCGCCCTGGTCATCGCCTACGTGGCCCACAAGCTGGGCAGGAAGCGCCCATCCTTGAGCTACACCTTCGGCTACCGCAGGGCCGAGGTGCTGGCCGCCCTGATCAACGTGACCCTGCTCGTGGGCGCATCCATCTTCATCCTCAGCGAGATCGTGCAGCGGCTCAGGGACCCGCAGCCTGTCAGCGGCCTGCTGGTGGTCCTCATTGCCGGCATCGGCGTGCTCGGCAACGGTTTCTCAGCCATCCTGCTGCACCGGGGATCCGGCGAGAACCTCAACATCAGGGGCGCCTTCCTGCACATGGTGGCCGACTTCATGACCTCGGTGGTGGTCATGATCAACGGCCTGATCCTCATGTTCAGGCCCTGGTACTGGCTGGACCCCGTCCTGTCCCTGTTCATCGTCTTCTTCATCCTCAAGAACTGCTGGTCCATCATCAAGGTGGTGGCCGCCATCCTCATGGAGGCGGTGCCCTCGGGGCTGGACCTGGAGGAGGTCAAGTCCGCCCTGGAGGAAATGGACGGTGTGCACCGGGTGCACCACCTGCACGCCTGGAACGTGGGCTCGAGCGTGACCGCCTTCTCCTGTCAGGCCGACCTGGACGACCGCAGGCTCAGCCAGGTGGTGCCCCTCATCGCCTCCATGCAGCACCTGTTGCGCACACGCTTCTCCATTGACCACGCCGTGATCCAGCCTGGCATCGAGTGCTGCGGCCTGACCGACAGCGTGCTCTGCGACCGTTGTGAGTTCGACCTTGGCGCCCACGGCTGACCCTTCCCGCACGTCGCCGAAAGGCGTGGCCGTGGTGGGCGGCGGTCTGGCCGGGTCAGAGGCCGCCTGGCAGCTGGCCCGGGCCGGGCTGGCCGTGACCCTGTTCGAGATGAAACCAAAGCGCTTCTCACCCGCCCACACCTCCCCCCTGCTGGGCGAGCTGGTCTGCTCCAACTCCCTGCGCTCCGAAGAGCCCCAGACCGCCGTCGGCCTGCTCAAGGAGGAGATGGCCGCTGCCGGCAGCCTGGTCATGGAGGCGGCCACGGCCACCCGGGTACCTGCGGGCAAGGCCCTGGCCGTGGACAGGGAACGGTTCGCCGCCCACATCACCGGGAGGATACACTCCCACCCCCGGATAACAGTGGTGCGGGCCGAGGTGCGGGGCCTGGAAGACCCCTGCCTGGAAGGCTTCAGCCACGTTGTCCTGACCCCGGGCCCCCTGGCGGGTGAGTCCCTGACCGCCAGCCTCATGAAGCGGGTGGGCTCGTCCCAGCTCTACTTCTACGACGCCATCGCCCCCATTGTGCAGGCCGACTCGGTCGACATGGGCAAGGTCTTCTGGGGCTCCCGCTACCGCCCCGGGGACCGCGACTACCTGAACTGCCCCATGACCGAAGAGCGGTACCACGCCTTCCGGGAGGCGCTCCTTGCCGGAAAGACCGTCCCCTGCCGGGAGTTCGAAAAGGAGATCCACTTCGAGGGCTGCCTGCCGGTGGAGACCCTGGCCCAGCGGGGGCCCCTGACCATGGCCTACGGCCCGCTCAAGCCGGTGGGGCTCGAGGATCCCCGCACCGGGCGGCGCCCCTTTGCCGTGGTGCAGCTGCGGGCCGAGAACCTGGAGAAGACCATGTTCAATCTGGTCGGGTTCCAGACCAAGCTCACCTACCCGGAGCAAAAGCGCATCTTCCGCATGATACCAGGCCTGGAGCAGGCCGAGTTCGTCCGCCTCGGGTCGATCCACCGCAACACTTACGTGAACGCCCCGGAGGTGCTCACCCCCGAGCTTGAGCTCAAGGCGGCGCCAGGTTTCTTTCTGGCCGGGCAGATCAGTGGTGTGGAGGGGTATGTGGAGTCCGCGTCCTGCGGTCTGTGGGTCGGCCTGCACCTGGCGGGAAAGCTGCGCGGGGTAACGGTGCCTCCCCCCCCGCTCGAGACCGCGCTCGGGGCCCTGCTCGGCCACCTGCGCACACCAGTCAAGAACTTCCAGCCCATGAACGCCAACTTCGGCCTCACCCCGCCGCTTGGCGCCAGGGCAGGAAAGAAGCGCCGCAAGGAGCTCTATGCCGAGCGGGGGCGCATGGCCCGGGAAAGTTGGCTCTCCAATGTACGGGAGATGCTGTCCGGTCCGTGACAATGATTTGACAGCCCTTGCAATCACGTGGCCCGGGCCTGAAAAAAGTTCCGTCACCCCCTTGTCGGCCCAGGCAGGAATTGCCTGCGCCTGTCCACTCCTCGCTTGAGTGCCTGTTTTGCAGGCATCCTGACTTGCCCCGATCCCTGTGGCATGGATCTCGCTAGCAGCTCTTCCGAAGAGGAGAGCAGCCATGACCGCAGAACGCACACCAGTACACAACGCATCCCTGTCCCAAAGCGGAATCTTCCCCCGGGCCTCCAAAGGAACCGGCACAGGGACAGCCAGCCCGCAACGGCAGCGTGAGCAACCCTTCACCACCAGCTTCCCGGGACCAGCAGCTCGGAACAGAGGCCTGGGCAGCGACATCTTCGCGCGGGACCGCTCGGAAACCGAAACCCACTGGTCCGTGCCCTGGTCCGACCTGATGATGACCATGTTCGTGCTCTTTGCGGTGCTCTACGCCTTCCATGCCTCCAAGCCCGACCAGGCCGTTGCCGGACCGGAACCGGGTGCTCTGAAGGCGGCTGCCGCCCCGGTGGCGGAACAGGTCGGCCGCAACGGTGCGGAAATGGAACGTCTCTACGCCATGAGCCGGCAAGCCGTGCTCACGGACGGAGCGCAACCCTTTGCGTCCGTGGACCTGGTCCCTGACCGCGCCGTGCGCATCGTGCTCACCGGGGACCTCCTCTTCGACACCGGCAAGGCGGACATCAAGCCCCAGGCGCTGGACTCCCTGCGCGCGGTCGGGGGGCTTCTTTCCAGGACCCCCTTTGTGGTCAACGTCGTGGGCCACACCGACGACCAGCCCATCAACACCGAGCAGTTCCCCTCCAACTGGGAGCTGTCCTCGGCCCGGGCCTGCCAGGTGGCCCGCTTCCTGATAGAGGACATGGGGCTGGCCTCGGAACGGTTCTACATCAGCGGGCACGCTTCCTTCCAACCCGTAAAGGCCGGCCCCGACTCCGAAAGCCAGGCCCGCAACAGGCGCGTGGAGATCATCCTCACCAAGGAACGTCCCCAGGGAATGCACCTCCTGCACACCACCGCCGGCTCTGCAACCACTCCGGCAGAAAGCACCCTGCCGGGTTGAATCAACAGACAGCTTGCTGGAGCTTCCCCGTGGAATCAAAAAAAATCATAGGCCTGGTCATCTGCGTCCTGCTCTTTGCGTCCGGGTTCGCCTTCAGCCGCAACATCGGCGCCTACTTCAACATTGCCGCGTTGCTGGTGGTGGTGGGCGGAACTTTGGGGGCGGCCTTTCTCAGCTTCCGCACCGAGTCCCTGGTCAAGGTCCTGAGGGTGGTCAGGCACTCCTGCTGCAACCAGCCCAAGAACCCGGCCGAAATCGTGGAAATCCTGGTGGACCTGTCCGTAAAGAGCAGGATCAGGGGTCTGCGCTCCCTGAGCGAGGACGAGGGGGAGACCTCCATCATGTTCCTGCGCCGGGGCCTGGGCTTCCTGGTGGACAACTACAGCCGGGCACAGATCGAGGACATCCTGAGCACCGAGGTTACTTTCTTCAAGCACCGCCGGGACGCATCCGAACGGGTTCTGCGCACCATGGCCCAGATCTGCCCGGCCTTTGGGCTGGTGGGCAGCATCATCGGGCTCATCGGCATGCTGGCCGGAGTGGGCGAGACCTCGGTCATCCTGGCCACCATCCCCATCGCCCTGACATCCACCCTCTACGGGGTGGTCTTTGCCAACTTCCTGTTCCTGCCCTTTGCCGCCAGCATCCGGGAGCGGACCGACCACGAGCTGTTGCTGCAGAAGATCATCCTGGAGGGGATCCTGGCCATCCAGGAGGAGGTCAACCCCCGGATCCTGGAGATGAAGCTCAAGTCCTTCCTGCCCCCTGCCGAGCGGGAGGGCCGCATCGTGTCCCTGCAGCGCATCCAGGAGCGGTTCAAGATCCAGCCCGAAGCAGGGGCGCAGACACTGCCCAAGACGGCTTCCGGGCGCGGCTGAACCCACAGCGACCCGGCTTCAGGCCCTACCACAGCCCCCCCACGAACGGCCGCCACGCCCGGGCCATGTCAGCCAACTCTTCCGGTCTGCCATGTCAGAGGCCGGCTCCCTCTCTGGCCAAGAGCCTTTTGGGATGATAGTCTGCCGGGTGGCGCAGTTGTGAAGCAATACCCGAGCACCCACAGGAGAGAGAAGCATGCCTGACGACCACCACCGAGTCCCCCAAGTCCCCTGGACGGAGCGGGAGGCCTGGGTCGGGGTGGCCTGTCTCGGGGCCTGGATGCTCGCTTCCATGGGCATCGTGCTGCTTGCGGGCCGGGCCGGGCTCAGGATCGACCCCGGGGTGCTGGTCAGCCTGCTGGAGCTCCCCCTGCTGCTCCCGGTCTGGTGGCTTGCCGTGCACAGGTACGAGACCGGGTGGAAAAGCCTCGGCCTGACCGGCTTTTCCCCGGGCACCCTCCTGGTCGGCCTTGGCCTGCTGCTGGCGACCCTGATCCTGAACGCACTCTACGACGTGTTTCTTTCCCAGTTCGGGCTCAGGGCGCAGCCTGATTTCACGCGGGTCTTTGAACAGGCCTCCTCACCCTGGCCGCTCCTGGTGGGCGGGTCCGTGCTGATCCCCTTTGTGGAGGAGGTTTTTTTCCGCGGTTTCGTGCTGGCCGGGTTTCGCAAAGGCTATGGCTGGACCACGGCCATGCTGCTCAGCTCCGGGCTCTTCGCCCTGGTGCATCTCCAACCCCTGGCCATTCCCCCCATCTTTGTCCTGGGCATGGTCTTCGCCTACCTCTACCGGCGCAGCGGCTCGATCTGGCCGGCTGTGCTGCTGCACGTGCTCATGAACGCCATGGCCCTGGGCGGAGCATACCGGGCCGCCCTGACCGGAAGCTGAGACCGGGCATCCCGGGCCAGGTGCTGCAGCCGCCCCCTCCCGTCTTGACCGCAAGCGCAAGCCGTGGTGTATGCGCAGTTCAGGCACACCACAGCAAGAGAGAAGCCATGCCTTTGACCATCGACGACATCCACACGGTCGCCCTGGCCATTGATGGCCGGGTGGTCAGGACACCCTGCTCGCGGTCGTTGACCCTTTCCTGAACGACCTCAATGAGGCCGGTTACGAAGTCGTTCTGGCGGGCACGCCCCACTCAAGGCGGCCTTCTGACCGCCACCTCCGCCCGTGCTTGTTGGGAGGAGATGTCTGCTGTCGCTGGGGCTGCTGGGAAAGAGCTACAACTCCATGCCCCAGGCCTTGAGCGCGGCCATGCCGCCGTGCAGGTTGACCACGTCCTCGATGCCGGCCTGTCCGAGGTTGATCTGGGCCTCGTAGGAACGCCCGCCTGTATTGCAGACCAGCACGATGGTCCTGTCCCTGGGGATCTCCTTCAGGCGTTCGGTGATCTTGCCCTGGGGGATGTTGTGCCACTGGTCCGGGTTCCGCTCCACATAGGGGCGGGCGTCCGCCTCTTCGCGGCAGTCCAGGAAAAAGAACCCCTCCCGGGCCTTTTTTTCCCACAGCTCCTGAAAACCCTCGGGGCCCACGCCCCGGTTCAGACCGGCCAGGGCGTTGTCCGCCATGTTGCCAAGGGTGTTCAGGATGTCCATGGCCGCTGAGAACGGTGGGGAGTAGGCCATCTCGAAGTTGCTGATGTCCTCCACCGTGGGCCTGTCGGGCAGGATGCCGGCCACTGCGTTGACCCTTCCCACCATGGCGTCGCCGTAGCTGCCAAAGCCTTGGATTCCCAGGATGCGCCCGCTGGGCTTCTCCACCACCAGCTCCAGTGTCATGAGCTCCTTGGTGGGGTAGAAATGGGCCCGGTCCAACTGGACCAGCATGACGCTCACGGCGTCAAACCCGAGCTGTTTGGCCACGCTCAGGCAGAGGCCGGTCCCAGCCAGGGAGCGTTCGAAGAGCTTGACCACCCAGGAGCCCACCGCGCCCTCGAACCTGGCGCTTCCCCCGGCAAGGTTGGTGCCGATGACCCTTCCCTGGCGGTTGGCCATGGAGCCCATGGGGATGTAGATGGGCTGGTCCGTGACCAGGTTTTTGACCACCACGCAGTCGCCCCCGGCAAAGATGTCCGGGTCCGAGGTGCGCATCTGCTCGTCGACCACGATGCCGCCTTTTTCGTGCACCTCAAGCCCGGCCTCCCGGGCCAGGGCGTCGTTGGGCACCACCCCGACCGAAACGACCACCACGTCGGCCTCGAGCACGCGCTTGTCCGTGACCACCCGCTGCACCCGGCCCTGACCCTCGAAACGCTGCACGGTCTCGCCCAGGAGGAATGCCACGCCCTGGTCCTGCATGTGACGCTGGCCCATGCGGGCCAGCTCCGAGCCCACGTAGCGGGGCATGATCTGTTCCGCGATCTCCACCACGGTGGTCTCGATGCCCCACATGTCGGCGAATGCCTCGGCCATCTCCAGGCCGATGAACCCGGCCCCCACCACCACGGCCTTCTCCACCTTGCCCTGGGTCACCGCGTCCCTGATCCTGACCGCGTCGTGGGGGCTGGAGACATAGTGCACCCCCTCGAGCGCCTCCCCCGCAAGGCCCAGCCTCCTGGGCGTGGACCCCGTGGCAATGACCAGCTTGTCGTAGTTCAGCACCTCCTCCCTGCCCGTGGCCAGGTCGCGGGCCCGCACCTGCCTGCTGTCCCGGTCGATGCCCAGCGCCTCGGTCCGGGGCAGCACATCCACCCCCTTGACCTCGCGGAAGAAGGTCTGGTCGCGCACCATGTGGAAGCTGGTGGTGCGCAGCTGCATGGATTCGGACACTTCTCCGGCCACATAGTAGGGTATGCCGCACCCCCCGTAGGAGATGGTGTCGCTCTTGTCGATCATGGTCACTCGAGCCTGGGGCCGCAACCGCTTGAAGCGGCAGGCGGCCTTGGGGCCCAGGGCCACCGCGCCGATGACAAGGATGTTCTCGGACATGGTTCTCTCTCTTTGGTTCTTTCTCTTCTGGGTTGTGCTTGTACTCTGCCGGACCGGGTAAGCTGCGGGTGCGAAAGCGGTATTTATAAAATGCCGGACTGCCCATGTACAGGAAGAATTTCAGGCTCGCCCGGTGGAGGAATCCTTGTACCTGCCCCTGACTGCCTTCTGATATTGCCGGGCTCTGAAAAATACCTTTCAGCACGAAGACCTCACCTCTTCTTCACAGAACCCGTCAGAAAGAGGATCGTTGCAGCTTTCGGCGGGTACAAAGAAAGGGTCTGGTCCCGGGAAGGCAACAGCTCGGGGTCGAACAGCCCCGAAGCCACTCACTTTTTCCTGATCAGGCCCACGACAAGCAGGACGACCCCGAGCAGGGCAAAGATGATCGGCCAGCCAGAGGAGGCCTCGCTGAAGACCATGATCAGGCTTGTCACCGCCGCCACCAGCAGCAGCACCAGGCCGGAGGTGACCAGGGGCTTTCTTTTCCCCTGCCTGGCGGGTGAAAGGCCGGGAATCGCCGTGCCGCAGTAGGGGCATTCCACGCCATGGCCGGTGATGTCTTTGGTGCAGTTGGGGCACTCAACAGGATCCATTCTCTCCTCCGGTGGTTTCGTGCTGGGGAACAGACCGCATGATTGCGGACAAGCACCGGCCAGTCAAGATGTCCCTCGGCTGGCAGGCAACGTCCCATGACGAAACATGCCACCTCCCGCTGCCGGACTCGGTGACCCATGAAAAAGATTGCATCTTTTGCTTTGACCCCGGATCTTTTTCGTGCAAGAGCGGCTTCTTGCCCTTGATGGTGAGGAAAGTGAAAGCTGTGACACACCCATTGAACCGGAAGCTGCCCCGGACCATGAAAAGCGTGCCTGACAACGTATTGCCCGTGACCGCGATTCTTGCCGCCGTCTGCCTCTGGGGGGGCTCCTTCTCGGCCATGAAGGTTGCCGTCAGCGGGATCAGCCCCTGGACCGTGATGTGGCTGCGCATGGTCGTGGCCCTGGCGGTCATGCTCCCCTTTGCCGCCCGGCTCAGGCCCCGCGCCTACCGCAAGGGGGACTGGGGGCCGCTGCTGCTGCTCACCCTGCTCCAGCCATGCCTCTACTTCCTTCTCGAGTCCCACGCCCTGCAGCTCACCACCTCGTCCCAGGCCGGGGTCATTTCGGCCACGGTGCCCCTGATGGTGGTCCTTGGGGCACGCCTGGCCCTGTCCGAACGCATGCCCGCCCAGGCCGTGGGCGGGCTCGTGCTCTCCGTGCTCGGCGTGGCCTGGCTGACCCTGGCCGGATCGGCCACAGAGAGCGCATCCAACCCTTTGCTCGGCAACCTGCTCGAGCTCGGGGCCATGGCCAGTGCCGCCGCCTACATGGTGCTCATCAAGCGCCTCAGCGCCCGCTACTCCACCTGGACCCTGACCGGGCTGCAGACCCTGGGCGGGGCTGTCTTCTTCCTGCCGGGAGCGGCAGCAGTGATCCGGGGCGACTGGCTTGGCTGGTCCACGCAGCAGGTCTTGGTCCTGGCCTTTCTCGGGGTCGGCGCCACCCTGGGCGCCTTCGGGCTCTACAACTGGGGCATGAGCCGCATCGAGGCCGGCCGGGCCTCGGCCTTCATCAACCTCATCCCCGTGGTGGCCGTGCTGCTCGGCTGGACCCTTCTGGACGAGTCCCTCAACCCTTCCCAGATCGCTGCCGCAGGCTGCGTGTTCGCCGGCATCTGGCTCAGCCAGAGATCCAGGAACCGGGACCTTCTCAGATCATCCCCCGCCCCCGGCTGAGATCTGCTCTGACCGCCCATTTTCTCCGGGTGCCCCACGGCCCCCGGGAAGAAACCGATCACGCCGCAGCATGTCTTGCGGCCTGGAGGATTACCCGTGCGTCATACCGAAAGAGCCCTCACCGCCCCGGCAGATATCAACGCCGTCATACGCGACTGCCAGGTCATGCGCCTGGCCATGAGCCGCGGGGACCGGCCTTACTGCGTGCCCCTCTGTTTCGGGTACGACGGCAAGGCCATCTTCTTCCACACCGGCCGTGAGGGGCTCAAGGTCGACCACCTGCAGGCCAACCCCAGGGTCTGCTTCGAGCTCGAACGGCTGGTGCGCCCCCTGCCAAGCCCTGCAGCCGGGTGCAAGTGGTCCATGGCCTATGAGAGTGTGGTCGGCTTTGGCTCGGCCGAAATGATCGAGAATCCCCTGCAACGCACGCAAGGGTTGCAGTGCATCATGCACCACTACTCGGGAATGAAGGACTGGTTCTTCGACGACAGCGGACTCAGGCTGTGCATGGTCTGGCGGATCAGCATCGATACCCTCACCGGCCGACGATCCAAGCATGGCTGGCCGGGCTGAACTTTCTCCGGCAGAATCTGATCAATGGGCATTTTGCGTCTTGCAACCCGACCATTTCATGTTCTCTTTTGACTGTATCCCTGCAAAGTTCTAGGCTCTGAGTGCATGGATGAGATCATTGATCAACCCCGCTCTTCCAACTGTACAGACACACGAAAGCCAAAGGCCCAGGAGAACCCATGGCGACCTTCCTACTGATCAGGCACGGCAGCAACGACTCCATGGGCCGCTTTGTGGCCGGCCGCATCCAGGGCATCCACCTCAACCACGAAGGCCGTGTCCAGGCGCAGCAGCTGGTGGAGCGGCTCTCCCTCATACCGGTGGAGCGTATCCTCTCCAGCCCCATGGAGCGGTGCAGGGAAACAGCCGCCCCCCTCGGCGACAAGACAGGACTGGAGGTCGCTGTCAGTGAGGCCTTGACAGAGGTCGACTTCGGGCAGTGGGCGGGACAAAAGGTCGAGGACCTGCGCACCCAGCCCGCCTGGAGGAGCTTTCGGGCCAACCGCGGCCGGGTCCAGATCCCCGGGGGCGAGCTCATGCTGCAGGTCCAGCAGCGCATGGTCGGCGAGGTGGAACGCCTCAGGCAGCGCTTCCCCGATTCAGTGACTGCGGTCTTTTCCCACGGGGACCCCATCCGCACCGTTCTGGCCTACTACCTGGGGATTCCCCTGGATCTCATGAACCGGATGGAAATAAAGGCAGCCTCGGTCAGCGTCATCGAGGTCTCCGAAGCGGGGCCACGGCTGATCTGCCTGAACGACACCGGGCGGCTGGTACATTTCTAAGCCTCAGATGACTCTGCGGGCCTCGAGGAACCGCTGCGACCAGTGGTCCGACCACAGAGGCTCCTCCCTGACCCTCCCCCCGCTCTTGGGGCTGTGCACAAAGGTGCCTTCCCCGGTAACGATTCCGGCGTGCAGGCCGGCCTCACTCTTGAAGAAAACAATGTCACCCGGCTCCAGCTGTCCCCGTTCCACAGGGCGACCTGCCCCGACCTGCTCCCCTGTCCGGCGTGGCAGGTGCACGCCATTTTGATAAAACACCCACCACACCAACCCTGAGCAGTCAAACCCCGTCACGGGAGACCGCCCACCCCAGAGATAACCTGTCCCTATTTGCGACCTGGCTGTCTGGACAACGCTCTTGGGGAGAAAGCCCACCTCGGCTGGGCCAGGGTGCGTTTGCAGTTTACTGTTGCCGGAACCTGCACAACCGCAGAGCAGCAGAGCCACAAGTACCACCAGCAAACACGCGCCCCAGGTGGTTCGCAATTCCGAGCCTGGAAAAATTTCAGACACTTTCATCCTTGTCTCCAGAAGTCCTAGTGAGCTAAGAGGAATCAGGCATTGCCTGGCAAGTATCCACCAGGGGTGAACGTGCTCGATATTCGAGACGGGACACTCCAGAAGGCACCTTGCAACCCTTGCATCCAGAAACGGCCCTTGCCGGTGACCCGGTGTCAGCAATATTTTTTGCTACCACGCTGCCACAAGGAAGTGTAGTCCGTACAATGGGCAACTACCCGGTCCTTTGGTTCATGACGCTGTGAAAAATCTGCGAATGGCGGCCTCACTACTGAAAGGGCTTTCCCCCTTTCTGCGAGAAAAAAATACTGTTGACGGTGTGCTGTTGGATCTCAGGACCCGTCTCGATTTCCGTGACAAAAACTTTCTCAGCCTGGTGCACAAGGCCGTCTACGGCAACCCTGTCAGCCCATACCTGCCACTGCTGGAACATGCGGGGTGCGAGTTTGCTGACCTGCAGAAATCCGTCAGGGTGCACGGTCTTGAAAATACCCTGCACCAGCTCCGCTCGGAAGGCGTGTACGTCACCTTTGACGAATTCAAGGGCCGCCAGCCCATCCAGCGTCACGGGCGGACCTACCAAGTGGATGCCGCCGATTTCGACAACCCCCTCCTGACGAGCTACTTCACGGCAAGCACCAGTGGAACCACCGGGCGCGGCAACCGGGTTACCATGTCCCTGGACCATGTGGGCTGGGAGGCCCAGCACGAGCTTTTGTTCTACCACGCACTCGAGATGCTGGAAGCACCAATAATCCTCTGCTTCCAGGCCTTTCCAGGGGCACTGGGGCCCCGAGTGCTGTTGCGCCACCTCAAGAACGGGCTCACTCCCCACACATGGTTCAACCCGCTCATCGACTCGGACCGGTCACTGACTGCCCGGCTGAGTTCACGTATCAAGGCGGGGGGTTTCAGGGCTTTTGCCCGGCTCCACGGCCACAGGATTCCTGACGCGGTCCCCCTCCCGCTGGACTCGTTCCCCTGGCTGGCGGAGCACGTGCACCAGGTGGCTGAACGTCACGGCAGGTGCCTGTTCAGGGGGCTGCTGAGCATGTGCCTCAAGCTCTGTATCGAGGCCCAACGCCGAGGCTTGGACCTCGGAGGGGCAGTGCTTTCCGGAGGCGGGGAGCCGCCCACCAAGGCACGCATGGCCACCATGAACAGTGCCGGGGCACGCTACTACTCCAACTACTCCACATCCGAGACCGGGAATATCGGCAGGGCCTGCCTCTGCCCGCACAGCGAAAACGACATCCACTTCTTCATGGACTCCCTGGCCCTTATTCAGTCCTCGCGAAACGTTCCCGGATGGGACCGGACAGTGGACGCGTTTCATTTTACCAGCCTGCTTGCATCTGCCCCAAAAATCCTGCTCAACGTGGAAAGCGACGACTGCGGAGTCCTGGAGCAGCGGTCGTGCGGCTGCCCCCTGGGAGAGG
Source organism: uncultured Desulfohalobiaceae bacterium (assembly GCA_964594925.1). Classification (GTDB taxonomy): domain Bacteria; phylum Desulfobacterota; class Desulfovibrionia; order Desulfovibrionales; family CAZUBS01; genus CAZUBS01. The sequence continues at coordinate 16,415 of CAZQOG010000034.1, forward strand.
CGGGGTTGACCTGGCACATCTCCGACATCTACAGCTTTCGCAAGCTGACCGGCCAGGGCGTCACCCTGGTGGGGAACGATGCCCAGCATATCCTTGAGGAACTCCTTCCGTCCCGCTTCGGTGGAACCTTGCAGGACTATCAGCTTCAGGAAGGCGAGGATGCTCAGGGCTCAGTCCGCATCAGCCTTGTGGTTTCTCCACGGGTCGGACCTGCCGACGAGCAGGAGCTGGCCCGGGTCTTCCTGCAAGGTCTTGGCGACTGCAGCAACACCTTTGCCGCAGCCATGTGGTCCGGGAACCACGCCCTGAAAATTGTCCGGCGCGATCCACTGTGGACAAAACGGGGAAAGTACATGCCCATTATCCCGCTGGCTCTGAGCAACGCCCTCGGATTGAACCACGAACACACAGATCAGCGCCCACAGCAAGCAAAGGAGTGAAACGTATGTGCCGGCATGGTGCTCGAGCCCGAAGATTGTTTTCCTTCGTCGTGCTGCTGTTCCTGCTGACCGTGTCCTCTCTGCAGGCCGAAATGAAAAAGGTCAGGGCGGTGGTCACCCCGTATCTGGCCTTTGCACCTTACTTCATAGCCCAGGAAGAAGGCATGTTCGAGCGCCATGGTGTCGAGGCCGAGTTCATCCGCTTCACCCACTCGGCCAAAACCATCCCAGCGCTCATCTCCGGGGATGTCGACGTGGTCGCCGGGACCGTTTTCGCGAGCTATTTCAATGCTATTGCCAAGGGTGCCCAGCTGCGCTTCGTGGCCGACAGGGGGCACCAGCAACCGACCGGCTGCGGCTCACAGGCAATTGTGGTGCGCAAGGATCTCGTCCGGGACGGCACGACCTCCCAGCCCCGATGGCTTCTGGGGAAACGCCTGGCAGTGACTGGAAGCACCTCCCCCGGGAGGTATGTGACGGATCAGCTTCTCGAGGGGCAGGGCCTTTCCCAGGACGACCTGGAGTTGAGCTTCCTCCCGACCCCGAACCGTATTCAGGCCTTTGCCACCGATTCCATCGACATCACCGCCCTGAACGAGCCGCACCTGACCCGGGCCCTGGACAGCGGCCACGCCCTGGTCCTCAAAAGCTCCGGGCAGGCCCGTCCCTACTTCCAACAGGGTGTCATCGCCTTTGGACCCAACCTGCTCGACAAGGACCCGGAAGCCGGCAGGCGTTTCGTCACCGCCTACCTCGAGGGTGTGCGGCAATACATGAAGGGAAAGACAAAGAGAAACGTGGCCATCATCGCCAAGCACACCGAACTCGAGGAAGACCTGGTCAGAAGGCTCTGCTGGCCCACCATCCGCAGAGACGGGAAAATCTCCACCCAAAGCGTTCTGGACCTCCAGGAGTGGTTCCTCACCCAGGGCCTGATCGACCGGGTCGTTCCCGTGGAGGAGTTCTGGGACCCCGTGTTCGTGGAGCATGCCGACCGAACTCTGGGATCTTCCCGGTGACCGGCACATTCCTTGCCCCGCAGGATTGAAGGTGCGGAACCTGTTCAACAAGCTGTTCATGAACGCTTCTTTTGCGCGGGGCATGCGCCACTACCTGAAGCACCCGTTGCACCTGGAGCATGCCCGGACGATCATCAGGCGCCGGTTGACCGAACCTGAAGAAATATTCCTCCGGCTGGCCGAATTTAGAATCTCTGGCCATGCATCGAGCCCCCACCACCCCCTGCTCGATCATGCCGGCTGCGGGTTGGAAGACGTCAGGAGTATCGTGGAATCAGGCGGCTTGGAGGCCGCATCCCCCCCTGCATCTGGCACACCGGGGCGGTGCGCCATGAGCTCCAAGCTTACTTTCCTCCGGGGGTGAACTCCTACCTGAAGCACCGCCTGACTCCGGATGAGGCCAGGCAGACCATTTCGCGCAGGCTCCAGCAGCGGGAGGCGTCCTTCCTCGATGTGGTCCGGAAGCGTGTCTACGGATTTGCGCACAGCCCCTATCTTCCCCTGCACAAGGAAGCCCGGTGCGGGTTCACCGACCTGGAGAGGCTCGTCACAAGCGAGGGGCTGGAAAATGCCCTGCAAAAGCTGCGTGAGGAAGGCGTCTACTTCACATTCGAGGAGTTCAAGGGCCGCACCCCGGTGCGGCGCTCGGGAGTGAAGGAGTATGCCGTGGATGCGGCGGCCTTTGACAATCCCAGGCTGGGTCCCGGGTACACCATGTCCACAAGCGGCTCCACCGGTGCGGGGGTCCGGGTCACCCTGTCCCTGGATCATGTCGGCTCGGAAGCCCTCTACGACTGCATCTACGCCGACGTGCTCGACCTGAGCGCAGCACCGAAGGTGTTGTGGTTCCAGTCCTTCCCGGGATTTCTCGGCCCGAGGCACCTGCTGCGCAGCGCCAGGGCGGGTTTCCCCCTCGTCTACCTCTGCGACCCAAAGGCTGTTGAGCTGACCAACCCCCTGCGCCTGGCCCAGCAGCGGCTGAATAAAAAAATCTTCTTCGGGCTGTTGCACCGCCACGGCATACGCTACCCGGAACCTCGAGCATTCCCCATCGGTGACCCAAGCGCCCTGGCCCACAGGCTCCACCAAATCCTGCAGCAGCACGGCCGGGCTTTCTTTCGCAGCTATGCCAGCATGGTGCTCAGGGTCTGCCTTGCGGCTCACGAGCTGGGGCTGGACCTCACCGGGGTGACCTTCTCCGGCGGGGGGGACCCGTGACCCGGGGCAAAAGTCCGCACCGTGCGCGCCACCGGGGCCGGGTTTTAGCCCATCTACTCCTGCTCGGACACCGGCATCATCGGCAACGGCTGCCTCAATCCCGAGGGGAGCAACGACGTGCACCTGCACAGCGACGCCCTGGCCCTGATTCAAGGGAGGCGCCGTGTGGCCGGCCCTGACGTGGAGGTGGATGCCTTCTACTTCACCTCTCTGCTCCCGTATGCCCCCAAGATCCTGATCAACGTTGAAAGCGACGATTACGGATATGTTGATCAGCGTGACTGCGGCTGCCCCCTCCACCAACTCGGCTTCACCACCCACGTGCGTGACATCCGCAGCTTCAGCAAGCTGACGGGACTGGGTGTCTCCCTGGTGGGCAGTAACGCCATTCGGGTCCTGGAAGAGGTGTTGCCGGCCCGCTTCGGGGGCTCCCCCCTGGACTACCAACTCGCCGAAGAAGAGGACGCCCGGGGCAGGACCACAGTCTGCCTGCTGGTATCCCCTGCAATTCCCATTGCCGACGAACACCAGGTCAAAAAGGTCTTTTTTCAGGCCCTGGAAAGCGACACCGTGGCCAATCCCTTTGCCGCGGGGCCAATGGGAAAAGGGGGATATCTTCAGGGTCAAACGTCAGGCGCCGCAGTGGGTCGGCCGGGGCAAGCTCATGCCGCTTCTGATTTCCAGATAATCTTCTTGACAGGTCGGTGAAATTGGACTCTGGTTTCTAGGTTTTTCATGTTCTCTTTTCTTGCCCGGCAATGCGCGACTGAGGGCTGATCATCCGCTCATCGTTTCCTTCTTGGAAACAACCAACCCTGAATTTAAAGCCTTTCTTCCATTGGAGTATCAAAGATGACTATCAACGTCCCGCGATCCTTGTGCATTCTGTTCATCATATGCGCCGTGACCATAGCCACGACCCCATCGGCAGCACAGATGAAAAAGATCAAGGCCGTGGTCACCCCCTATTTGACCTTCGCACCCTATTTTATTGCCCAGGAAGAGGGCTATTTTGAAGGACAGGGATTGGAGGTGGAGTTTGTCCGCTTCACCGAATCCTCCAAGACCATTCCCGCCCTGATGGTCGGAGACGTGGACGTAGTGGCAGGTACACCCTTTGCCAGCTACTTCAATGCAATCGAACAGGGCGGGAAAATCCGTTTCGTGGCCGACAGGAACCACGAAGAGCCCACTGGGTGCGGCTCACAGGGCATTCTGGTGCGCAAGGATCTGGTCCAGGATGGCACCACCGCACAATCCCAATGGCTCAAGGGGAAGCGGCTTGCTGCCTCGGGGGCCACCTCACCTGCCAAATACGTCACGGATCAACTGCTGGAGGAGCAGGGACTGTCCATGCAAGACATTGAGGTGGTCTCAATTGCCAACCAAGCCAGTCGGATCCAGGGCTTTACCACTGACTCCGTCGACCTTTCCTTACTCAACGAGCCGCATCTGAGCCGCGCCCTGGACAGCGGTCATGTCGTCCTTCTGAAAACCTCCGGTCAAGCTCGTCCAGGTTTTCAACAGGGAATAGTTGCCTTCGGGCCCAACCTGCTCACCAAAGATCCGGAAGCAGGCAAGGCCTTCATGACCGCCTATCTCCAGGGAGTCCGGCAGTTCAACTCCGGCAAGACCGAACGAAACATCGAGATCATCGCCAGGCATACCAGCCTGGACAAGGAGCTGCTCGCTCGGCTGTGCTGGCCTACCGCACGCACAGACGGAAAAATCAACATCCAAAGCGTGACAGAGCTTCAGACCTGGTTTTTCAAACAGGGCCTCATCGACCGGGTCCTCCCAGCGGAAGAATTCTGGGAACCCCGCTTTGTGGAGCATGCCGTTCAGGTGCTCGGGCCAGCTGGTTGATCATTCGAACTTCGTGAGTTGCGATTGGACGTGGAAAACTTCAGCTCAATGCAGATTGCAGAATCACCGGCCGGTTGACCGATTTTGCGGAATTCAAAAAATGGAATAGCCATGCATCGCTTTTGGAAAACTTTTATCCTGCTCATGGCGTATAATTCCCTTATGCTGCCTTGCTTAGCACCGCATGCAGAGCCTTTGCGGCTGGTCAAAGCCCTGGTCATGCCTACCTGAACTTCGGGCCCTACTTCATCGCCCAGGAGGAAGGGTTCTTCGAGCAGCAAGGCCTGGATGTGGAGTTCGTGAGACTGAAGTGAAGACCTGCTGCACAGAAGCTGCTGGCCGACAATCAGGAGTGACGGCAGCATAAGCGTGGAGAGCATCACGGCTTATCAGGAGTGGTTTCACGGCAAAGGATTGATTGACTCCATCATACCGACCGATCAGTTCTGGGACCCCAGGTTCATCGATCACGCCGACCGGGCTCTGGGATCTTCCCTGTGACCGGAACATTTATTGCCCCGCAGGATTGAACGTGCAGAATCTGTTCAACAGGTTGAGCATGACCGCTTCCTTTGCGCGGGGCATGCGCCACTATCTGAAGCTCCCGCTGGACCCGGAGCAGGCCCGGGCGATCATCCGGCGCCGGTTGGCCGAACGTGAAGAAACATTCCTCCGGCTGGCCGAGACCAGAATCTTTGGCCATGCATCGAGCCCCTACCACCCCCTGCTCGATCATGCCGGCTGCGGGTTGGAAGACGTCAGGAGCCTCGTGAAATCAGACGGCTTGGAGGCTGCACTCCACGCCCTGCGCCGGGCCGGTGTCTACTTCACCTTCGAGGAGTTCAAGGGCCGTCAAACTGTCCGGCGGGGCAGCCTTGAATACGCTGTCGTTCCCGAAGACTTTGACAACCCATTCCTGGGGCCGGCTTTCAAGACCGCCACGAGCGGCTCGAGCGGCCGAGGCGTCCAGGTGACCATGTCCCTGGACCACATTGGCTCTGAAGCGATCCTCGACCTCGTGTACTACAGCACGATCGGGATGGGCGACGCCCCCTTGATCATGTGGTTCGGCGCTTTTCCCGGCGCCCTGGGCCCCCGCCTGCTCCTGCGCGCAGCCAAAGGGGGGTTCCGGGAGGTGCACATGTTCAATCCCTGCACCCTGGAGGCCACATCGCAGGGGGAACGGCTCAAGCAGTACCTGATTAAAAAAGGCTTCATGGGGGCTCTGCGCTTTTACGGCTACCCGTACCCGGATCCCTTGCCCATCCCCCTTGATCAGCCCCAACGCCTTGCAAAAATGCTGGAGAAACTGCTGCAGCAGAAGGGGCGGTTTCTTTTCAGGGGGTACATGAGCCTGGGTTTGAGGATATGTGTGGCGGCACATGAGCTGGGCATCTCACTGAAAGGCGCGACCTTCACCGGCGGGGGGGAGCCGGTCACTCCGGCCAAAGTCCGGACGGTAACCAGGACCGGGGCTGATTTTTACTCCATGTACTCCTGCGCGGAGACAGGCGTCATTGGGGCCGGCTGCCTCAACCCGATCAGCAGCAATGACAATCACCTCTTCAAGGATTCCCTGGCGCTGATCCAGGCCTCCCGTCACGTTCCCGAGGCCGGACAGGATGTGGACGCCCTCTATTTCACCTCCCTGCTCACCTCAGCACCCAAGATCATGCTCAACGTTGAAAGCGACGACTACGCCGTACTTGAGGAGAGGGAGTGTGGGTGCCCCCTGCAGGAGCTTGGATACACCACCCACGTCCGGGACATCCACAGCTTCAGCAAGTTGACCGGGCAGGGCGTCTCCCTGGTTGGCAGCGACGCTGTCCGGGTGCTCGAGGAGGTCCTGCCGCAGCGCTTTGGCGGCTCCTTCCTGGATTACCAACTGGCTGAAGAAGAGGATGAAAACGGCCAGACCTCCATCTGGCTGAACGTTTCGCCGGCGATCTCCGAAAAGGACGACGCCAGGATAGCGGAAGCCTTTCTGGAGGCCGTGGAAGGCGACCTGGTGGCCAACACCTTTGCCGCTGCCCAGTGGCGCAAGACAGGTGCGTTGCGGGTACGAAGGATGCAGCCGCAATGGTCCGGACGGGGCA
>CAZQOG010000035.1:0-22473 GCA_964594925.1 uncultured Desulfohalobiaceae bacterium
AAAAATCCCCGCTGGCCTGCCCTCCGTAGCCTTGTGCGAAGGAGGGACTGCGTTGTTTCAAAAGTCCAAACCCTCACGTATGCCAAATACGCTTCGGCCTTGGACTTTTTTCACGCTCCATGCCACGGCGACTTGTCCCGGCGAAGCCAGAGCGGAGACGGAAGCTTATGCGAAGCCGGGTTGCCAGCGTGGTTTTTGAACGGCCTGCTGAAAGGGACTTTTTCAACAGGCTGTTCGGGCCTGACATCGGTTACCGGTCCTGGTACGCTGATCCAGGATTGGGTCTGCAACCAGGAGCCATCATGCCGCTTTCCATCAAACCCTCCACCCGTGAATTCTACCGCCAGGGCCGGCGGATCCCGGGCTACTCCCTCTTCGACTGGCTGCACGGCTACGCCTACGCCCGCTGGCCCTACCTCTACATCGGCGTGGCCCTGGGCGAGCACCCTCTGACCCGGACCCTGGCGCCCTTTGCCAAATGGTTCTCCAGACGTCACCCGCCAAAGACGCAGCCTTCCGCCCGCTCGAAAAAGATCTCCTTTGCCGACACCTATCACGGCAAGGTGGTGTCCACGAATGCCGCCTCCAAGCTGGTCACCCTGAACCGGGACATCGCCCTGCCCGACCTGGAGCCGGTCATCCCCTACGCCAAGGCCCGCGACCTGCTCCTTGACAACCCCGGCCACATCGCCGCGCTTGCGTGCCCCTGCCGCACCGTCAGGACGAACCCCTGCCTCCCCCTGGACGTCTGCCTCATCGTGGGCGACCCCTTTGCCCCCTTCATCCTGGAGCACCACCCCGACCGGGCCCGCAAGATCTCCCAGTCCGAGGCCGTGGACATCCTCACGGCCGAGCACGAGCGCGGCCACGTGCACCACGCCTTTTTCAAGGACGCCATGCTGGAGCGCTTCTACGCCATCTGCAACTGCTGCCCCTGCTGCTGCGGGGCCATGCAGGCCATGCGCAACGGCATCCCCATGCTCTGCTCGTCGGGGTATGTGGTGGCGTGCGATGCTGAGAGCTGTGTGGAATGCGGGGCGTGCGTCAAGGCCTGCCCCTTCCAGGCCGTCACGCAGGAGGGGGACGGCATCCGGGTGGATGCGGACAAGTGCATGGGCTGCGGGGTATGCGTGGACAAGTGTCCCAACGGCTGTCTGTCCCTGGTGCGAAGCCCCGGCAAGCCGGAGCCGCTGGAGATCAACGAACTGCTGTCGGGCAGGCTGGGCTCGCCGACGGCTTCTCAAGGGCTTCTTTCAGAGCACAAGGGCTAAGGACAGCACCACAACCAGACAGGGCAGGCGCACGCCCAGGCTGGCAAAGGTCAATCGGAATCCGCGCTTTGGGCCGAAGATGGCCATGTTGGTGGGGAGAAAATGGGAGAAAGCCGAGAACAGGGCGTGCCCGATGGCTGACAGAAATATCACGGGCACGATCTGCTCGTGGGACAGCACCCCCTGCTGGATCGAGGCGATGGCCGTGGCAAAACCGCCCATCATGCTCGGCAGGGCCGTGATCACGACCACCACCCCTCCCCCGGCCAGCCCGACCCGTGTCAGCACACCGCCCAGACCGTCTATCATCGCCCGGGTCAGGGGAAGGTTGAGCAGTATGGCAACGACCAGAATGCAGGGAACGAAGACCCGTGCAATGCGTACGAACTGCTCGATGCCGGCCGCGAGGGTGGTTCGCCACCCGGGCCAGGACGGCAAGGGGACGGCCTCCATATCCGGGAAAACGCGGCTGGGCGTGGCGGCTCCCTGGAAGCGGAGCAGCAACAGGCCGCCGGTGCAGATGAGCAGACTGCCCAGGAGATAGAGGCCCAGCACCGTGCATCCTGTTTTCAGCCCCAGACCCGGCAGCAGGACCGGGGCGAAGTAAAAGACATAATAGTGACTGCTGGCGGGCAGCCACCCCACCAGGTAGGTTCCAAGGAGCCTCCTGTCTTCAATGTGCCGGTCACGAAGCAGCGTTGACAGGTAGGCGTTGGCCGCCACCTGGTTGAGCAGGCACAGGGCCAGGTACATGGCGCTGCGTGACCCAAGCCCGGCCAATCGCGACAGGGGCTCGAGCAGCCTGCCGCAGCGGACGCCCAAGCGCGAGTGGACAAACACGCTCCCGGCCAGGCAACCGGCCAGCATGAGCGGCAGGACCCGCAGGCAGAGCCGGGCCGCATCTTCAAGAGCCTGCTGCAGCTCAGGCGGCATCGGCCTCAGGCATCATGAACGAGCTTCTCCTGTCATGCGCACGACCAGGCAAAGACGAGCCATTATCAAAGGGAGTCGATACGAAGGACTTCAAACACAATGACAGGAGAAGGCACACGATTCAACCCGTGGGCAAGGGCCTCCAGAAGACCACGGAAGCCCGGCAGGACTCCGTGACCAATCCATTGACCCCCGAGGCCTGCACGGCGCCCTCGATGAGCGACTCCTTCTCCGGGGTCAGCCTTGTGTACTTGGCATAGAACAGCTTCTGCTGCCTGATTTTGCTCTCCACCGAGCGCTCGGTACGGTAATCCACGATACGCACCTCGGGGAGCCTGCCCATGGCGTAGAGCAGGTTGAAGACCAGCGGGAACTCTGAGTAGCCGGGCTGGGCCGCGTCACCCATGATTGATCTCCACAGACCGTCGCTGTGTCCGCTGGTCTCCAGGCCTGCGCCCCCGACCACGCAGCACAGCCCGCGCGAGACCCGCTCCAGCCGCTCCAGCTGGGTGCGCAGGTCGCGGAACATCCACATGGTGATGGCGGACAGGGCCAGGTCGAACCTTTTCGCCAGGGCCTCCACATTTAGATCCTGCCACAGGCTGGGAATGACCTCGTACCCCCCGACCCCGGCGGCCGCGGCATTGGCTTTGAGCTGCTCGACCATTTCCTGGACAGGCTCCACCGCTGTGACCCGGTGACCCGCCTGGGACAGGGGGATGAGCAGGCTGCCGGGACCGCAGCCCACGTCCAGCACCTCGGCCCTGGGGGGCAGGTGCGGCGTCAGTGCGGCCGCGATGCGGCGGCCGAAGTCGTAGTCGCAGGCGCGGCGCCCGTCGGAGAAGTCCTCGGCCCGTGCCTGCCAGTACCCCAGGTGGGCCTCGCCCACGTACATGGCCTCACGGCTGTCCCAGCGCTCGGCCCACACCCGCTCCCAGTGGGATGCGTCGGCCAGCTCGTCCCGCACCGCTGTTGCATTGTTCATCTGCGTGCTCATGCCACACTCCACCACATCAGGGCCATGGTCCCCGGAGACTCGTAGATCCCGTCCACGCAGCGGGCTTCCACGTGCTCGCCTATGATCCGTTCGTCCTCAAGGGAGACCTCCCGGTACTTTGAAACCAGGTTGGACCACATGGACCGGGCCGATCCCGGAGAACGGCGCATGACGTGCCGCAGGGAGGTCATATTGGCCGGCCACCCCAGCTCGTGCAGCACGTTGTAGAGATACAGGGACCGGTCAAGGGTGGGCGCATCGATGCACAGGCGGTTCTGCATATCCCGTTGCTCGGCGTCTCCAGCCCCCATGGTGTCGGCCAAACAGCAGCAGGAGCGGGACAGCCGTGACATCTCGCCGACCAGCCGGGCGATGTCCGGGAACTGCCAGGCCGCATGGCACAGAAACACGAGGTCGAAGGATTTGTCCCCGGCTGCGGCGGCAAAGGAGGCAAAGTCCTCCACCACGATCCTGACATTGCCCAGGCCATTGGACCTGATGTTTGCTCCCAACAGGCCGGCCATGGCCTCAGCCGGCTCGAGTGCCGTGAGGTCTTGCACGCGCCGGGCCAGGGGAAGCGTCACCGCACCCACGCCCGAGGCGATCTCCAGGACCGATATTTGAGGAGTGACCACCCCCTCCCGGGCCAGGATATCGGCCATCCGCTCACCATAGTCAAAGCGACTGGTGGTGATGAAGTCATTGTAGTCCGACGCCCGGCGGTTCCAGTAGCCTGTGTCGCTTCTGGCGGCCATATCCGCCATTTGAGACCTCCACAGGTCCTGCCAGGGAATTGCTCGAACAGCACGCATCGACCACCCCTTTGATTCATTTTCCCTTTTTTTCATACCAATTCAATTTTCTTACTTGATTAGTGACACGATAATGAATTACGTGTCAACAAACAGCCTGGAGGAACCTATGCCGCTCGTAGCTGAAAAATCATTTTCAAGGCTCCTTTTCGCCCTGGCCCTGACCATACTCTGCGTAAGCCCGGGAATGGCCGCCCAAGGCAATGTTCTCAACGTCGGCGGTCCCTGGGGGCCCAAGACATTGGACGTGCACAGGTCCGGGTATGTGTTCAAGAGGCTCGGGGTGGTCGACAACCTCATAGAGGTCGACCACAACCTGAAGCTTACCCCCGGCCTGGCGGAGTCATGGTCCGTGTCGCCAGACAAGACCACCTGGACCTTCACCCTGCGCCGGGGGGTCCGGTTCCATGACACCACGCCGCTCACCGCCGGGCTGGTCAAGGAAAACCTGGAACGCCTGCAACAGGTCGGATCACTGCTCAAGGGAGTGCCTTTGGAAAGAGTCGAGGCACAAGACGACCACACGCTCACCCTCTCCACCAGCGAACCCTTTGCGCCCCTTGCCGCTTACCTGTCCATGGGCGAGACCGCCCCGCTTGCCCCGTCCTCCTTTGATCAGGCAGGGGAAGTGGTCAGGCCGGTGGGCACAGGCCCGTTTGTCTTTGCAGACTGGGCCGTCAAGGAGCAGGTGACGCTGACCCGCAACGACATGTACTGGGGCCCGCAGAAGGCCCAGGTGGACAAGGTCGTGTACAGGGCCGTTCCCGACGCCGTGACCCGCCTGGCCATGCTGCGAGCCGGCGATCTGGACATCGCCCAGATCCTGCCGCCGGACGCCATCGCGACCCTGGAAAAATCCGGGAAGTTCGACATCCTGCGCACGCCAATCGGCCGTTGCCGCATGGCTGGCCTGAACATGGCCAGGGAGCCGTTCTCCGACCCTCGCGTGCGCAAAGCCGCCAACCTGGCCGTGAACCGCCAGGACCTGGTGCGCTTTGTCCTGGAGGGAGTCGGCGAGTCCGCCTCCACGCTCTATCCGCCCATGGTCTACTGGGCGAATACCGAAACGGGCGGCTTCCCCTACGATCCGCGTGAGGCCCACAAGCTGCTCTCCGAGGCCGGTTGGATCGACTCGGACGGGGACGGGGTCAGGGAAAAGGATGGTAAACCCTTGGAAGTCACCTTGGTGACCTACCCGGAGCGGGCCGCCCTGCCGCCCACGGCCGAGGTCATGCAGGCCCAGCTCAAGGACGTGGGGTTCGACGTGGAGCTGGTTGTGACCCAGGTGGACGCGGCCGCAGCCCTGCACAAGCAAGGCGACTTCGACATGTTCCTGGTGGGCCGGGGGCTGCTCTTCGTGCCCGATCCGGACTACAACCTCATGCAAGACTACTTCTCGGCCAACACCATCGAGAGCAGCTGGGGGGCCTTTCACTACAGCAACGAGGAGGTCGACCGGCTGTTGCTTGAAGGCCGGACCGAGTTCGACCAGGCCAGGCGCAAGGCCATCTACGACCGGGTACAGGAGTTGCTGCTCCAGGATGCGCCCATGATCTACCTCAACTACTACGTCAACGTGGATGCCGTGGCTTCGGGGGTCAGCGGCTACCGCATGCACCCCACCGAGAGCAGCTACCACCTGGAAACCGTGCGCCTGTCCCGGTAGCCATGCTCCTGTTCGTGTGCAACAGGCTGGCCTCGCTGGTCCCGGTGCTGTTCGGGGTCAGCGTGGCCGCTTTTTTATCCCTGGCCCTGTGCCCAGGAGACCCGGCCGAGATCGCCCTGCGCTCCCTGACCGAGTCCGAAAGCCCCCCTCGGGAGGCCGTGGCCGAGCTGCGGGTGGAGATGGGGCTGGACCGTCCTCTCTACGTGCAATACTGGTTCTGGCTCAAACGAACCCTTGGCGGGGACCTGGGACATTCCTACCAGACCGGCAGGAGCGTGGTCTCGGAGATCAGGCAGGCCTTGGGGCCGTCGGCTCTGCTGGCCGGGACCGCGACCCTGCTCGCCCTGGCCATCGTCATCCCGGTTGGCTCCCTGTCCGCTGCCTTGCAGGGGTCCTGGTTCGACCGGGCCGCCATGGCCGGGTCCCTTGCCCTGGTCTCCATCCCCGACTTCTGCGTGGGCGTGCTGCTCTTCCTGATCTTTTCCGTCTGGCTCGGCTGGCTTCCCGTGGCCGGATACGGGACCGCAGCCCACCTCGTCCTGCCCGTGGTGACCCTGGCCGTGGCCAGCGCCTCCATCACCACCCGGCTCATGCGCACCTGCATGGTGCAGGCCCTAGAGGAGAAGTACGTGATCACAGCCCGTTCCAAGGGCATGCGGGAGTGGAAAGTGACCGGCCTGCACGCCATGCGCAACGCCCTTCCCCCGGTGCTGACCTACCTGGGCGCGCAAATGGGGTATCTCTTCGGCGGCGCTGTGGTGGTGGAATCGATCTTTCTCTGGCCCGGCCTGGGCCGGCTCCTGGTCGAGGCGGTCAAGGCCAGGGATGTGTTCGTGGTCCAGGGGTGCATCCTGGTCATTGCCGGCATCTACGTGCTCATCAACCTGAGCGTGGACATTGTCCAGGCCTGGCTGGACCCCAGGATTCAGGAGGCACCCGGTCATGGGATCTAAGTGGCGACACCCCGGGCTGGTCACGGGCGCCGCCCTCTGTCTCGGGTTGATCGTGTGTGCGGTGTTTGCACCGGCCATAGCGCCGCACGACCCTGAAGAGCAGCACCTGGCCCACCGCCTGGAAGGCCCGAGCCTCATCTACCCCCTTGGGACCGACAAGCTGGGGCGGTGCGTGGCCAGCCAGGTCATTTTCGGGCTGCGGCCCTCCCTCGGCCTGGCCCTCTCGGTCACCGTGCTGGTGGCCTGCCTGGGCACCGGCCTGGGAATGAGCGCGGCCTATGTCAGACCCCTGGACCCCGTGCTCATGCGTTTGACCGACTGCTTCTTCGCTTTCCCCGGGATCGTCATGGCCCTGATCAGCATCAGCATCCTCGGCCCCGGGATGATCAGCCTGGTCATTGCCCTGGCCCTGCCCGGGTGGCCCAAGTATGCCCGGGTGGCCCGGTCCACGGCCCTTGGCTTGCGGGAACGCGGCTTTGTGGAGGCCACCAGGGCCGTTGGCGGCAGCCCGCTGTACGTGCTGCGCCGGTGCATCCTGCCGGGGGTGCTTCCTCCAGCGGCCACCATCGCCACCCTGGGCATCGGGGGCAAGGTCATCCAGGTCGCGGCCCTGGGCTTTCTCGGCCTCGGGGTCCAGCCTCCGACCCCGGAGTGGGGGAACATGCTCATCAAGGGGCTGCCCGTGCTGGGGCAGGCCCCGCACATTTCCCTGTCCGCAACCGCAGCCATCGCTCTGAGCGTCCTGGCCTTCACGCTGCTGGGCGAGGGCCTGCGCAACGCCCTGGATCCCCGCAGCACCCTTTCGCAGTGGCGCAAACTGCAATTCGCCGCCTGAGGAGTACGCCATGCATCCCTTGCACGCCCCGGACAATACAGACCTGCTGCGCGTCAAGGACCTCACGGTCCACTTCGACACCCCAGAAGGCGTGGTCCGTGCCGTGGACGGGGTGAGCCTCGCCCTTTCCCCCGGCCAACGGACCTGCCTGGTGGGCGAGTCCGGCTGCGGCAAGACCATCCTGGCCCTTGCCCTGCTGCGGCTGCTTCCGCCCCAGGCCCGTGTTTCCGGGAGTGTCCATTTCGAGGGGGTTGACCTGCTCGCGCTCTCCACTGGTGATCTGCGGCGCCTCAGGCGCCAGGGTCTGGGCATGATCTTCGAGCAGCCCTCCGCCTACCTGAACCCCCTCTTCCCGGTGGGGTGGCAGGTCAGCGAGTCGGTCAGGCTCAGCCGCGGCTGCTCCAGGGCAAAGGCCCGGCGCAGGGCCCTGCAGCTCCTGGACATGACCCGCATCCCCGAGACACGCAAACGCTTCCATCAGTTCCCCCACCAGCTTTCCGGGGGCATGCGCCAGCGGGTCATGATCGCCATGGCCCTGGCCAAGGACCCCAGGCTCCTGGTGGCCGACGAGCCCACCACCTCCCTTGACCCCACGGTCCGCAGGAGCATCCTGGCCCTGCTGCGCGAGTGCCTGGACGCAACCGGGGCGGCCTGCCTGTGCATCACCCACGACTGGGGCGCCGCCAGTCACCTCTGCGACTCGGCCGCGGTCATGTACGCAGGGCACATCCTGGAGACCGGACCGGCGCAGCAGGTGCTGGAGGCCCCGCGGCACCCCTATGTCAAGGCACTGCGCCGGGCCATGCAGGATGACAGGCCCCGCCCCATTCCCGGTCAACCGCCGGCCCTGACCGACATTCCCCCCGGGTGCCGGTTCCAGCCCCGCTGCATCCAGTCCGGGGAGACCTGCGCCGCGGTGCTCCCGCCGCTCAACGGAGGCGTTCGTTGCCACAACCACCAGTGATCGAGGCCAGTGGACTTGCCAAGACCTTTCGCTCGGGGCTTTTGTGTCGGCAGCGCACCCAGGCCGTGCAGGAGACATCATTCGACATCACGCCCGGCCGGACCTTGGCCGTGGTCGGGGAGTCAGGCTGCGGCAAGTCCACCCTGGCCAGGCTGACGGCAGGGCTGCTCGAGCCTGACGCAGGCGAGGTGCGTTTCATGGGACGCGCTCTGCATACTTGGCCGCGCAAAGAGCTGCGGCAGCAACTGCAAGTGGTCTTCCAGGACGCGGACGGCTCGCTCAATCCGGTTCTCACGACCCGGGAGCTGTTGCTGGAGCCGCTGCGCCTGCACGGCTGGTCCCGGGCCAGGGCCAGGGAAAGGTTGCCCGGCCTGCTGGACATGGTCGGCCTGACTTCGGACCTCCTTTCCAGGCACCCCCACGAGATGTCGGGGGGGCAGCGGCAGCGGATCTGCCTGGCCCGGTCCATGTCCCTGCGTCCCAGGCTCCTCATAGCCGACGAGCCCGTGGCCTCGCTGGACCGCTCGGTCCAGGCCCAGATCCTGAGCCTGCTCAAGGACTACCAGGAGCGTGAACGGATCTCCTACCTCTATATCTCACACGACCTGGCCACGGTCCGGGTCATGGCCGACCATGTGGCGGTCATGCTGGGCGGGGTCTTTGTGGAGACGGGACCCGTGCAGGAGGTCCTGCAGCAGCCGGCCCACCCTTACACCCGCCTGCTGCTCGAAGCGGCTGGAATCGATGCGCATGGGCCGAAGCTGACCGTTGAGGGGGAGAATGGAACATCATCCTGGTCCGGATGCCCCTTTGCAGCCGCCTGCACCCTTGCCTCTCCAGCCTGCCTGAACGCCCTTCCGGACCTGATCGCCATCCAACCCAACCGTGCCGTTCGCTGCGACAAGGTCCGCTGATCTTTCAGCGTTACCCCTCCCAGTGACCAGTTTGTTCATCAAAAAAGAACCTGCTTGGATGAGGCACGGTCAACACGGGCATGTTGTGTGGTTTCCGAAGATACCTCTGGGCCAGATCGTGAAGACCGTGCCCAGCCCCCTGCAACAGTTTCACGGTAGAGTATCAGATAGTTCCCCTCGACGAAGTATCGACACCCGGCGCGATGTCGGGCCTTGCAGGACCAGGCTTGCTGTTTTGCGCAAGCTTTGGGAGCCCCAAGGTCAGATGATCCACCGTTTTCGGATGTTGTGCAGGCTCAGGGCGAACAGGCCTGCGCAAAACAGGCTCAGCATGGCTCCGTCCAGGAGATAGGGCAGGTGGTGGGCGCCGTGGACCGAGCCGTGGAGCAGGTCGGCGCCGTAGGTCAGGGGGAGGGCGTAGGACACGGGCTTCAGGAACAGGGGCAGCCGGTCCACGGGGAAGAAGAGCCCGCACAAAAAGACCATGGGGAAACGGAAGAAGTTGGAGAAGGTCTGGGCCTCGAACACCTCGCTCACGGCCACGGCGATGAACAGGCCGAGAAAGGTCGAGGCCACGGAGATGAGGAACACCGCAGGAAGAAAAACCACCCACGCCACCTGGGACAGGTCCATGAGGAAGCCGGCCATGAACACGGGGACGAAGGCGTTGGCCGTGCCGAAGAGGATGGCCCCGCTGGTCTTGGCCAGCATCAGGATCTCAAAGGGGATGGGGGCCAGCAGCAGCCGCTCGAAGGAGCGGTTCTTCTTCTCGAAGGTCACGGTCACGGCCAGCATGGAGGTGGTGCCAAAGAGGATGGAGATGGCCACCACCCCCGGCAGCAGGGAGGGGATGCTCCCCAGCCCGCTCCCGGACTTGATGAAGAACATCCCGGTCCAGGCCAGGGGGAAGATAAGCCCCCAGCTGATGTTGGGCGGTTTCAGATAATAGGTGCGCATGTCCTTGCGCAGGATGCTCCAGAAGGCGATCCACAGCTTCACTTGCCGCCCCCCCTCTTTTCCTTGTCGCGGCGCATGGCCTCGGCCTCGATGCCCGTGACCTCGACGAACACGTCCTCCAGGGAAGGCCGGATTCTGCGCGCCTCCACCACCTCGTTTCCCCTCTCTTCCAGGAAGCGGACCAGGGGGCCGACCGGAACGGGCTTCCCGGCTTCCACCCGGACCACCCCCTGCCCGGTGACCCTGAAGTCCAGGCCTGGAAAGGCATCACCCAGGCCCTCGGCACAGCCGTGCATGGTGCCGCTGCAGCTGATCTGCAGCACATGCCTGTCCTGGACCGGCTGGATCAGATCCTCGACGCTGTCGATGCGCACGATGCGGCCGGAGACGATGAAGGCGATGCGGTCGCACAGCCGCTCGGCCTCCTCGATGTAATGGGTGGTCAGGAATATTGTGGTCCCTGAGCGGTGCAAGCCGGCGACCAGTTCCCGCAGCAGCCTGGCGCTGGCCACGTCGATGCCCGTGGTGGGCTCGTCCAGGAAAAGGATCTGCGGGCGGTGGATGATCCCCGCGGCAATGGTCAGCTTGCGCTTCATGCCCTTGGAGTAGCCGCCAAACTTGCGCCTGGCCGCCTGGGTCAGCCCGAACTCCTTGAGAAGCCCCTCGGCCCGCTCTTCCCTCTCGCGCTTCTCCAGCCCATACAGGGACGCGCAGAAACAGAGGTTCTCCCAGCCCGTCAGCTCGGGGTAGAGGTTGCTCTCGTCCGGGACCACGCCGATGAGATGCTGGGCTGCCCGGGGGTTCCTGGTGCAGTCGACGCCGCCGATGCGGATGGTGCCCGAGTCGGGCCGGGCCAGCCCTGTGAGCATGTTGATGGTCGTGGTCTTTCCCGCCCCGTTGGGACCAAGAAAGCCGAACAGCTCCCCTTGCCCGATGCTGAAGGAGGCATCGGACACGGCCTCCACACCCTCAAAACGCTTGGAGAGCTTTGCAACGGTCACGGCATCGTGCATGGCATCTCCTGACACCTGTTGTTGGCTCCCACCTACTGCTCAATGACAACGGTATCCTCGACAACCCGGCCTTGCACGGCATACTCCCGGTGGTCGTTGCCGTTCAAGGTCACCCGCAGGGTGTGCCGTCCTGTCTCGAGCCCGTCCACATGGACATGCGGGCAATAGATCCGCTGCTTTTGCCCATCCACATAGAGATGGGCATGGCCCTCGCCTTCGCGGTGCGCAGTGTTCACCAGTTGCGGCGCAAAGGTGAAGTTGGTCGTGACAATAGTGAGGTTCCAGCCGCTTTTGCGGTCCTTCTCGACCATGAGCTCCACACTGGGCGCCTGGTCGAGATCCACCACCTCGACCGCCTCGTGGGCATGGTGCGCGCCGGAGTGCCCATGCCTTTTCTCAGCCTGGCCTTGCCCCGCCCAGGCCGCAAGGATCAGGACAACAGCCGTTGCAAGGAAGGCCTTCATACCGGTCTCCTCCCTGGGAGAGTTCATGATGCGCTCTCAAGTGATCGTGTTCATACCAGGTTCACTCGTCTTGAGGAACCTGACAATCCACGACAATTTTTCCGACCCGAAAAACACTCCTTCAGCCCTGGGGGCGGTCCTATTTATCGATTCCGGGTTTTTTTCTCCGAGGGGGGATTCGACTGAAAGAAGACTCAGTGTCTGTCCCTGCAGAGCAGCTCCGACAAGCCAGCTCCGCTGGAAGTGGAGAAACTTATCAAGAGCTCCCCCGGCCTCTAGTGGGAGGCTGTATTATAATCCCTGTTTCCTGATCAGCAGGAAATCGACTGAAGGTTGCCCGCCATCGATCAATGCCTTGTAGGCGCAACCTTCCCTACTGTTCGGCCACGGACAACAAGGCGAGTGGGTTTCGCACGGAGATGATCTTGCCGCGGACCTCGATGAGCCCCTCATCCTGCAGCCCCTTGAGGATGCCGCTCACGGTCTGCTGGCAGGAGCCGGTCATGGCGGCCATCTGTTCCTGGGTGAGGGTCATGGGCAGGGTGACGGGATGCTTCCAGGATTCGGCATCGGGCAGCAAGTCGTAGCAGAGATACACCAGGAGTTTGACCAGCCGGGTACGCACGTCGCAGACCATCAAACTTTCCACCTGTTCGCCGAGATAGCGCAGTCTGCGTCCCAGAACCTGGATGACCTTCCGCGCCAGCATGGGGCGGGCATCCAACAGGTCCTCGAAATCCTCCTTGCCGATTTCGTAGAGCACGCACGGCGCCAGAGCCTGGGCATTGGCCTTGCGGATCTTGCCCTCCATGACCTCGGCCAGTCCGAACAGTTCTCCGGCCCGACGCAAAAAAAAGATGGGTTCCTTGCCCATGGGCGAGATACGGAAGATCTTGATCAGCCCGGTCTCCAGGTAATAGCAGGAATCACCGGGGTCCTCCTCGAAAAAGATCATGTCGTTCTTTTTCAGGACCCTGCGTAGGGCCTTGCCTAAAAAGGCCGATTTCTCCTCGGGATTTCCTGCAAAGAAGTCTGTTTTGCCCAGATGCCAGTGGAGCTCCATGTGTTCCTACCCACTGTGAAGGGAGTACTTATTCCGTAGCTCAGCGCTTGGAATTGGCAAAGGCAGAGCCCTGGATATTCCAGGCTCTGCCTTTGCCGAGGAGGGATGGGGGGTTGTCGGGTAATCACCTGTCCATGCGGTTGCGATACTTGTACACCTTCTCGTTGCCATGGATGTCCTTGGATTTCCAGGTGATGGTGTTCTTGCCCATGAACGGTTTGAGCGTGGCTTTGTGGTAGCCGAGCTGGTAGGGAACCCGCTGCTCGATGGCGTTACGCGGACAGGCCTTGGTGCAGGACATGCAGTCCCAGCAATCAAGGGTGGAGCGGCAATAGGCCTTCATGACCGACTCGTCCACAGCCATCAGGTCGCCTGGGCAAGCCTCCTCGCACTTGGATTCGGCCAGGCCCTCGCAGCCGTTGCATTTATCGAGAAGCACTCTTGGCGGCATATTGGTATCCTCCTTGTCTGTTGGTCATAGCGCTTAAGCCGTGTAGCGGTCACCTGGCACAATCTGCTCATAGGGCCGCGTGAAGGCCTTGATCTCGCCGGTCTCTTTGTCGCGCACCGTTTCAACGAAGCAGTCGAAGTTGGCGTCGTCGCGCTCCGGGTAATCGGCCCTGGTCTGCCAGCCCGCCCAGCGGGTCTCCTTGCGCGCCTTCAAGTGATGAACCACAGCCTCGGCCACGTCCACCCGGTCCATGGTCTCGTTGGCCTGCATCAGTTCGTGCAGATCGCCGACCTTGAGGAACTCAAACTGGCTCTGCAGCATCTTGATGTGCCTGAGCGCATAGTCAAGGCGCTCCTCGTTGGTGCGGTAGAACTGGGAGTAGCCTCCGGCGTACTCGTCCATGAGGCGCTGCAACCGTTCCTTCATCTCCCTGGGGGAGACGCCGTCAAAATCCCCGCCGCGCATGAGAGGGGCGTAGACCCGCTTCTTCTCGGCCGCCACCTGATTTTCATCCACAGCCGGTTGCTCCATGCCCTGCATGTACTTGAAGGCCCCTCTCGCCGCGATCTTGCCCTCGGCCGCGCACCCGCCCACGAACTTGTTGGGGTTGCCCCCGGCGGTCTCCCCTGCCGCGAACAGCCCGGGCACGGTGGTCATGCGCGCTAAGTCCACCCAGAAACCGCCCATGGTGTGCCCGCCCATGACGTAGGGGTCGGAGCCGAAGATTTCGATGGGCTCCTTGATCGGGTCCTGCCCCCGTGCTGCCAGGAAAAGCACAAAGGTGGGCCGTTCGTTCAAGTAGTCGCACATCATCCGCCAGTTGGTCTCGTCGTCCAGACCGCGCGTGTCGCAGTAGGTGGGGCCGCGGCCCTCCAACCATTCGTTCATGGGCGCGTTGGCCCGAATGAAGCGTGGTGCGGCGTCGCCGCCCAGGTGGGCGTAGCGCTGTTGAAGGATCTTCTCACCCTTGCAGTTGATGATCGGCGCCTTGTAACCCACGGAGATGGTGTCCACCGGCCCGCAAAAATCCTTGGTCCGGGTAGCCACCCAGCGCTGCTCCAGGCTGGACAGCTCCGCCCCCTGCCTGAACCCCATGGCGTAGCCCGTGCCCACGCAGTACGGGCACATCCATATCTGAGAGCCGCAGTCCGTGGAGTCGGCCGTGTAGGACTTGTACAGGGTGCCGGCCCCGCCCGTGGAATTGACCACCGCCTTGGCGCTGAACACGTAGAGCTTGCCGTCGCGCACGCCAAGGCCCATGGCCCCGACGCACTTCTCTCCTTCCATGAGCAGGCCGGTGCCTGCCACCCGGTTGTAGACGTCCGCCCCGGCCTCTATGGCCTTCTCGGCCATGATGGGCTTGAGCTGCTCGCCGTGGATAGAGATGTCCCACTTCCCCCGGTAGCGGGTCTTGCCGCTCTCATCCTTCAGGACGGGCAACCCCCAGCGCTCCAGATCGTCCACGGCCTCGTTGAGTTCCTCGGCGTTGGACAGGGCCAGGTCCTCCCTGAGCGGGCCGCCGCCGACCTGGGCCCGGGACCAACGCACCAGGTCTTCCGGCGTCTTTCCTTCGGGGATATAAGTGTTGATGGCGTCCATGCCGGCTGAGCAGGCCCCGGAACGCATGATCTCGCCTTTTTCCATAATGGCTACGCGCATGCCGGGGTCGAGATTCTTGGCCTCCACGGCCACAAAACA
Source organism: uncultured Desulfohalobiaceae bacterium (assembly GCA_964594925.1). Classification (GTDB taxonomy): domain Bacteria; phylum Desulfobacterota; class Desulfovibrionia; order Desulfovibrionales; family CAZUBS01; genus CAZUBS01. Next base: position 14,992 of record CAZQOG010000035.1, read on the forward strand.
CCCGGCATTACCGCCGCCGATGATCAGCAGATCGGTCTCGATGTGCTCGACCTCCACCTGATCCAAGCTCTTGGGGAGCTGTTCGGGACTAAGCGCCCGTTTGGCACTGATGTTTGGCATATCGTTCTCCTTGCGTTCGTCTCGTCAAACGTTACTCAGGCTAGTACGGCCAGGGAGCCGACCCGTCCCAGACCGGAATGCCCAGCAGGGCGTACCACGGGGCCATGACGATCAGCCCGTAGGCTATGGCGATAAGGATGCACACCCAGCCAGCCTTGGCGTAGTCTGCGACACTGAATTCGTCAGAGCCGTAGGCGATGACCGCGGCCGTGATCTGGGTGGGAAGCAAGTAGGCGTAGGTGTCGGTGTCGCAGACCAGCAGGGTGAAGGACACTGGATGCAGCCCCAGCTTGGGCGCCATGGCAAAGACCACCGGCGCCAGCATGGCGATGGCCGCCACGTTGGAGAGCATGCCGATGCGGATGATGTGCGTGCCGATCATCAGGGTCAGGACGGCCTGCCACCAGTTCATGTCCATGACAAAGCCATGCACGCCGTCGGCCAGCCATTCGGCCAGGCCCGACTTGGACATGGCCGCGGTCATGGTAATGGCCCCGCCGAGCAGCAGGAAGGTACCCCAGATGGTCCGCTCCTGCACCGCCTTCCAGCCGCAGGGAATGATCCCGGGGGCGAACAGGAGCAGCATGCCCAGCAGGGCCATGACTCCAAGCTGATGATTGTGCAACTCGAAGATGGGGCTGCCCTTGCCGGTCACGAACAGGATGGTCACGAAGGTGAAGATGGCCAGCAACGCCCACTCCGGCTTGGACATGGAACCGAGCTCTTCGTACTGCTTCTTGATGGACTGGTACCCGCCGCCCACCTGCACGCCCTTGGTCTTGAAGTGGAAGCGCACCCACCACTGGGTGAGCACGAACATGCCCAGGTAGGGGAACTGCAACAGCATCCAATCCAGATAGCCAAGGTTGGGAAAGCCGTTGTCGCCGAAGATGCCGACCATGATCAGGTTAGGCAGGTGGGCGGTCATGATGAACACGCCGCAGATCATGGTCCCGTAAACCAGGGACTGGATAACGATGGCCTTGCGGGCGTTGCGCTCCTGCGGGGTATCGCCCATGAGGTTGGTGATGCCCTTGACCACCGGCAGCAGAGTGGCCGCCCGGGCGTTGGCCGCCGGAATGAGAAATGCCAGGATGACGTTCACCCCGAACATACCCCAGATGACCCGTCCGGCCGTGGAGGCCTTGATCTTGGTCAAAATGCCTAGGGCGATGCGCCGATCGAGCTTGAGGATCTGCATGATCGCCCCGATAAAAAAGGCGAACAAACACAGCCAGACCACATGCCGCGTGAATCCTGAAAAGACCACATCCATGGGCGGCTTGCCGTTTACCCATGGGATGCCCTGGGTCATGATCAAAAGCGTGGGTACCGAAATGCCGGTAATGCCCACGGGCATGGCCTCGGATACCCACATGACCGAGGCCCAGACCACGATGGCCAGCACGGCCATGCCGTTGTCCGACAGGCCCTCGGGGTTGGGCAGCACCTGCCAGATGAGAAAGAAGGCGACCCAGGCCACGATGAACCCGATAAACGTCTTGGCCGGACTCTTGCCCTGGGCTTCCACGTTCCCGATGAAATACCCAAGGAATCCTTTACGCTGATTGACTCCGCACGATGCGTCTTCCATTGTCACTCCCCCTTCTGCGATAGAGGTGGGCCTTGTAGTGCCCCGGGAAGATCACCGAATGTGATCTCTCAGTATCTCCCTTTTGGCAGAATTGAGGGAGTGAGTCTATCGTGGGGGCGATAAAAAAAGAAAAAAACGCCAATCCAGATGTGAGACGGCGTCCAATACGGCGGTTAAGATGCGTGACCGCTCAGTCCTGCCCCTTTGAGTCCGTTACTCGGGATGACGACGGCATCCGGGTGGACGCGGCCGCATGCATGGGCTGCGGGATCTGCGTGAACAAGTGCCCGAACGGATGTCTGTCACTGCTGCAAAACCCGGGGAAGCCTGCACCTCTGGAGATCGACGCACTGCTGTCGAGCACATAGGCCCCTGAAGGACGACTTGGTCTTGGCCGAGGCATCCTCGCCGTCAGGTGTTCCCCCCCGACTGACAAAATCGTGCAGGTCCGCGCCTGGAATTTCTTTGGCACCAGACCACAGACTCCTGGACGGCGTGGTCAACACAGGCATGTTGTGTGGTTTCCGAAGATACCTCTGGGCCAGATCGTGAATGCGGTGCCCAACTTCAAAACACCCTTGACTGTGTATTTCTGTGTGTATAAAGAGGTGTAAAGGGGAAGCCATGCGGACGAACATAGAGCTGAGCGATGCACTGGTTGCAGAGGCCTTCAAGTACAGCCTGGCCCGGACCAAGAAGGATCTGGTGCACGAGGCCCTGCGCGAGTTCGTGGAGAACCGCAAACGTCGCGACCTGCTGGAGCTCAAGGGGCGCATCGCCTTTGCCGAGGGCTACGACCACAAGCGGATGCGGCAGGCAAAATGATCCTGGTGGACACCTCGGCCCTGATCGATTTTTTCAAGGGGTCAAAGACCGTTGCGGTCGAAAACCTGCAGGAAATTCTTGAACGCGGCGTTCCCTTCGGCATCACCTCGGTCATCTACCAGGAGCTTCTCCAGGGCGCCCGGGACGAAGCCGAGTACGCCAAGTTGCAGGAATATCTACAGTCCCAGCGCTTCTACCATCCCCTGCATGCGGTGGAATCCTACGCCGAGGCCGCCCGCATCTTCTTCACCTGCCGCCGCCGGGGCGTGACCATCCGCTCCACAATCGACTGCCTCATCTCCCGCATCGCCATGGAGCACGACCTGATACTTCTACACAACGACCGCGACTTCGAGGCCATGGCCACAATCATCCCCTTGAAGCTGTACTGAAAATCTTTGCAGCTGTGATGCAGCGGCAGTAGGGAAAACATGCCTCAACCAGGGCTACACCGACAGCTTCTCCCACTTGAGAAGCTGGGCCACGATCATGCCGGTGATGAAGCCCGCGGCCAGGTTGGAGGCCAGGGTGATGCCCAGGATGAGCGCGGCCACGAAGTACTCTTTGCGGCCCTCGAGGTCCATGATGGTCAGGGCCAGCTGCAGACCCGCGTAGACGAGCAGGACGCCGAGGATGGACATGGGCAGGAGGTTGAAGATGGCGATGACGTCCTGGCCGAGCAGGACAGCCACGGCAATGAAGAACCCACCGATCATCACGTTGGACCCCGCGGTCCTGGCCCCGAAGCAGTAGTGGGCCGCAAGGCCGCCCGCGCCGTGGCACAGGGGCATGCCCCCCACGCAGAAGCTGAAAAAGTTGGCCAGGGCCATGCTCAGGCAGGCCGACCTGTTGGTCAGCTTTGCCGAGCGTTCCTGGAAGTACTCCCTGGAGAGATCCGTGTACGCCAGCACGGCATTGCCCACGGTCATGGGCAGCTGGGGCAGCACCAGGGCGAACAGGGCAAAGGTGAAATCCGCCCGGTCCGGAAAGCCGAAGGGGAGAAACTCCGGCAGGTGCAGACCGAGCCCCCCCGTCCCGAGGTCGATCCTGGCCCCGAGGGCCAGGCCGGCCGCAATGCCGCCCAGCACCACAAAAAGGGCCGCCGGGTATTTTTTGCTGTTGAGCAGGTACAGCGTGGCCAGGGCGGCAATGGCGCCGATGACCAGGCTGACGGGAACCGGGCCAAGGGACTGAAGGGCCAGATGGGGCTCAACCGCTCCCTGGAGCTTCTGATAGGTGGAGGTGCCGATGATGAACTTGATTCCGCCTGAGATGAGCAGCACCCCGGTGGACAGCTGCACCCCCCGGATGACGGGTTTGGGGGTGATCCTGCGGATGAGGTCGATGGCGCCGGTGGCCCCGATGACAAAAAGCGAGGCTCCCATGAGCAACCCCGAGGCCATGATCTGATCCGCGCTCATGGCCGTGGCAATGGCATAGGCACCAATGACCTTCATGGGCTGGACAGGGACAGTGACCCCGAAATAAAGCCCTGAAAGAAGGTAGAAAAGGCCAATACTCAGAAAGAGCCCCAGAGGGTTCAGCCCGTTGAACAGCACCATGGCGATGGCAATGGGCAAGAGCGCCCCGAGGTCCCCCATGGAGCCGGCAATTTCCTGGCGGTCGAAGCGGTAGTCTTTGAACATGTCTTTCCTGCCCGTCACTTCATTTTTTCCGGCCGCCCCCCCCGAACGGAAACACAATCGGGGAGTCCTGTCCGGAGGTACCTGGAAACGGTGTTTTTCAACTCCTGCTCATGTCTGAGCAGACCGTCTGGTCCATTCCCGGCACCTTGGATCTTTGCATCGCACCTGCCACATTCGAGAAGCTCTCCTCGAGGAGGAGCCGCTTCCGGGACGGATCACTGCTGTTCAGCATTTTTTCAACCAGGCCGTCACGGGGGGGTTGTTGCGGCGGCACATACAACCTCCATCTAATTGACACTAAAATTTTACTTTACGTGTTGGTTATAGTAAGAGGTCCCTGTCCTGTCAAACATTTCCAACCGAACGATTTCACCAGCCTGGGAGGGCTGCAATGGCCACGTTCCCCGACCTTCCCGCACCTGACGTCTCCGAAAACGTCAAATCCCTGGAAACGTCGCAGCTCGAGGCCCTGGAGGACGCCTTCCGGGACTGGATGCAGAAACCCAAACGCAGAGATGTCCGGTTTTCGAGAAAACGGGTCTTTTTGATCTTTCTCCTGATCCGGCACGCGGGCATCAAGCTCGGCGAGGCTCTCCAGCTCGACGAAACAAAGGACATCGACCTGAGCGGCGCACACTTGCACATCATCAAGGAGTCCTCCTCTGGGCAACGGGTCCTGCCGCTCCCGGAAAAGGTCCTGACCCTCCTCAGGGACATCATGGCGGATGACCTGTACCCAAGGTTTCAAGGACGTCTGCTGACCATGGATCAGGCCCATGTCAGAAAGAAGTTTTACGACATTGCGGAGCAGTGCGGCATGCCCAGGGAACTGGGCAGCCCGGAGGTCGTCAGAAAATCCCGGGGGATTGAGATGCTGCGTTCCGGCATGCCCCTTCCCGTGGTCCAGAGGGCCCTGGGACACTCCACCCCGGCTTTGGCGGCAGAGTACCTGAGCCTGAGCGATGCGCACGTCCAGAGCACGCTGCGCCACTACCTGACTTTGGAAACCCAAAAGAAAACAAGCGCCCGCAATGCCTTTTTCGGCAAGGTGTCCGGCATCTCCAGCGGGGACATCCAGTCCCTGGTGACCATGCGCTCCATCGGGGGGCACGAGGTCACGGCCGTGATCACCAACAGCAGCCTGAAGCGGCTGGGGCTCAAGGTGGGGTCCTTCGCCACCGCCCTGATCAAGGCGCCCTGGGTGCTCATCACTCCGGAAGGTGGCCCGGCTCGTGGCCGGGAAGCCAACAGCTACCTGGGAACGGTCGTGGACGTGGCACAGGGGAAACTGTGCAGTGAAGTCATTGTCCGGCTCAGCGACGCCACGGAGTTGTGCGCCGTGGTCACCGAACCCAGCCGCCGCTCACTTGACCTCACATCCGGACAACGCGCCTGGGCCTCCTTCAATGAGTTCTCCGTGATCCTGGATGTGGGGTAAACGGAATGACCGGAAGATAAGGCCAAACAGCTCTGTTCTGCAGCTAGGGGCCAATTCACTTTGTTTCACGTAGTATCGCCGTACTTCAAAGTCCGTTCTCGGGAACGAATCCCTTCCAACTCAAATTCTTGATTGATCTTCCCAGATCATATAAACATCCGTTTATACTTCTTCTCACTCTTCACATCATTCTCATACATTAGAAAAAGGAGGTCCTTATGAAAGTTCTCTTTGTAATCTCTACAGATGACTGTGAAACCATTTACAACGCCATGCGCCTTGCACATGTCGGCGTCAAAATGGGCGACGAGGTGAGTGTGTTTATGCTGGGGAAAGGGGTGTTGTTCGAAAAATGCACCTCTGAAGAATTTGATGTCATGGAACAAATGAATCAGTTTGATGGAGATTTCTACGTCTGAGGGGTTTGCATGAAATCCCATGGTCTCGTGGGATCTGGAACATGCCCTGTTGCTTGGATGGACGACCTCTATGGCCTCATGATGGAGGCTGACAAGGTCCTCACATTTTGATCACTGAATTGTGCCGATATGCGAGATGCCGTAGCCGAAAACATCGGATCTCGAAAATACCGGTCATTGGGGCGATTGCTGACCATACCTTTGATCTGCGACTTCCTTCATGGACAAAGAAAATGGGCCTTGGAATCGCTTCCGGGGCCTCGCTATAATCTCGTCGCCCCAGGGGATTTGTACCCCGGGCTATGCGGAAACCAGTAAAAGATGGGAATCAAACCAAACTGCTTGTTGCCATTGCTTGACGTCTCACCGCAAATCAGAAATTTTGAAGTATTGGAAGAAAATGAAGGGCATTCACAAGGCGTGCAAAGGAGAGTCACATGGTGCCAGTTCGCTTCATGAAAAGTTGCAGCATACTCATGATCCTTGGAGTGTCACTGGCCCTTGGCTGCGAATCCTCACGGGTGACAATCGAGCACGGCGATCCGGGCCCGGGGCCTTACGAGCGTGGACGCGGGAGGTATGAGGAGCCCGGGGGAGGCCCGCCGCCGTGGGCGCCGGCACACGGTTACCGGGCCAAGCACCAGTACCGCTACTACCCCGACAACGAGGTCTATTACGACTCCGGCCGCGGGTTGTATTTTTATTACAGAGACGGTGACTGGCGGGTCTCAGCGTCTCTGCCAAGCCGGATCAGAGTCCGTCTGGATGATTACGTTACCCTGGAGATGGACACGGATCGGCCCTACAAGCACCACCGCAGTGTGCAGCGGCGCTACCCGCCCGGCAAGCCTTGAGCAGCCAAAAGGTCCCTCGGCCTTTCTACTCAGATGGAGGGTGAACCCATGGTAAGAAGAATGAAGCCTGTTTTGGCCGTCCTTCTTGTACTGTCAATCTCTGGACTGGTGTTGATGGGATGCGCCTCGGGGAGGGTGCGTGTCGAAGATGAGAGGGGGGCCGTGAGTGTGGATGTCTATCACAAGGATCGGTATTACCGGGGAACCCTGCCCGACATTCCTCCCGGACACATGCCGCCCCCGGGACAATGCCGGATCTGGATGCCGGGCGTCCCGCCGGGACAGCAGCCCCCGCCGGGAAATTGCTGGGATCTCGAACGCCAAGTCCCGCCCGGCGCGTGGCTTATTCGGGGTCGTTGATAAAGTCACCATCCCCGGCTTCACAAAACACGGAATGAAAAAGGCCCCGGAATCGCTCCCGGGGCCTTGGTATGACGGTTTCAATCTCAGTGATCCTTTGAAGCATGGGTTGAACTTTCCTTGAAAATTCTGTCTTTACAATCGAATTTTCAACCCTTCTTTGCCATGTGATAATTAAGAAAGCCAGGATCACTCTTTCTAGAAGAGTTTCCATGGAATAGGTGTT
>CAZQOG010000036.1:0-960 GCA_964594925.1 uncultured Desulfohalobiaceae bacterium
AGCGGGCCCACGGCGCATCCCTCAACGTGGTGCAGTGCTCCGGGGCCACCCTCGACCTGGCCAAGATGATGCAGGACGCATACGCCACCCCGTTCATCCGCGTCTCCTACTTCGGCATCGAGGACATGGCCCAGGCCCTGTACGACGTGGCAGAACATTTCAAGGAGCGAGACCCGGCGGTCATGGCCAGGGCACAGGAACTGGTGCGCGGCGAGCTTTCCGTGCTCTATCCGGAACTCAAGGCGATGCGCAAAGACCTGGAGGGCAAAAGAGCCGCTATCTATGTGGGAGGCGCCTTCAAGGCCTTCTCGCTGGTCAAGGCCTTTCGTCACCTGGGCATGCGGGTGGTCATGGTCGGCTCCCAGACCGGGACCGAGGAGGACTACCAGGAGCTGGCCGCCATCACGGACCCGGGCACCATCATCGTGGACGACGCCAACCCCCTGGAGCTGTCGGCCTTCATCAAGGAGAAGGACGTGGACATCTTCGTGGGCGGGGTCAAGGAGCGGCCCATCGCCTACAAGCTGGGTGTTGGGTTCTGCGACCACAACCACGAGCGCAAGGAGGCCCTGGAGGGGTTTCTGGGCATGCTCAACTTTGCCCGCGAGGTGCACCGCACAGTGACCAGCCCGGTGTGGCGCTTCGTGCCCCGCAGACAGAACAGCCAGAGAGAAGCCCCCCTCAATTTCAAATCTCAAATCTCAAATTTCAAATCTTCCCCTGCGGAGGCCAGCAGCGCATGAGCAGCCGTCCCAGCTTCATCTCCACCACCAATGCCTGCAAGATGTGCACGCCCCTGGGCGCGGCCGTGGCCTTCAAGGGCATCCAGGGGTGCGTGCCCTTTCTGCACGGTTCCCAGGGCTGCGCCACCTACATGCGTCGCTACATCATCAGCCATTTCCGCGAGCCCGTGGACATCGCCTCCTCCAGCCTGGGGGAGAAGCATGCTGTCTACGGGGG
>CAZQOG010000036.1:970-21751 GCA_964594925.1 uncultured Desulfohalobiaceae bacterium
TGAAAAAGGGCATCCTCAATGTGATGCAGAAGTACGGGGCCTCCGTGGTTGGGGTGGCCACCACCTGTTTGACCGAGACCATCGGCGACGACGTGCCCATGATCCTGCACGAGTTCAAGAAGGAGTTCGCCGACCTGGATCTCCCTGAGCTGGTCTGGGTGAGCACGCCCTCCTACGGCGGCACCCACATGGAGGGCTTCCACGCCGCAGTCACGGCCACGGTGCAGCAGCTGTCCACGGACAGTGCCCCAAACGAGAGCGTGAACCTCTTCCCGGGCTTCGTGTCCCCGGCCGACATCCGCTACCTCAAGGCAATCTGCCGTGATTTCGGCCTTCCGGTCACCATCCTGCCCGACATCTCCGAGACGCTGGATGGACCGGTCCTGGAGGACTATCAGAAGATTCCCTCGGGCGGCACGCCTGTCGAAGACATCAGGTCCATGGCCGGGGCCCGCGCTTCCATCGAGTTCGGCCGCACGGCCAAGCCGGAGCGGATGCCGGGGGCGTTTTTGAACAAGCGAAACCAGGTCCCGGTGTACAGGCTGGGGCTGCCCGTGGGCATCCGGGAGAGCGACGCCTTCTTTACGGTTCTCGAGGAGTTGTCCGGCCGACCCACCCCAGGCGAGCACGCAAAGGAGCGGGGCCGCCTGGTGGACGCCCTGGTGGACGGTCACAAGTACGTGTCCGGCAAACGGGCCGTGGTCTACGGCGAGGAAGACCTGGTGCTTGGCCTGACCGCCCTGCTGGCCGAGATCGGGGTGCACCCGGTGCTGGTGGCCACCGGGGGCGAACCCCTGCTGTTCGAGGAGCAGGTCCGGGAGCTGACCCGGGGCCTGGTGCCCCAGCCGCCGGTTGTCCGCAAAGGTGTGGACTTCTTTGAGATCGGGGCCGAGGCCGAAGCCCTGTCGCCCGACCTGGTGGTGGGCAACTCCAAGGGCTACCGGCTCATGTCCCGGTCCATGGGGGTACCGCTGATCAGGACCGGTTTTCCCATCCACGACCGTTTCGGCGCCCAGCGTGTCCTGCACCTCGGGTACCGCGGGGCCCAGGAGCTGTTCGACCGCATCGTGAACGCGGTCATCGAGCGCACGCAGAACGATTCAGATGTGGGCTACGGCTACATATGAAAGCTCGAAGCCAACCGCCCCCATATCGAGCTCTTCCCCGAACAGATGATTCGCCAGCGCCCAAGGAGAGCGTAGCATGACCATCAAGCCCAACCCCCACCGCCACCCCTGCTTCAACGTGGACGTCAAGGGCGTCTTTGGACGGGTGCACCTGCCTGTGGCCCCCAGGTGCAACATCATGTGCAATTACTGCAACCGCAAGTACGACTGCGTGAACGAGTCGCGGCCCGGGGTGACCTCGGCCGTGCTCTCTCCGGCCCAGTCCGTGGTGTACATGGACCGGGTCCTGGAAAAGGAGCCGCGCATCTCCACGGTGGGCATTGCCGGGCCGGGCGACCCCATGGCCAACCCCCAGGAGACCCTGGAGACCATCCGCCTGCTCAGGGAAAAGCACCCGGGCCTGCTCTTTTGCCTGTCGTCCAACGGACTGGCCCTGCCCGGCCACCTGGACGACCTGGCCGGGCTCGGCGTGACCCACGTCACCGTGACCATCAACGCCGTGGATCCGGACGTGGGGTCGCGCTTTTACCGCTGGGTGCGCGACGGCAGGGTCATCCTGCGCGGGAGGGAGGCGGCGGCGCTGATGCTCGAACGGCAGATCCGGTCCATCAAGGGACTCAAGGAGCGGGGGATCACGGTCAAGGTCAACACCATCGTCTGTCCTGGAAAGAACGAAGGCCACGTGGTGGATGTCGCCAGAACCGTGGCCGGCCTGGGTGCGGACATCCTGAACCTGATCCCGCTCCACCCCACGGAGGACACCGACTTCGAGGGGATTCCCGAGCCGGGCAAAACGTTCATGAGCGGGCTGCAGTCCGAGGCGGAGGCGTACATTCCTCAAATGCGGCACTGCAAGCGGTGCCGGGCCGATGCGGTGGGGCTTTTGGACCGGGACCGCTCCGGTGAGTTTGCCGGCTGCCTTGCGGCCTGCGCTTCGAGCCTGCCTGGACAGGGCGGCCGGCCCCATGTGGCCGTGGCCACCATGGAGGGGCTCTTGGTGAACAAGCACCTGGGCGAGGCCGAGAAGCTCCAGATCTGGACCAGCCGGAACGGGTCCTACGACCTGATCGAGGAGCGCTGGGCTCCCGAGCCCGGCGGCGGGTCCAAGCGCTGGGAAGCCATGGCCGAGACCCTGAAGGACTGCCGGGTGGTGCTGGTTTCCGGTGTGGGCCAAAGCCCGAAAAAGATCCTGGAGTCCAAAGGAATCATGCCCTTGGAGGTCGAAGGCTTCATCGAGGAGGCCCTGCGTGCTGTCTACACCGGGCAGGGCCTTGCAGGCCTCAAGCAGCGGCACGCGGCCGGCTGCGGTGTGGCCTGCAGTGGGGGTGGGGAAGGCTGTTGATAAACTCCAAACCGACGAAGGAGGTTTTTCTATGTGTTGTAAAGGAGGATCTTGTGGCGGTGGCGGATGCAGCGGGGCCACAGGAGGTGGGCACAGGATGAAGAGGACCTGGGAGAAGGCCTTCGAGTATGCCTCAATGCCCAAGCACGGCAGCCTGTCCCGCAAGCTTCGCAAGGGCGTGAAGATCCAGATCAACGAGGGCACTGTCTACGAGGATGCTGTCATCTTCCTGGGGGAGGACTTTGTCCGCTTCACCCAGGAAGGAGAGCAGACCACGAACACCTACTACGACTGGAGCAAGATTTTCTCCATCCGCACCTACAGCGAGTAGCAGGGGTATTTCCCCTCCCGCTGCCATGAGAGGAGTTGGACGCGAAAGCCGGGCACGCCTCGGTTTTCGCACATTTGATTCACCCGGTTCGAGCGAAAGCATTCAAAGTCTGGCTGACTTCTGGAAGAGGCCGTAATGCCCGGGGATGGCAGCCGGCTTGACCCTTGCGCTTTTACGGATCATGTTCGAGTGCTGGTTGGGAAGATGCGCATCACCATCAGCCGGGGGTATCCCATGCCTGGACTGGTCGACCTCTCGGGACTGACTGCTTCGAGCCTGCTGCAGCGGCACATGGCCACACACCTCATTTTTGGGCCGCTGTCCCGGGGCGGTGTTCCGCGCTGGATTTTCCCTTTGCTGGTGCTGCTTGCCCCGGCGGCCTGGCCCCTGCTTTCAGGTCAGGGCCCGTTCAAGCTTTTGGGGGCTCTTCTCTCTGCACTGGTTTTTGTGCTGGTGGGGGCGAAGGCCGTCAAAAACTGGACCCAGGAGCAGCTTCTGCTCCTGTTCGCCGCCATGAAGGTCACCCTGGGGCTGAGTGCCCTGCTCATGGCCTTTCTGGCAGGTCCGGTCCACCTGTTGACAGGCCAGCCCGATGCCTGGCCGGTTTGGGGGCTGGGCCTGGTCTGGCTTCCCGGGCTGGAGTATGTCCAGCGGCTGACTGTCCACCAGAAGTACATCACCCTCAGCCGGATTGGTTTCAGCCTCCCGCTGATCTGGTGGGGAGCCAGCGCTGGTGGCTGGACCATGTAGCTTGCTGTTGCAGGGACTGCCGCAATACAGCAAACCCGATGAGGATTTGGGCATGCAGTGGCTCGACCGCCTGCCTCTCTCGATTCTGATCGTTGCCGCCCTGACCCTGGGGCTGGCCCCTTTCGTGCCGGAGCCCCATGTTGTTGAAAAGCTGAAGATGCTGGTTTCCGGCACCCTGACGCGTCCCGTGGACATTTTTGACCTGCTTCTGCACGCAACGCCCTGGGTTCTCCTGGCCGCGAAGCTGGTGCGGCTTGGTCTGCGCTGAAACGGGGCCCTCAAGGCTCTCCGGGGCTTGCTTTCACATCCCTCATGGCTTTCCTGACCGCCTTGGCCAGGGCCTGGGGCTCGTCGGTTCCGATGCGGATGGTGCGGCCGCTGGTCAGGGTCAGCTCCACTGCATCCAGTCCGGAAACCGAGTAGAGCACGCCGCCGGGAATCCAGCGGATGCCGAAGCCGTGCCACCACTTGCTGCGCACGATGGACACCGATCGGATGCGGGAAAGCGCATAGCTGCGGCAGTGGAAACCGGGACCGAAGCACAGGCTGAGACACCCCTGACCAACGGTCACGGTCAGGATGCTGAACAGGAGCAGGCAGAGCAGCAGGGCCGCAAGCACAAGCGCCAGCACGGGGTCCCAGCCGGCGGAGAAGCCCCGCCAGAGGATCGCCGCCACCCCCAGGGACAGGGTCGCCACGATTACTGCGCCGAACTGGGTGTGGCGGTAGAAACTTGGGCCAGTTCGGGGCTTGAACAAGGAGCGGACAGGGAACATGGATCAGCTCAGGATTATGTTTTTGAAAAAGCGCAGGTAGTCTTCCTGCCCGGTGAGCACCCGGACGAAGTGGGTCATGTACTTTTGGTCTTTCCCGATCTTGCGCATGGCCAGGGAAAAGAACGGGGGGTTGAAGAGCAGGAAGCGGAAGAAGCGGGCCTGACGCAACACCCCGACGATCTCCCCCCGGCAGTCGCTGATGTAGGCAGAGACCGCGGACCCGGGGTCGGACAGTAGGGCCTGTGCAGCCATCTGGCCGCTGCGCATGGCCATGTAGATCCCCTCCCCGGTGATGGGTTCGGTAAACCCCGCTGCATCGCCGCAGAGCAGTACCCGCCCATGTCCCGGACGCGGGAGGTAGGCGCCGTATGGAAGCAGGGACCCGCGGATGGGGAGACGGGCGAGACCCGGGCCGAAATGGTCCTGGAAAAAGCGCGCAAAGACCTCTTTAGAGCGGGAGTGGTTCCCGGACAGGGTGCCCAGCCCCACCGCCAGGTGGTCCCCTTTGGGAAAGACCCAGGCCCAGCCGTATTTGACGTAGCCAAAAAAGATGCGGGGGTCGGTGAATTTTTCCGGGTCGGCCATGGTGTCCAGGGGAATGGAGACCTGCAGCCCCAGGGCCACGTTTCTGCGAAACGCATGTCCCAGGGACCGCCTGACAACACTGTTCACCCCGTCTGCGCCGATGACATGGTCTGCCCGAAAGAGATCCCTCCCGATCTTTACACTGCCGGCGTGTACACGCTGTACGGCCCGCCCGGCAATGATACTGCTTCCACCTGCCGCGGCCCTGTCGAACAAAAAACAGTCGAATTTTTTTCGGGACACAAAGTGCATCTGCTCCGGGCTGGAGACGTCGTTCAAAAATGTTCTGCGGTGGTAGAGGGCGAAGCCGTTGGTCCGGTGGTCCACGACCGTGTCCAGGGTTTGGCTGTCGAACCACTGCCTGAGCAGCCCCGCGGTTTTCTCGGTCAGCAGTCCGCCGCACAGCTTGGGGCGGGGGAAACAGCGTCTGTCCACCAGCAGGACCTTTGCGCCAGCCTCGGCCAGGAGGCGGGCGGCCGTGCTGCCGGCCGGGCCGCCGCCAACCACGATGACGTCGTAGCGGCGGGCGCGGTGCGTTGTGTGGGGAGGGCGATGCGACACAGGGGATTCATTCCATGTCCCTGCCCGGGGGTCAATGAGGCCACTCAGGACGTGGAAGAGCTCACTCGGGACTGCACCCGGGCCAGTGCAGCTCGTGGGTGTGGGTCTTGATCCCCCGCTTTCTGAGCTCGGTGGCCAGCCTGGTGCGGATGTCGTGGCCAAGCTGCCAGGCATCCGCCGGGGTGTCGGCCCAGGCGGCAACCCAGCAATGGGCGCCTTCCTTGTCCAGGGACATGACCCAGAAGGTGGGGGGCTCGTAATCGGCAAAATGGGAGCTCTGTGAAGCCGCTTCAACGGCGATTGCCTCCACCTCGGCCAGATCGGCCTCATAGTCGACCCAGAACTCGACATGGGCCCACTGGAAGCGGTCCGAGATGGTCAGGTTGACGAACTCCTTGCTCAGCATGCGGCTGTTGGGAATGATGTAGCGCCGCCAGTTCCAGACCTTGATGATGGTGTGGGTGATGGAGATGTCCTCGACAGATCCGTAGTTGCCGTCAACGATGACCGTGTCGCCAACCCGGACGGGGTGGGAGAAGGAGATGACCATGCCGGAGATGAGGTTCTCGATGAAGGGCCGGGAGGCGATGCCGATGATCACGCCGAAGGCGGCCACCATGATGGAGGTCATGGTGGCGGGCAAGCGGTTGAGGAAGGGAAAGACCAGGGCCAGGATCCAGATCAGGAGCAGCGTGTACTTGACGACCCGGCGGATGATGGTGAACCGGGTCTCGATCCCTTCCAGGGCGGCTTCCCTGGCGACTTTTCCCGGCCGGTCATGGGGGGAGGTGGTCTGGATTGCGTCATAGCCACCCTTGATGCGGCTGATACGCTTCTTGCGACGTTCCTCCACTGCAGTGATGCGGGCTTTGAGAAGCCACAACACCACCGGGCCTCCAGCAGCCACGACCAGAAGATATACCCAGAGAATCTGTTGAGACATGCCTTACGCCGTTGCCAAAAGGTTCCATCTGCAGCACACCCCATACTGAAGGCTGCCTGGTCTGGCAAACCAGACCAGGCAGCAGTGGCCGGTGTGGTGTATTGACAGAAATTTCATTCATTATTAAATACACTTATTCTCCGTTCGCCGCAGCAGTCTTGCAGGTGGTGGCCAACGGGCTTTTTTTTGGACTGGGTTTCGAAGGCAACGCTCTGAGAACCCCATGTATGTATTCTTTTTTCACAGGAGTTTTTTGGGTATGGCCAAGAACATCTATGTAGGGAACATTCCCTGGAGCGCCACAGAGGAAGAGGTTCGCGACCTGTTCGCCGCCTATGGGGAGGTCACTTCCGTCAAGTTCATCAATGATCGGGAAACCGGCCGCTTCCGCGGTTTCGGCTTCGTGGAGATGGAGGAAGACGGCGCAGAGGAAGCCATCCAGGCCCTGGACGGCTCCGATTTCGGCGGCAGAGCCTTGAAGGTCAACGAGGCCCGGCCGCGCCCCGAGCGTCAGCCGCGCTGGTAGTCACCGATCAACAAGACACCCACATGTGACCCTGCCTCACCGCGTGGGGCAGGGTCGAGTTTTTCGCTTCTAAAGCGAACTCCCGGATCAGAAAGAGTGAACAACAGGAGGTCAAATGGCCAAAGAAGAAGCAATCAAGTTCCAGGGCGTCGTTAACGAGGCCCTCCCCAATGCCATGTTCCGTGTCGAGCTGGAGAACGGGCACGAGATCCTGGCCCACATCTCCGGCAAGATGCGCAAGTACCGTATCCGTATAACCCCAGGCGACACCGTAACCGTCGAGCTCTCCCCCTACGACCTCACCAGAGGCCGCATCACCTACCGCCCCCGTTAACAGCCGGCCCCAGATCCGGCCTTCCCGGCTCCCTGCCGCTGCAGCCAAGGGCTCTTGCTCCGCCCGGAGCGTGTTGCCCTGTCCCGGCTGGCGCAGTTTCCGCGCCCCAGCAGGCTGTTGTACAAGAATTTTTGGTTCTTTGACGTTTCGTATATTTTTATTGAAGGTCGAAGATCCTTATTCTGGTAGGGGCGCGTGGTACGCGCCCTTTCTTCTGGGGCGGCTTGGTTCCGGCACGAGTTTCCGACCAAAGGCAGGGCGGCTGCCAGCCGCCCCTACCAGACGGGAACTACTCGTTGCGAAAAATTCCTTGGCATTTCCACACGAAACGTCGAAGAACCAGAAAGACATGGGGTAGTCTCTTGAGCCCACGGACCTGCAAGATTTCCTTCAGAAGGGCTTCAGTTCACGGCGCGGTGTGCTATCGATTGCGAAATGGAGGGATCCTGGACTGGAATCCCGTTGCTGATCTGGAGAAGGGGCCGCGGCCAAGGGCCAGGGCGGAATGGACGCACACGACGGCAAAGAGCAGCCCGCCTCCGACAAGGGTGTGCAGGGAAATCGCCTCTCCCAGGATCGTCCAGACCAGAAGCGGCCCGAGGACCATTTCCAGGAGCATGATCATGCTCACCTCTGGGGCTGGTATGTAGCGCGGGGCCAGAAAAAGCAGGGCAAAGGAGACCGGCAGCACCACCAGAACGAGCAGCCCGAGCAGGGCGACCTGCTCGGGGGCGACGTGCAGCGAGTCTGTGAGGGGGAAGGAGAACAGGGCCACCAGCAGCCCGCTCAGGGCCATGCAGGGGACCATGTTCACCTCCGGCCGGCTGCGTATCAGCACGAAGCCCCCGGCCATGAACATGGCCTGGGCCAGGGCGACCAGGTCGCCGATCAGGTGGGAGGTTGGTCCGCCGAGGTCCCCGGCCACGATGATGCCGACCGCGCCGACAGCCAGGCAGGCAGCCACCCAGGTGCGCACAGGGAGCTTTTCCTTGAGGGCCAGCCTGGAGAAGAGGCTGCCGAACAGAGGCGCCGTGGAGATGATGGCCAGGGTGTTGGCCACGCTGGTCAGATACAGGGCGCTGACGAACAGGATGGTGGACATGGCATAGGTGAAGGCCGTGGCCAGGCCGACACCGCCCACGGCCTTGAGCATACTCCAGGCCCTTCCCCGGTAGGCCGCGGCCATGCCGACGAACAGGGCCAGGGCGGTTCCCGAGCCCCGGTAGAACTGCAGGGGCCACTGCTCCATGTCCAGCATCCTGACCAGCAGGGTGTCCGGACTGAGGAGGATGATCCCGGTCAAGGCCAGGAGCACGCCCTTGAGGTGGGGCGAGGTCGGCATGGCGGCAGGGATACAGGGAAAGCAGAAGACGGGCAAGTCTGGTCCGGCAAATGCCGGTCAACGTTCAGTTCTGCGCTGCCAGGGAAAATATCAAATAATTCAAGTCACCATGTTTCTTCGATGTGCAGGAGCAGGTTCCGGTAGAGCCCGGCGGCACGGGAGACCTGTTCCAGGTCCACGGATTCGTCCCTGGTGTGGGCCTTGGCCAGCTGGCCCGGGCCGAGGACCACGGGCGAGCACCCCTGCGCGTGCATCAGGTTGGCGTCGGAGTGGCTCTTGAAGGAGTCGGGAGCCCACTCGAGATCCAGGGAGGCGAACACCGAGCGCAGCGACTCGACCAGGGGGTCCTGGTCCGTGAGGCGGTACCCGGGGATCAGGGTGGGGAACTCTATCTCATAGCCGGTTGCGACACTTCCGGACAGGCTGCCCCGGGCCAGCTCGGCCAGCTCCCCGGCAAATCGCTCCGGCAAAGCCCCGGGAGGGATGTGCAGGTCCACCCAGGCCTCGCAACGGTCCGGAACCGCGAACCCCGACTCCCCGCTGTGCAGGTCGCGGATGTTCAGCACGGTCTCGGGGTGGTCGGCCTCCAGCACGCCGCCCAGCTTGAGCAGCATGCGCAGCATGGCGAAGATGGCATTGTACTCCCGCCCGGACATGGAGGCGTGGCGGCGGGTGCCGAAGGAGCGCACCAGCATCTCCACATAGCCGTAGTGGGCCGGGCATGGCCGCAGAGTGGTGGGCTCGGCAACGACGGCGTGGGAAAAGGAACGTTCAGCGAGCAGGGTGGTGGTGCCGTCCCCGACCTCCTCCTCCCCCACGACCAGGAAGAGCCCTGACTGCTTCGGGGTGACACCCTCCTCGTGCAGGGAGAGAAAGGCCTCGATCAGGGCGGCGCAGCCGGCCTTCATGTCGGCGCTGCCCAGCCCGAAGAGCTGCCCGTCCCGCTCCTCGGATTCGTAGCGTTCGATGTCAAAGGCCGGCACCGTGTCCAGGTGGCCGAGAAAGGCCACCCGGGGGTCGGAGCCGGGGGAGACCACCTCGATGTTGTGCCGCCCCTCTGTCACCGCGGTCAGGGACACGGGCAGCCCCCGCTCCCGCAGATATCCCGACAGGTGCCCGATGATCTGCCCTTCCTTGCCGGAAGGGCTGTAGATGTCGACCATGTCGCGCAGCAGGGAGCGCAGTCGATCGCTGTTGATCGGTGCGGGATCCCTGTTCACGGAACATGCTCCCCGGCGTGCAGGTTGAGGGTCAGGTAGACGTGGGCCGTGGGGTTGAGGAAGCCCTTTTTGCCAAAGAAGGCCAGCGCGGCCTGATTGTCGGCCTGGGTGTCCACCACCAGCATGCGCACGCCGGCCCGCTCCATGGTCTCACGAAAGACGTCGAAAAGCCGGCTCCCCACCCCGCAGCGGGCGTAGTCCGGGTCGACCCCCAGCCAGACCAGGTGGCCGTAGTTCCAGGCCGTGCGCGGTTTTTCAAACACCGAGCCGATGGCGAAGCCGATGATCCGCCCGTTGGTTTCTGCCACCTGCATGTAATCGGACTCGAGGTTGAACTGGTTGGTGACCTCGAACTGGTCCCAGGTGCGGTAGAGGTTTGAGTAGTCTCTTGGGGTGAAAAGCTGCTCGCCGAGGTGGAAGATGTCGGCCAGGTCGTCGATGGTGGCCTGGCGGATGAGGTACTCCGGGCAGGTGTCCGGCTGGTGTGTGGGCATGGCGCCGATGCTACGGAAAAATCCGGCTGCTGAGAAGGGGCAGTGCCCGCACTGCTGGAAATGTGTTTTGGGTTCTTCGACGTTTTGTGTGGAATGCTGAGAAAGCGGGGGGCAGAATGGTTTCGAGAATCTCTGCCTTTGTTTCTTTTCTTTCTGTCTTTGGGCCTTGCTGCGGTCCCGCCAGACCCGGAGGGAGCCTTTGTGGAATCGACGGGGTTCTGTAAATTGCAACGAACCAAGAGAGCTTGGTCGGCAGGCATCCAACATTTCGATTCCACCCGCAGGGCTGGAGATAAAGGACCGTAGCCGGCCCAGGCCCCCGGCACCTATCTTTTGAGTAAACCATCGGAAACGGGAATATATTCGAACAAGGTCACCTTTTCAGGACCCTATAGAGTTCCCTGAGATAGGTGCCGGGTAGATCGCCCGGCAGGGCGAAACCCTGCCTTTTCAGGGTTTTATAAATGACCCGATCAAACCGGTAATGGAGGCTTGGTATGATCTCTAAAAACTCCACAAGAAACGTCGAAGATCCGAATTTTTTAACTGAAGGCTACTCCTGTTCGTTTCTTTTCGTGGCCCGCAGGGGGTAGAGCAGGTCTGCAAGCCCCATGGCCGTGAGGATCTCTTCCTGGGCCTGGCTGCAGCCCTGATTGATTGCTTCCAGGGCCTGGCCGCCGCTGGCCGGGTCGATGACCGTCCGCAGGGGGCGCTTCCCGGCTGGTTTTTCAATCAGCTCGATCAGGGCGTCGGCCACGATCCCCGGGTCTGGAGCGTCGCTGCGCTGGAAGCGCTTGGTGATGTTGTGCCATAACTTGAGCTGGCGTTCCCTGAGCCGGCCGTAGGCATCGGCCACGTCCTCGTCGGCCGCCTGCTGCATGTTGGCCCGGAAGCTGGTGCCGAAACCGCCCGGCTCCACAATGGCCACGTCAATGCCGCTGGGGGCCAGCTCGTAGCGGTAGGTTTCGGCCAGCCCTTCCAGGGCGGATTTGGAAGCGGTGTACGGCCCGGCAAAGGGGATGACCATGCGGCCCATGATGCTGGTCACAAAAAGCAGCAGCCCGCACCCACGCTCCCGCATGCCCGGGAGCACCGCCCGGCACATCCTGTGAGCCCCAAGCACGTTCACGTCCAGAACCGCAGCGAACTGCCCGGGGGTCACGGCCTCAGCCATGCCCCTGATGCCAATGCCGGCGTTGCTGACCAGGGCGTCGATGCGTCCCTCCAGGCCGATGGCCTCGGAAACCGCACGCTTGACCGACGCATCGCTGGTCACGTCAAGGTCGAGGACATGGCACCTGCCGCGGCCCTCCTTTGCCGCTTCAACCAGCTCTTCGGCCCGATCGGCATTGCGTCCCCGGGCCTCGCGCATGGTGGCAAAGACGGTGTGCCCCCTGCGCAGCAGGGCCAGGGCTGTCAGCTTGCCGAAGCCGCTGCCGGCTCCGGTGATGCAAATGGTCTGCGTGTCCATGTTCTGATCTCCGCTCAAGGCAGGTGTTGTCAGGAGATGATGTAGGTCCCGGTGCCCACGGCCACCATGGAAGAACGGTCATTGACCAGCTCCATCCTGGCCACGGCCACCCGTCGGCCGGTGCGCAGGACGAATCCCGAAGCTTCGAACCACTTGCCCCGCCCGGGCCTGAGATAGTCCACCCGCAGGTCAATGGTCCCGAGCCGGCCGAAGCGCTCGATGGCGCTGTCCGGGTCGCCGGAAAGGTTGTGTGACAGGGCTCCGAGAAAGGCGGTCAATCCCCCTGTGGCGTCCAGGACCGAGGAGATGACCCCGCCGTGCAGCGTCTGGCGCATGTAGTTGCCCACCAGCACGTCCCGCATTTCAAAGCGCAGCCTGGTCCCCTTGAAGTCGAGGTGGTCGATGTTCAGGCCCAGGACGCGGTTGAAGGGGATCCTGGCATCGAAGATCTCCCGGATGCGCTTGAAAAGGGCTTCGGAGTGTGGCACGTCCCCTACTCCACAAGGACGGACTTTTCTGATGCGGCACCGCACACCGGGCACTGGGCAATGTCCTTTCCCGCGGCAATGAACCCGCATGCCCGGCACACGCGGTAGGCTTGCTCCGGGTTGAGCCCCACATGTCCGACCAGGGCGGCCTGGGCCTTGCCCGCACGGCCGAACTGGTCCAGTATGCGGGCTGCCTGCCCTTTTGCATCGGCCGCAAGATCCTTGAAGAGCGAGGCCGTGTCCTCCAGGTCCTCCAGGACCTGGGACAGGTTGTCTTCGGTGGTCTCGGCTTGTCCCCGAAGCAGCATCAAAGCCTTGTCGGCCTGGACCTGCTGGGCAATGGACAGGGCCTGGAAGTAACGTGCCGCTGCAGAACTGCCTTCCTGCGCGGCCTTTTCGGCGAAGATCCCGCTCCTGGCCGCAAAAACAGCCTGGAGCAGGAATGCCTCTGCCACTGCCTGCATGCTTTTTTCATCCATGGACGTGTCCCTCGCGATTGCTCCTGAAATTGGTCCCGAAGCTGCAACCGAGGCCATAGGGTTACAGGGAGTGGGCAGGGAAGTCGAGTGTCGGGGGGACGCGATGGGTGCGAGTGAATAATGGAGGGGTGGCAGTGGAATGCTTTCTGCATTAAAATCCGCAGCGTGTGCGGGTCGCCGCTCTCCTGCCGCGCAGACCATGAGAGCCGTGCGGCACGCCGCGCTGGATATCTTTGTTTGTATGACATAGGGTGCTCGGCGAGAGGCCGGACACCAGGACGCCATGCCGGGTCACAGTGCAGCCATCACGACAGACGCCGCGGCACCGTTCTCATTGCTGCACCCGTGGCATGCCGCTCTCCAGCCGCTTCTTGTCGGTCCTTTGCTGCGTGCGGAGCGTTTTTTCTGTTTCTTCGTTTTCGGTCGGTGACATCCAGAGTCCGGGGGGTGGTGTGAGCAAGGTGAACAGCGTTCGGGGCAAACACGAGGCCGTGGTGCGGCAGTTTGTCGCGGACAACGACGCCCTGTTCCTCATCCATTCGCCGGACCGCTCGTTTCTGTCCATCCTCAACCAGCTGTTCACCAAGGTGTACGGGTTTGCCGCGGACAGGATCAGGACCTTCGACTCCTTCGAGTCCCTGATCACAGACGTCAAGACGGCTTCCGCCCTGCACCGGCTGGTCCTGTTCATCGAGCATTCCATCGACAACCCCGCAGACATGAGCTTCACCCGGTTTTTGCGCATCACCTATCCCGAGGTCCTGATCATATTCGTGACCGAGGAGGTGGGCGATGACCAGGTGGCCTACCTCTATGAGCAGGGTATCGACAACTGCATCACCAAGCCGATCGCACTGGAGACGCTGATAGAGAAGATCGCCAACACGGTTGAGCCCCCGGACGAGATCGGAAAGCTCATGGAAGAGGGCAAGCAGTGCCTGCAGGAGGGCCGGGTGGAAGAAGCCCTGGCAGTTGGAGACAAGGTGCTGGCCCTGAAGCAGGGCAGCGCCGCAGGCTTGATGCTCAAAGGGGATGCCCTGGTCCGCCTGGGCAGGAGAAAGGAAGCCCTGAAGGCCTTTTCCAACGCCATGCGCAGCGCCAAGCTCTACCTGGAGCCGGTCAAGAAGCTGGCCGAGCTCCACGGCCAGGAAGGGAACCTGGAAAAGCAGCTCCACTACCTGGAGAAGCTCAATGTGATGAGCCCGCTCAACCTGGAGCGCAAAGTGGCCATCGGCCGGCTCCAGGTCAAGCTGGGCAGGGCGGACACCGCTTCCAAGGTCTTTGACGAGGCAGTGGTACGTTCCAAAAGCTCGGCCGACACCCTGATGGTCGAGATCCGGAGCAAAATAGTGAGCATGTGCCTGGAGGAGGCTCCGGCACTGGCCGAGCGCTACCTGAGACAGAACCTGGAGAGCCAGCGGGAGTCCCGGTCCAAGGCGCTGATCGAGACCTACAACACCCTGGGGCTGGCCCTGCGCCGCCAGGGCAAGTGGCGGGAGGCCATCCAGGAGTATGAGAAGGCCCTGGCCATAGCCCCGGGGAATGCCAGCCTGTTGTACAACCTGGCCATGGCCTGCAAGGAGGGGAAAGACTTTGCCGCTGCAGCCGAGGCCCTGGACAGGGCACTTGCCTCAAGCGCCGCATTTGGGGAGGGAAATGAGGTGATCTGCTCCAACATGGGGCTGATCTACTCCAAGGCGGGCCAGCGGCAAAAGGCTGGGGTCCAGCTGCAGCGAACCCTGAAAATCAACCCGGGGCATACAAAGGCCAGGGCGCTCCTGGCCAGGCTGCACAAAGGGTGACCTGAGTTTTTTCAAGCTTTTTGCCGAAACAATGATCACCCGGGGAGCACGAGGGCATGAAACCCGAGTCCGTCGAAGACTATAAAGAAGTAGTCGCCAACTTTGTCGAAATGTACGACACTCTGTTTTTTGTTTTCTCTGAAGACTCTTCATTCATAAAGACATGTAATAAGGTATTTGTAGATGATTTAAATTTTGATATGAACAGAATAAGGATGTTTGATGAATATGAAAAAGTGATACTGGAAACAAAGAGGGAAATACAGGGCCATCGTGTACTTCTTTTTATCGAGCATTCTTTGGAGAATGAGGCCAATGTATGTTTCACACGTTTTCTCAAGCTTACATTCCCTTCGATCTATATCCTTTTTCTCACTTCTGAAATAGAAAGCGAAAAGATAATTTATCTGTATGAAAACGGTATTGACAACTGCATAACCAAGCCCGTCTCCGCTGAGACCCTGGTGGAAAAAACCGCCTTTACCATGGAGCCCCCGAACAAGATCAGGCATCTCATAGATTTTGGGAAAAAGGCGCTTCTGGACGGTGTTTTCGAGGAATCCCTGGGGTTCAGCAACAAAGTGTTGTCCATCAAGCCGAACAGCCCGGCAGGGCTCATGCTCCGGGGGGACTCCCTCAAGGGGCTCGGCAGACGAAAAGAAGCCCTGGCAGCCTACATGCAGGCCTGGAAAAGCGGCAAGCTCTATCTGGAACCGCTCAAGAAGCTGGCTGATTTTTACAAGGAAGAGGGGGACCACGAGCTGCAGCTCAGGTATCTTCAGGAGTTGACCCGCCTCAGCCCTCTCAACCTGGAAAGAAAAGTGCTCATAGGCAGCCTCCACGCCCGTCTCGGCCGGCTGAGCCATGCCGAAGCAGAGTTTGCCGAGGCCATCAGCATGGCCCGGGAGCGGGCCCGAACAGCTGTGGAGGGAGTCAGACAGAAGGTCATCGAGACCTGTCTGGAGCATGCTCCCGGCCTGGCGGAGCACTATCTCAGGGAGGATCTCTCCAGGCAGAAATCCCAGCACACCAGGACCATTACCCAAATGACCCTTGGCCTGGGGTTGTCGTTGCGACGCCAGGGGCGCTGGCAGGAGGCGGTGGTGGAGTACCAGAAGGCCTTGGCCCTGGAGCCGGAGAGCATCCTGCTGCTGACTGCCATGGCTCTGTCCTATCTGGAGGGGGAAGACTACAAAAGTGCCGCAGCCACAGTGGACGAGCTCTTGGAAGTGGACCCGGATCTGATGGGTCTGGAGGAGGAGCAATGCTTGGATGCCGGCCGCATCTACGCTTTAGCGGGTGATCTGAAAATGGCCCGACTGGTCCTGACCAGATGTCTGGGCGCGCCCCCGGACGAGACCATGCTGGAGAACCTGTTGCAGCACCCACCAGGACGGACTTGAGGCCGTAGCTCCTGTTTTTTTCACTTTTCGAGCTCCCTGCCATGGCAGAACCCGGCAGAGAAAAATGCAGAGTTGTTCTTTTACGACACCTTCAAGGGAGGAAGGCTCCATGACGGGATTGCTCGTTGTCATCGTGGCAGGGGCGATTGTGGTCTGGCTGGTGGCCGTCTACAACCGCCTGGTCAGGCTGCAAAACATGGTCCGGGAAGGATGGAGCGGCATCGATGTGCAGCTCAAGCGCAGGGCGGATCTCATCCCCAACCTGGTGGAGACCGTCAAGGGTTACCTCTCCCATGAGCAAAATGTGTTGTATGAGGTCACAACATTGCGGGCCCAAAGCCTCACTGCCGGGGGAACGGCGGAAAAGGGGCGGGTCGAAGGGCTGCTCTCCAAAGCCTTGGGCAACCTGTTCGCGGTGGCCGAGTCCTACCCCGACCTCAAGGCCAATCAAAACTTCCTCGATCTCCAGGGCCGGCTGGCCGAGCTGGAGGAACAGATCCAGCTCGCGCGACGTTACTTCAACGGGGCAGTGCGCAATCTGAACATCCAGGTGGAATCCTTTCCAAGCAATCTCGTGGCCGGTCTCTTCGGGTTTGAGGCCGCGGAGTACTTTGAGCTGACCAGTCCGGAGGACCGCACCCTTCCCGGCGTAGCTTTCAAATGAAGTCCGGCGCGCGCCTGCTGGCGGTCCTGGTCCTTGTCGCCCTGTGCTGTGGGGCTGGGGCCGCCTGGGGCAAGGAATTGATCCGAACCTTTCACAGCCGGATCGAAGTGCATGCCGACGCCTCTCTGACCGTGACCGAAAAGATTACGGTCCTGGCTGCCGGGGGAAACATCAAGCGGGGCATCTACAGGGATTTCCCCACCCGGTACACTGACAGGCTGGGCACTTCGCGCAGGGTAGGCTTCGCAGTCCTGGAGGTGCGTCGCAACGGCCGGCCCGAGCCTTATCACATCAAAACCATCGCCAACGGCAAGCGGGTCTACATCGGGCATCAGGACCAGCTGATCGACAAGGGTGAGCACAGCTACGAGCTGGTCTACGTCACCGACCGTCAGCTCGGGTTTTTCGAACATTTTGACGAGCTGTACTGGAACGTGACCGGCACCGACTGGATCTTTCCCATTGCGCATGCCGTGGCCGAGGTGCGTCTTCCAGGGGGTGCTGAAGCACTGAGCACGGCTGCCTACACCGGCCGCCACGGGGAGCGTGGTGACGATTATGTGGCTGATCTCACCGAAAAGGGCGTGGTGCGTTTCGAGGCCACCCGAACCCTGGGGCCGGGGGAAGGCCTCAGCGTCGCGGTGTCCTGGCCAAAGGGGCTGGTGCGGGAACCAGGAGCCGCAAAGCGGGTCGGGTGGTTCCTGACCGGGAACGGGCAGGCCCTGATCAGCCTGATAGGGCTGGTGCTGCTCCTTGCCTATTATGTGCTGGCTTGGTCTCGCGTGGGACGTGACCCGGCCAAGGGTACGGTCATCCCTTTGTTTTCTCCGCCGCAAGGATTTTCTCCTGCAGCCATGCGCACCCTGGCGCGCATGGACTTTGACCACAAAGCCTTTGCAGCCGCCGTGGTGAATGCCGCGGTCAAAGGCGCGCTGAAGATACAGGACACCGGCAGCGGGTTTCGTCTGGAAAAGACCGGCAGGGGACACAAGGGTTTGTCGTCCGGCGAGAAGGCTATGCTGGCCGGGCTTTTTGCCTCGGGCACGCGCCTTGATCTGAACCGGAAAAACCACAAAACCGTGCGCCGGGCTGTCACGGCCCTGCAAACAACGCTGCGCTCCGAGCTTGAAAAGGTTTACTTTCAAACCAACAAAGGCTGGCTGATCCCTGGGGTGCTGCTTTCCCTGGCCATGGTGACCGGCGTGGTGCTTTTTTCCAGGGACCTGGGGACAGCACTGTTCATGACCGTGTGGCTGTCCATCTGGACCATGGGCACAGTGGGCCTTGTCTGGCAGGCACTGAGCAGATGGAAGTCGGCCTTTGCCGGGCAGGGGCTCAGGCTCATGGACAAGGGCGGGGCCCTGTTCATGACCCTGTTCGCACTGCCCTTCCTGGCAGGTGAAATCTTCGGCCTGGGCATGTTCGTGCAGGCAGCCTCCCCGATTGCAGCTGTCGCGCTGCTGGCCGTCACCGGGGTGAACGTGCTTTTCTGGCACCTGCTCAAGGCACCGACGCTGTCCGGCCGGTCCGTCATGGACCGGATCGAGGGGTTCAGGCTCTACCTGGGCGTGGCCGAGAAGGAAAGACTTTCGGTGCTCCATCCGCCGGAGCAGACGCCGGAGTTGTTTGAAAGATACCTGCCCTTTGCCCTGGCCCTCGACCTGGAGCACGAGTGGAGCGAGCAGTTCGCCGAGCAGCTGGCGCGATCGGGACAAAAGCTGGAAGGATACTCCCCGAGCTGGTACAGTGGCCGTTCTCTTGGCTCCCTGGGAAGCCGCGGCCTGGCGGGAAGCCTCGGCGCCTCCCTGAGCGGCGCCGTTTCCGCCTCGGCCTCAGCCCCGGGTTCTTCCTCGGGCAGCACCGGCGGCGGATCCTCCGGTGGCGGCGGCGGCGGCGGCGGGGGCGGCGGCTGGTAGAGCGAACAGGAGTGGACAGGAACCATTGAATGGATACAGCGAGGGCTGAACGCATGTCGGAAAAGCTGCTCCCCCAGGACATCTATGCCTACCTGACCTCCAAGGTGCTGGGTCAGGAGGATGTGCTCAAGAAAGTGGCCGTGGCCATCTACAAGCACATCAACAATATCCGGGCCGGGAACATCCTGCTCATCGGCAACAGCGGCACCGGGAAGACCACGATCATGACCACCATCAGGCAGTTCTACCAGGAACACCAGGGCCTGGCCCGGTACCGGAACCTGATCGTCATGAACGCCAACCTCCTCGGCGGCGAGTACGAGGGGGACGTGAACACCTTCCGGCTGTTCAAAAGCCTGGAAACAGAGGCCCGGAACCTGCTCGGGCCGAATGCCGGGGCAAAGGAGCTGAAGCAGTACATGGAGAACGCCACCGTGTGCATCGACGAGGTGGACAAGATCTCCTCCAGGATATCGGACAAGGTCTCGGCCTCGGGCATTGCCATCCAGCAGTCGCTGCTGACCCTGCTGGAGGGGGAGCGGGTCCTCTATGAGACCACTGTCCTGGAGAACGGGCGGCAGGAAGCAACCAAGATTCCTCTGGACACCTCCAAGCTGATGTTCTTGTGCGGCGGGGCCTTTGAGGGGCTGTACGACCAGGTCTACCAGGTCATTCTCAATCACGAGGACGAGCGGCGGTTCAAGGAGATGGCCCAGAGCGACTGGAAAGGGGGCATTACCTACCGGCTGGATTTCACGCTCAAGGAGTACATGAAGCTGAACGACCTGTTTCGTTACGGCATGGTGCCCCAGTTCATCTCCAGGTTCAGCGCCATCTCCGTGCTCGAGGACCTCGGCAAGGAGGAGCTGAAGCAGATCATGCTCGGAGCGGACGACTCCCCGTTCAGACACTCCAGGGAGTACTTCAGGGCCATGGGCATCGAGCTCAGAATGACCGACCCGGCCCTGGAGATCATCACCGACCACGCCCTGCGCAATACCCGGATCGGCGCCCGGGCCCTGCGGGAGATATTCAGCAGGATCATGGCCCCGCTGGAGTTCGACCCATTTGGTTGCGACGAGCTTTCAGAAGAGGACGGGGGCAAGGTGCTGACCATCGATCAAGACACCGTGCACAGGGCACTGCCGCACTGAGCGCGCAACAAGGCAAAACATCAAGGAGTTTCAACCGTGCGGACACGAGGCATACTTTTGGTGACGGTCCTGTTTTTCTGCCTGGCGGCACCAGCCCTGGCCAGCGACCCCTCCCTGAACACCAAGCGTTCCAGGGAGAGCTACAGCCTCGGTGTCGAGCTGGGCCGGTCGCTCAAGGAGAGTGCAGGCCCTTACGAGCTCGACCCGGGGGTCGCGGCCAGAGGGTTGCAGGACGCCCTTTCCGGCAGGCATCTCCTGATGGACGAGGAGGATATGGACGAGTCCCTGGCAGCGTTTCGTGAAATTGTTTCCTCCCGGCAGCAGGAGCAGCGCCGGCAACTGGCCCAGGAAAACCTGGAAAAGGGCACGTCCTTTCTCCAGTCCAACGCGGACAAGCAGGGCGTGGTCCAGCTTCCCAGCGGACTCCAGTACCAGGTCCTTCAAAAGGGCGACGGCCCGACACCCGGGCTGGATCAGACCGTGACCGTTCACTACAGGGGCACCCTCCTCGATGGGACGGTGTTTGACAGCTCCTATGAGCGTGGGCAGCCGGCGACCTTTCCCCTGAAGGGCATCATCAAGGGGTGGCAGGAGGCGCTGCAGCGCATGCCCGAGGGATCCAAATGGCGGCTGTTCATCCCCCCCGACCTGGCCTATGGGGAGCAGCAGGCAGGCCCGCATATCGGCCCCAACTCCGTGCTGATCTTCGAGGTGGAGCTCCTTGGCATCGAAGGGTGAGTGATGGTGCTGTGAACCGGGGGACCCTTACGGGCGGGTTCGTCCTGACCGGCCGGAGTCCGCTTTGATGCTATGCGCTGGCTGCAGCAGGTCTTTCAGGGGGTGTCCTTGGTGCCGCTGTAGGTGAAGCCGCGGCGGACCATCTTGACGAATTTTCCCTTGTCAATGCCGAGCACCTCCCCGCAGGAAGGGCAGCAGACCTTGTCGCCGTCGATCCGGGGGTGTTCGAAGACCTTGCGGACCCTGGACTTGTGGCAGCGCAGCACCTCCCCCTTTCCGGCCTTGTAATACCGCCATATCTTTGTCTTACATGCTGCGCAGCGGATGATGAGCAT
>CAZQOG010000037.1:0-21530 GCA_964594925.1 uncultured Desulfohalobiaceae bacterium
GTGCGGTGCTGCCTGTGGATGCGATTGAGCGGGTCGGCTTAGCGCTTGGAGTACTGGAACCGGGCCCGGGCGCCGCGTTGGCCGTATTTCTTGCGCTCCACCTCGCGTGCGTCCCGGGTGAGCATGCCGGCCTTCTTGAGCACGGGGCGCAGATCAGGGTCGTACTTGAGCAGTGCCCTGCTGATGCCGTGGCGGATGGCTTCGGCCTGACCCGCCAGACCGCCGCCGGTCACGTTGATCTTGATGTCGAACGCGTCCAGGGTCTTGGTCAGCCTGAGGGGCTCGCGCATTATCATGCGCAGGGTCTCGCGGGGGAAGTAGTCGTCATCGGTCCGGCCGTTGACCTCGATGGTGCCGGTGCCCTGCAGAAGACGGGTCCGGGCCACGGCTGTCTTGCGCCGTCCCGTGCCGTAGAAAAAATCCTGGTTCATGTCGTTGGCTCCGATTGATGGCTCTTAAAGCTCGATTTGGGCGGGCTGCTGGGCCGCGTGGGGATGCTCGGGTCCGGCATAGACCTTGAGCTTCTTCAACAGGGCCCGGCCGAGGCGGTTCTTGGGGAGCATGCCCTTGACGGCATGCAGGATGACCTCCTCCGGCTTCTTGGCCAGCATGTCCTTGAGGCTGGTCTCCCTGATGCTGCCGGGGTATCCGGAATGGCGGTAGTACTTCTTGTCGGTCAACTTCGCGCCGGTGACCCGCACCTTGCGCGCGTTGACCACCACCACGAAGTCCCCCATGTCCATGTGCGGGGCGAACTCGGGTTTGTCCTTGCCGCGCAGCTTGACGGCCACCCGGCTGGCCAGCCGCCCGAGGATCTCGCCGTCGGCATCCACGATGTGCCAGCTGCGGCTGCGATCCTCGACCTTGGGGGTATATGTCTTGTAGTTGTTCATGCGGTGCTCCTTGCTCAAGAAATCGAAACACTGGTCACTATCCCTTCTGAGGGGGCCTGTCAATAGGTCAGATGACAGAGGTCGGAAGTCAGAGGACAGAGGCTAGAGCGAGATGGAGCAGAGCGGCGTTATATACCTCCTCCATTGCTTTCTGTCATCTGACTTCCGACCTCTGTCATCTGAAGCCGGGGTTGTCCTTTGTCCCTGGTGCGGGTAGTGATTTTCCAGAAACTTTGCCATTGGCTGCGAGGCAGCCAAACAGGGAGAGGGGTTATGCCCAGCATTCGAAAAGGCCTGCTGCAGCTCGTCTTCTCCGGCTCCTTCATGAAGCGCTGGAACGACAAGATGCGGCCCATGGAGCTGCAGGAGGTGGACAAGCAGGCCCACAAGATGATTGCCGCCTGGATGCTCTACCAGCTCAATGGAAAGGCTGGCCCGGCTGAAGAGTACGCCGCCATGGGCACGGAGATCATCGAGGGTGGCATCTTCGAGTACTTCTACCGGTTGATCATTACGGACATCAAACCCCCTGTCTTCTACCGCATCAAGTCCAACCCCTCCCATTACCAGCAGCTGACCGGCTGGGTCCTGGAGCAGCTGCAGCCCCGGGTGCAGACCATGGGCACGCCGTTCTGGGAGCGGCTCAAGGACTATTTCTGCCACCCGGATGAAAGCCGCCCTGCCCGGCAGATCCTGGAGGCCGCCCACCTCATCGCCAGCAAGTGGGAGTTCCACCTCATCAAGGATCTCAACCCCTGGGACGAGGAGATGGAGGAGATCGAAGCCAATTTTCAGCACGACCTGGAGCGGTTCGGCCACCTGCGGGGGGTGGCCGAGCTGAACCAGGGGCCGGAGCACCCCCTGGGCCGCTTCCTGACCCTGTGCGGCCAGCTGCGCTTTCAGAAACGTTGGTCCCAGACGCCGCGCATCCCGGAGACTTCGGTCCTGGGGCACATGTTCATCGTGGCCTGCTATGCCTACTTTCTCAGCCTGACCGTCAAGGCCTCGCCGCAACGCAGCCAGAACGACTTTTTTGCCGGCCTGTTCCACGACCTGCCCGAGATGCTGACCAGGGACATCATCTCCCCGGTCAAGCGCTCGGTGCAGCACATCAGCGACCTGATCAAGGAGTACGAGGACCAGGAGACCAGGACCAAGGTCTACGACCTCCTGGAGCAGGGGGGGTACCCGGAGATTTCCAGCAGGCTCGGCTACTATCTTGGCGTGGATGTCGGTTCTGAGTTCACCACCACCATCGTCAGGGATGGACGGGTCATGGCGGTGACCTGGGAGGAGATGCAAAGCTCCTACAACCGGGACGAGTTCGACCCCAAGGACGGCTACCTGCTCAAGATCTGCGACAGCCTGGCCGCCTTTATCGAAGCCTACACCGCCATGCGCAACGGCATCACCTCGGACCACCTGCAGCAGGCGGTGTGGCGCATCCGCAACGAGTACGGGCAGCTCACCAGCGAGCACGGGCTGCACATCGGGTCGCTGCTGGCCGACTTTGACTGAGGGGTTTAGCATGCCGTTGAAAAATCCCCGCTGGCCTGCCCTCCGTAGCCTTGTGCGAAGGAGGGACTGCGTTGCTTCACCAGGGACAAACCCTCACGTATGAGGAATACGCTTCGGCCTTGTCCCTGGTAAAGCGCCCCATGCCACGGCGGCTCGTCCCGGCGAAGCCATGCGTAGACGGAAGCTGCATGCGGAGCCTGGGTTGCCAGCGTGGTTTTTGAACGGCCTGCTGAAAAGTACTTTTTCAACAGACTGTTAGGGGCCCCGCACCGGGCGGGGGTCATTTCCCGGTGACAGCTGGGAACAAGCTGTCACGGTAACGAGAGGGAGGAGAGACCAGTTATGTTGCTCAGAAAACGGGCCTGGGACGTGATGCGGACAGATTTTTTGACCATCGAGGAGTCGGCCGGCCTCACCGAAGCCATTGCCGTCCTGCACAAAAGCCTGGAAACCTCTCAGGACAACGATTGTGTCGTGGTGACCTCCGCCAAGGGCAGGTTTCTGGGGGTGCTGACCGTCCGCAGCGCGCTCATGGCCCTGGGGCCCTGCCTGCTCAAGGAGCTCCATGCCCGGGGGGACCAGGACTGGGAGCGAAGCTTCGACCATGCGGTGCGGGCCTGCTCAAGGGGCAGGGTCAGCGAGTATGTGCAAAAGGGCGTCCCGGTGGTCAAGCCTGCGGAATCCCTGGGGCGGGTGCTGGAGATGCTCAATGACTACCGCACCAACCGCCTGGCGGTGGAGGAGGGTGACAAGATCATCGGCCTGATCCTGCACGCGGACGTGTTCAAGGAGCTGTGTCGGGAGACGGACATCTGCTGAGCTGTGATTTTCAGACTGGAAGTCACTGATTTTTTGCGGCCAGCTCACCAAAGACCAGGTTCTGCAGGGTCGTGATCAGCTTGGCATCGAGACCCGGGACGGTGTTCATGTCCCGGGCAGCGGCCGGGTAGTCGTGAGACTGGTCGCGGCACCGCTCCATGACCCGGGCATTGAAGGCATTGGCCACGGCGCAGATGCGCCCCGGCCAGCTCAGCTCCTTTCCGGACAGCTTGCGGGGTGTGCCGCTTCCGTCAATCCGTTCCCGGTGCTCGAGGACGCACTGCAGCACCACATCGTCCCGGACACCCATGCGCTGGAGTATCCCGGCACCGGTCACGGGGTGCTGCACGATCTTTTGCTGCTCGTCGGGGGTCAGGTTGTGCTTTTTCTCCAGCACGAAACGGGGCACCTTGCTCAACCCCAGCTCGTGCAGGAAGAGCCCCAGGGCCAGCTGGTCCAGGAAACGCCTCTTGAAGTCGCTCTCCTGCTCGCCGAGGTACAGGCTCAGCCCGATAACGCCCGTGTTGTAAGCGTTGCCGGCCAGGGACGGTTCCGTGTGCAGGTTCCTGAACAGGCTCCGAATCCGGAAGGGGTCCTTGGACAGGTACTCGGTGAGCACCATGACGTCATTGCCCAGCTTGTCCAGGACCGGCTTGACGGGTTGCTCGAAAAATTCATGGATGCGCCTGGTAAGTGCCTGCCGGAAAATCTTGACGATCTCCACCTCCCGGAGGTTGGTGTCCACGAGCACCAGGTCGAGCTGGGCGCTGATGTGCTTGATGTAGACCGGGTGGTCGGAGCGTGAAACAAAAATTTTCCCCTGCCTGCAGAGCTCGCCAAGCTCCTCCTGCATCTCTTTTGAAAGCCGCCGGCCGGCATAGAAGTAGGGCTGGAGCTCGCTGATCTCCTCCTTGAAGCAGTACAGGTCCAGCGGGGGCCGAAACCTTGGAAGGCTGGCCAGGATCTCCTGGGAGATCTGATAGTACTCTTCGTGGAGGGCGCCCGCGGATCCACTCTGCATCTCTACGTTACATCCAGTGGGGTGATGAGTGGCGGCAACACCTTGTTCTCGCCATCTCCAGGTTTGCGATGGTTCATTTCCGTTATGAGGTGGACAATAACCGGTTTTCCACGCTTCCGGCAAGGGCTGGGAGGAACGTCTCCCTGCCGGGATGGAGGTGTCTGTTCCCCGGTCAGGGAAGCTAGTGTCGGTTTCATGCAGAACCAGGAGCCTGCCGACAGATATTCCCAGCCATTGCAGCGATGTTTTGAGACCCTGTTCGAGGGCATGGAATTCTGCACCTTTTGTCGCTCCCCCCTTGACTTTTACACTGGTTGTTGAAAGAAAGTGGGAAATAGTGGGGAAAAGTGGTGAAAAGTGCACGGGCCATGTTTCGAGGGCATTCCTACCGCAATCTGGACGCAAAGGGGCGGCTCATGCTCCCCCCGGAGTTCCGTGAAGTGGTGGGCGCCGAAGCAGAGCAGAGCCGGCTGATGATCACCAACTTCGACGGCTGCGTGGCCGGATACACCATGCCCGAGTGGGAGCGGATCGAGGAGAGCTTCAACCAGATCAACATGCTGGACAGCAAGCTGAGAAACTTCCAGCGCTTCTTCATCTCCGGAGCCACGGAGGTCGGGCTGGACAAGCAGGGCCGCATTCTCATCCCTCCCCACTTGCGCGAGTACGCCGATCTGAAAAAAGAGGTGGTCATGGCCGGGGTTGGCCGCAAGCTGGAAATATGGGACCGGGAAAGATTCGAGGCGCAGCGGGTGAGCATGGAGCAGGATTTCGATCAGGTCATGGATTCTCTGGTTCAGAACGGGTTCGAGCTGCGCATCTGACAGGAGAGAACGTCATGGCGCACCACACCCCCGTCCTGCTCAGCGAGTCCCTGCACTGGCTTGCCCCTGCACCGGGGGGGCGCTACCTGGACGGGACCCTCGGCCTGGGGGGGCACAGCCGGGCCATTCTGGAAGCCGCGCCACAGGTGCAGGTCCTGTGCATCGACCGGGACCAGAAGGCGCTCGATGAGGCCAGGACGCGACTCGAGAATTTTAAGGAGTCCGCGCACTTCGCCCGGACCAGCTACAGCAACTTTCCAGACGTGCTTGCGGAAGTGGGCTGGGAACGGGTCGACGGGGCCCTGCTGGACCTGGGCGTTTCCTCGCTGCATCTGGACGACCCGGCCAGGGGGTTCAGCTTCCTGACGGATGGCCCCCTGGACATGCGCATGGATTCAGGGCAGGGAAGCCCGCCGGCACGACAGATCGTGAACCAGGCCTCTGTTGAGGCCTTGAAGCGGATCATCCGTGACTATGGGGAGGAACCCATGGCCGGGCGCATTGCCAGAAAGATCGTCGCCATCAGGGAGAACCGGCCCATCACCACAACGCTGGAGCTGGCCGGGATCGTGGAGTCGGCCTACCCGCCCAAGCGGCGGGCCACCTCCCGGACCCACCCGGCCACAAAGACCTTTCAGGCCCTGCGTATCGCGGTGAACCAGGAGCTGGATGAGCTCAAAAGCTTCCTCGCGGCCATCCCGGACTTCCTGTCTCCAGGGGGGCGGGTGGTGGTGATCAGCTTCCATTCCCTGGAGGACCGTCTGGTCAAGCACAGCTTCCGCAACGAGGCCAGGGGATGCCAGTGCCCGCCCCGCATGCCGCTATGTACCTGCGGGCTCAAGCCCAGGCTGCGCGTGCTGACCAAAAAACCGGTCATCCCGACCCGGGAGGAGATCGAGAGCAACCCGCGCAGCCGGAGCGCCAAGCTCAGGGCCGCGGAACGTCTCCAGGAGGCAGGGTCGTGAAACGGATCTGGTTCTGGGGGGGGGTCGTTGCCATGGCCGGGAGCCTGTTCCTGGGGCTTGGACTGGTGTGGGTGAACATTGAGCTTGTGGACCTTTCCTATGAGATCAAGGAGCTGCAGCAGGATCTGACAGCCAGGAAGAAATTGCAGGCCAAGCTGGAGGTGGAGCGCAACAGTCTCGTGGCCCCCCGTCGGTTGCGCCAGCTGGCCCGGGAGTACGGGCTCGAGCCTGCCGAGCCGCACCAGGTACGCACCATAGTCCGCTGAGAACAACGCGGGACAGTGGGGCAGGCAGGGTATGACCGTCACGGGCAGGGAAGCATTGCATGGCCAGATACGAGAGCAGAAAAAAGCACAGGGACTGGGTCAAGGTCCGCCTGCGGTGCATGGCCGTCCTGATGTTCCTGGTGCTGGCAAGCCTCTGGGCACGCGCCTACCAGATCCAGGTCATGCGCGGCCCGGAGCTGGCAGAGCTGGCCAACAGGCAGTACTGGGCCTCTGAGGAGCTTCGGGGCGAACGGGGGGAGATCAAGGATCGCGAGGGCCGGCTGTTGGCCAAGACGGTGACCGTGCAATCGGTCTATGCCCGGCCGCTGGAAATAGAAGACCCTGCGGCAACAGCGCAGCGGGTGGCTGAAGCACTGCAGCTGCCCGTCAGGGAGGTAAGAGAAAGCATCTCCCGTCCCAAGCCCTTTGTCTGGGTCAAGCGCAAGGTCACGGACCAGGCCGCGGCAAGGATCCGCGGGGCCGGGCTGCCCGGGATCCATCTGACAGCCGAGAACCAGCGTTTTTACCCGCAGGGGCACGTGGCCGGACAGCTGCTCGGTTTCGTGGGTATGGACGGGCAGGGGCTGGAAGGGCTCGAGCTCTCCTTCGACAGTCTCCTGTCCGGCAGGGGTGCTAAAAATGTCGTGCAAAAGGACGCCGGTGGACACAGACTGTTCGCCTCCGGGCAGGATGTGTCCGGGATCGCCGGCCAGGATCTCCTACTGACGATCGATGCGAACCTCCAGTTCGCTGCAGAGGAGATCCTGGCCGAGGCGGTCCAAACGTACAAGGGGCGCTGGGGCGTCAGCCTGCTGGTGGAGGTGGCCAGCGGGGACATCCTCGCCTGGGCCTGCTATCCCTTTTTCGATCCCAACAGCTTCAAGAGCGCCTCTCCCGAAAAGTGGAGGAACCGCGTCGTCCTGGACGAACTGGAGCCGGGCTCGACCATGAAGCCGCTGCTCATGGCCGCCGCCCTCGAGGAAGGAGTGTGCGACAGGGACAGCATCTACTTCTGCGAGAACGGCAAGTGGCGTCATGCCGGGGTGACCATCAACGACACCCACGAGTACGGCTGGCTGCCCGTCCACAAGATCCTTCGGTACTCGAGCAATATCGGGGCGGCCAAAATCGGGCTCAGCCTGGGCGCCGAGGCCTACTACAAGTATCTCAAGGCCCTGGGTGTGGCAGAGGCCACAGCTCTGCCCGTTCCCGGGGAGAATCCCGGACGGATGCGCCCTCCCCAGACCTGGACCGAGGTCGATCTGGTGGCTTCCTCCTTCGGCCAGAGCCTGTCCATGAACGCGGTCCAGCTTGCCAGGGCCTATCTGTGCCTGGCCGGCAAGGGCGTGCTCAAGCCCCTTCGACTGGTCACCTTTCCGGAAACCCCCCTTCCGGAGGACCGGCGGGTGTTTTCGACAGGTACCGCAGTGGAGACCCTGCGCATGCTCAGCGAGGTGGTCGAGGAGAACGGTACCGGAACCCAGGCCAGGATCGAGGGAATCATGGTGGGCGGAAAGACCGGAACGGCACAGAAGGCCTCGCCGCAGGGAGGGTACGGGGACAAGTACACGGCCACCTTCATCGGCCTGGTGCCGGCACTGGAGCCCGAGTACCTGATCCTGGTCATGGTGGACGAGCCGACCACCAACCACTACGGCGGGGTCGTGGCTGCACCCGCTGTCAGGGACATCGCCCTCTCGACTCTGGCCTACTTCGGCGCCCTTCCCGGCACCCGGGCCGAGCTCGATGGGCCGGTGGAGCTCTCGACCCGGCCCGTGTCTCCCGGGACTTCTTCCCGAAGCAGGGTCCTGCGTCCGCAGAACGTTCCGGCTGGGGACTCGGTACCCGAACTGCGGGGCATGAGCCTTCGCCGGGCCCTGGGGATCCTGGCCGGGCAGGGGGTCTTTCCCCGGCTGGAGGGGGAGGGCACAGTGGTGGTCAGGCAGGATCCCGCCCCGGGGATCCCCGGGGGGGCACAATCAAAGAACTGGACCCTGTGGCTGGGGCATCCATCGGATACGGCGTGATGACACAAACCTGGAACAGGCTGCGCACCGAGGTCGCCAACGGGCGCATGGTCAGGACCCACTCGGCCGAGGTCCTGCCGGGAGAGGTCTTTGTGGCTCTGCCCGGAACGGTGCACGACGGAACGCGGTTCGTTTCCCAGGCCCTTGACAGGGGCGCTGGTTTCGTGGTCGCTGGCCGGCCCGTGGAGCTTCCCGCGGGATCGCGGGCCGAGCTGGTGGTGTGCCGGGATCCGGCCCAGGCCCTGGGGGAGCTTGCCCGGGCGTACTTCAAGACGGGGGAGCTGCGCTTTCCCGTGGTCGGGGTGACCGGCACCAACGGAAAGACCACGGTCTGCGCCATGGTCGAGCACCTGTTCGTAGCCCGGAGGCGCAAGGTTGGGGTGATCGGGACCATCAGCCGCCGCTGGCCGGGCCACCTGGAGCAGTCGTCCATGACCACGCCGGGGTGCTGGGAGCTGCATTCCCTGCTCTTAAAAATGGCAGCCGCCGGGGTGGAAGCGGCCTGCATGGAGGTTTCCTCCCATGCCCTGCAGCAGAACCGTATCGCCGGGATCGACCTGGCCGTGGGGGTCTTCACCAATCTTACCCAGGACCACCTGGACTACCACGGGGACATGGAAAGCTACTTCCGGGCCAAATCCCTGCTCTTCGCACCTGAGCGGCGCGGGTCCATGACCGGGGTCGTCAACACTGACGACGCTTTCGGGAGGCGCCTGGCAGGCTCTTACTCCCCGGTCATCGGTTTCGGGCTGAATCCTTTTCCCGAAGGTGACCCGGCCTTGCTGTCGGGGAAGATAACACGCTGCGATTCCAGCGGCATCCAGCTCAAAATGCGCTTTCAAGACAGGGAGTGGGAGCTCGCGACACCCTTGGTGGGCAGGCACAATGCCTCCAATCTCCTGGCGGCCCAGGCAGTGGGACTCGGACTGGGGCTGCGGGTGGAAGAGCTTTGCAAGCTGCAGAGCTTTCCCGGGGTCAGCGGCCGGCTCGAACGGGTGGAAACGGCAACGGACTTGGACATATTCGTGGATTACGCCCACACACCCGACGCCCTGGAAAATGTGCTCACGGCGCTCAGGCAGACCGGTTTCAGCCGGGTTATCACCGTGTTCGGCTGCGGCGGTGACAGGGATCCCGGCAAGCGACCGCTGATGGGCAAGGCCGTGGGTGCCCTGTCGGACATTGCCGTGCTGACCTCGGACAACCCCAGGCATGAGGACCCCGAGGCCATCATGGACCAGGTCATGCCGGGACTGAACGGCTGCCCCATGGTCATCCGCGAGGCGGATCGCAGGGAGGCCATAAGGCTGGCCATCGCCGCCATGCGGCCAGGCGACGCGCTGCTCATTGCCGGAAAGGGCCACGAGACAACCCAGCAGATCGAAGACCAGAAGATCCCCTTCAGCGACCAGCAGACGGTCCGGGAGCTGACGGCATGAAGATGCGCCTTGGGCAGGCAGCGCAGGCCATCAAGGCCGTGGGCGACCTGGCAGGCCGGGAGGAGCAGTGGATCACCCGCGTCCAGACCGACAGCCGCTGCACCGAGCCGGGAGACCTGTTCGTCTGTCTTCCCGGCAGCCGGTTCGACGGTCACAACTTTGCCGCGGCTGCGGAAGAGCGGGGAGCAGCGGCCATTGTCAGCCAGCAGCCGCTGCTGTCGAATGTGAAGGATGTGCCCGTGCTCCTGGTCCCCAGCACGGTTACGGCCCTGGGGCTGCTCGCAGCGGCCTGGCGGAGCCGTTTCCAGGGGACCGTGGTGGCGGTGACCGCCTCTGCGGGAAAGACCACGGTCAAGGAGCTGCTGGGGGCGGCCCTGGCGGAAGCGGGCCCCACAGCCAAGAACTTCAAGAACTGGAACAACCAGATCGGCCTGCCCCTGTCCGTGCTGGCCTGCACTGGGGAGGAAGCCTACTGGGTCATGGAGGCGGGGATCAGCCGGACGGGTGACATGGACGAGCTGGCGCAAATCCTGAACCCGGATCTGGTGGTGATCGGGAACATAGGCCCGGCACACCTGGAAGGTCTGGGGGACGAGCAGGGCGTGGCCCGGGAGAAGTGCAAGCTGCTCAGTTCGCTCACTCCGGGAGGCCGCGGCGTGATATGCCTGGATTACCCGCACCTGGTGCGCGAGGCAGAGTCCCTGCACAAGCCCCTGGTGCTGTTCTCGACGCAGGACGGCTCGGCCTGTTGCTTCGGCCGGTATCAAGGAGCGGGCAGTGCGGGGGGGAAATTTCTCCTGCGCCTGCCAGGTGAGGAGGCCGAGGTGGAGCTGCCCTGGCGGGGCGGGTTCATGGCCGAGAACATCCTGGCAGCTGCCTGCGCAGCCCGAGAGATTGGCCTGGACCTGGGGGGGATTCTGCGGGGCATGTCCAGGGCCACCTTGCCGGAGCACCGTTTTACCTGCCAGAGCCTGGGCGCGTGGCAGCTCATCGACGACTGCTACAATGCCAACCCCCTGTCCATGCAGCGCTCCATCATCTGTGCCGCGGAGCACTCCGGCGACGCCCCCCTGGTGCTGGTGCTGGGCGAGATGGGAGAGCTCGGGGAGCATGCCGAAGCGGAGCACCTGGCCCTTGGCAGGTTCATTGCCCGGACAGGGTGCCGGGCCGTGTTTTTTCAGGGAGGGCACCTGGATGCGTTGCGCCGGGGCCTTCATGCCGGCAACTGGAGCGGTCGCTTCATGCCCATGGCCGGCACGTCCGACCTGGTCCGCGGCCTCAAGGAGATGGGGCTTGCCAGGGGGACCATACTGGTCAAGGGGTCCAGGTCCTGCAACATGGAGCGTTACGTCAGGGAGCTGACCCGGGAGCTGGGAGCATGATCTATCATCTGCTGTACCCCTTGAGCAGCTATGTCGGAGCCTTCAACGTCTTCCGTTACATCACCTTCAGGTCCATCTATGCCTTTATCACCGCACTGGTGATCTGCATCATCATCGGCCCGCGATTCATCTCCTGGCTGCAACGGGTCAAGGCCCGGCAATACATCCAGGAGGACGGTCCGAGGCATCAGGACAAGGCCGGCACTCCGACCATGGGCGGGCTGCTCATCGGTTTCAGCCTGCTCAGCAGTGTCCTGCTCTGGGCAGACCTGACCAATCCCTACCTCTGGCTGACCATCTTCGTGTTCGTGGGGTTTGGCGCCGTCGGCCTGGCCGACGACGTTCGCAAGGTCAGGGGGCGGACAAACGCCGGGCTTACCGTCAAGGCCAAGTTTCTGGGGCAGATCGGCGTGGTGGTCATTGCCATGGCCGTGCTCATCCAGCTTCCGGGCTACTCCACCCAGCTCTACTTCCCCTTTTTCAAATGGCTGCAGTTCGACCTGAACTGGGTCTATGTCATCTTCGCCATGCTGGTCATGCTGGGGGCCTCCAACGGGGTCAATCTCACCGACGGCCTGGACGGTCTGGCCATCGGTCCCATGATCGTTGCCGGGACCTGCTTCGCCATTTTCATCTACCTGTCCGGGCACGTGGGCCTGGCGAGCTATCTTCAGGTGGCCTACGTCCCCGGGGTGGGTGAGGTCGCGGTGTTCTGCGGTGCGCTGGTGGGTGCCGGGCTGGGATTCCTCTGGTTCAACGCCTATCCCGCCCAGGTGTTCATGGGGGACGTGGGCAGCCTCAGCCTGGGCGGGTCCCTGGGCTTCATCGCCATCCTGTGCAAGCAGGAGCTGCTGCTGCTCATCGTGGGCGGGCTGTTCGTCATCGAGACCCTGTCGGTCATCCTGCAGGTGGGCTATTTCAGGATGAGCGGGGGGAAACGCATCTTTCGCATGGCCCCCCTGCACCACCATTTCGAGCTCAAGGGGATCCCCGAGTCGAAGATCATCATCAGGTTCTGGATCCTGTCCATCCTGCTGGCCTTGATTTCCCTGAGCACCCTCAAGCTGCGCTGACGAGGAAGGTTCATGAACGAGCTCATCCACCCGGGACAACTGCAGGGCCACACCGTCACGGTGGTGGGTGCCGGGCGGTCGGGCCGGGCGGCCGCACGCCTGGCTCATGCCCTGGGGGCTCGTGTGCGCTGGCTGGAGAGGGATCCTGCCCGGCTGGACAGCGAGGCCCTGGCCCTGGCGGAAGCAAAGGAGTGGCAGCTCGAGACCGGGGCGCACCACCCGGGGCAGTTCACCGGAACGGACATGGTCATACTCAGCCCGGGTATCCCCAGGAGCAGCCTGGAGGTGCTCTTGCCCAGGGAACCAGCGCCCCAGGTCTTTGCCGAGATCGAGCTGGCCTCGTGGTTCGTGACCTCTCCCATGGTGGGCGTGACCGGAACCAACGGCAAGACCACCACCACCATGGTCATCAGCCGGGTGCTCGAGCAGGCCGGAAAGCGGATCTTCACCGGGGGGAACATCGGGACTCCCTTGTCGGAGTATCTGCTGGACGAGCCGCCGGCCGACGTCCTGGTCCTGGAGGTGAGCAGCTTCCAGCTGCAGAACGTGAGCTCCTTCCACCCCAGGGTCGGGGTGCTGTTGAACCTCTCCCCCAACCACCTGGACTACCACGGTGACATGGAGGAGTACCTGGAGGCCAAGCTCAAGCTCTTTGCCCGTCAGAACGACAAGGACCTGGCCGTGCTGCCCCTGGAGCTGAAGCCCATGCTGGAGCAACGGGGCTTCACTGAGGCGCGCAGGGTCTACTTCGTGCCAACGGACCGTTTCGACTGCCCCGGGCTGCCGGGCAGACACAACCAGGCCAACCTGGAGGCAGCCTGGCACGCCTGCCGCTTCTTCGGGGTCGATGAAAAGGACATGGCCTCGGCCCTGGCCACGTTCCAGGGACTGCCCCACCGGCTGCACCCCCTGGGGGAGCTGGGCGGGGTGCTCTACGTGGACGACTCCAAGGCCACCACCCTGGAGGCCACCCAGGCAGCACTGGAGTCCTTTGACCGCCCGGTCCTGCTCCTGGCCGGGGGAGTTTTCAAGGGGGGTGACCCGGCCGTCCTGAACGACTTGATCCGGGAAAAGGTCAGGTCCGTGGCCCTGTTCGGAGAAAGCCGGGAGATCTTCGAGCAGGCCTGGCAGGACAAGACCGACCTGAGCTGGGACCCGACCCTGGAGCAGGCGGTACAGCGCCTGAAGGGCAAGGCAGAGTCCGGGGACGTGGTCCTTCTCTCACCGGCCACGGCCAGCTTCGACCTGTTCAAAGACTACAAGGAACGGGGTCTGGCCTTCAAGCGGACCGTGTTCGAAAACGGCGCAGAGACCTGAAATGGCCACAAGGAAAAAAAGCAGCACACGGGAGCAGGCCGGGTTCGCCCCGGATTACTGGCTGCTGTCCTCGGTCCTGGCCATGAGCGCCCTGGGCCTGGTCATGGTCCTGAGCGCCAGCGGAGTCATGGCCGAGCGATTCTGGCAGGACAGGTTCTTCTTCTTCAAGAAGCAGCTTCTCTTTGCCGGGACAGGGCTCGTGCTCATGGCCCTGACCGCCCGTCTGCCCCGCAAGTTCTTTTACAAGCTGGTCTACCTCTGGCTGGTGCTCGGGTTCGGGCTGCTGGCCCTGACCCTGACCGATCTGGGCATCGAGGCGGGCGGAGCCAGACGCTGGCTGTCACTGGGAGGCGTGTCCTTCCAGTCCCTGGAGATGGTCAAGGTGGCCCTGGTCTTCTACCTGGCCTACTTTTTCAGTCAGAAGCAGCACCTGGTGAAGACCTTCAGCGTGGGGTTCGTGCCCCCCGTGCTGATAACCGCGGGGCTGAGCCTGCTGCTGCTCCTGCAGCCGGACTTTGGCGGGGCTGTCTTCCTGGCCGCGCTGCTGTTCATGATCTGCCTGGTGGCGGGCACCCGGTTCATCTACCTCGTGTCCTCCCTGGCCCTGGCCTCGGGCACGGCCGTGCTGCTGGTGCTCCAATCCCCCTACCGCTTCAGGCGCTGGTTCGCCTTCCTGGATCCGTTCAAGGACGCCCTGGACTCGGGCTACCAGCTTGTCCAGTCGTTCTATGCCCTGGGTTCGGGCGGGCTGTTCGGTGTCGGCCTGGGTGCGGGCAAGCAGAAGCTGTTCTTCCTGCCCGACGCGCACAACGATTTCATCCTGGCCGTTCTGGGTGAGGAGCTTGGTTTCGCGGGCACGAGCTTTTGTTTTCTGTGCATCGGGGTGGTCATCTGGAGATCGTTCAGGATCAGTACGGCACAACCGGACATGCAGGACCGGCTGACGGCCTATGGCCTGTCCTTGATCCTGATCATGGGGATGCTCATGAATGCCGCCGTGGTACTGGGCGCTGTGCCACCCAAGGGTGTTCCCATGCCCTTTGTGAGCTACGGAGGTTCACAGCTGCTATCGGCCTTTTTCTGTGTCGGCATGCTGCTCAACCTTTCACGACAGGTGAAGTGATTGCAACGGATCATTCTCTGTACCGGAGGCACCGGCGGGCACATCTTCCCTGCCCTGGCCGTGGCCGAGCATCTCAGGGAGCGCTTCCCCGGGACAGAGGTTCTCTTTGTCGGCGGGAAAAGCGGTCCGGAGCGGGAGTGGGCCGCCAGGGCCGGACTGGACTTCCGGGGGCTGCCGGCCAGGGGCGTGCTGGGCCGCGGTCTCAAGTCCCTGGGAGCCCTGTGGTGGCTCGGCAGGAGCCTGACACTCTCCTGGCTGCTCATGGGCTCCTTCCAGCCTCAGGTGGTGCTCGGACTGGGAGGGTATGCGGGTTTTGCACCCGTGCTGGCCGCACGATGGCGTGGGATCCCCACGGCGATCCACGAGCAGAACAGCCTGCCGGGGGTGACCAACCGGGTCCTGGGCAAGCGGGTGGACCGCGTCTTTCTGTCCTTCCCGGACGAGCAGCAGGTTTTCAGGCCGGAAAAGTCCGTGGTGACCGGAAACCCGGTGCGCAGGGAGATCCTGGCCCTGCGAAGCAAAGAGGGCAGGCAGGCAGGAGGTCCCGGAGGACGGGTGCTGGTGCTGGGGGGCAGCCAGGGCGCCGCGGCCATCAACGCCGCAGTGCTGGATGCTCTGCACGCGTTCAAGGCCCAGGACATAACCCTGTGGCACCAGACCGGCCCACAGGACCAGGCCGGGGCCCAGAAGGCCTATGCAGCCGCCGGCATGCAGGAGTGCCGGGTGGAACCCTTCATCGAGGACATGGCTGCGGCCTACGCCTGGGCCGACCTGGTGGTCTGCAGGGCGGGAGCCACCACCGTGGCGGAGCTGACCGCCGTGGGCATGCCGAGCGTGCTCATACCTTTCCCCTATGCCACCCACAACCACCAGCTGCTCAACGCCCGGCGGCTGGAGTCGGTGGGTGCCGCGCTGGTGCTCATGCAGAGCTACCTGCAGGAGGTCAGCCTGGCCCTGGCCGTGGGG
This sequence comes from uncultured Desulfohalobiaceae bacterium, assembly GCA_964594925.1. Classification (GTDB taxonomy): domain Bacteria; phylum Desulfobacterota; class Desulfovibrionia; order Desulfovibrionales; family CAZUBS01; genus CAZUBS01. The sequence continues at coordinate 15,634 of CAZQOG010000037.1, forward strand.
GACCTGCTGAACATGCCGGGCAAGCTCAAGGACATGGGCCGTGCGGCAGGGCAGCTCGGCCACCCGCGTGCGGCAGAGGACATCGTGGCAGGGCTCCAGGACCTGGTCCGGCAAAAACAGGCCGGCAAGGAGCAGCTGCAGGGACGGACAGAATCATGAAGTTCAAGATCAACAAGATACACATGGTGGGCATTGGCGGGTCCGGAATGAGCGGCATCGCCGAGGTGCTGCTCAACCTGGGGTACACCGTCAGCGGATCGGACCTGTCCGAGAGCAAGGCGGTTCTTCATTTGCGAAGCCTGGGGGCCACGGTCTTTTCGGGTCACGACCGAGAGAACGTCGGCCAGGCCGAGGTCCTGGTCAAGTCCACGGCCGTGGACAGCACCAACCCCGAGGTGCTCGAGGCCCAGGAGCGGGGCATCCCGGTCATTCCCAGGGCGGAGATGCTGGCCGAGCTGATGCGCCTGAAGACAGGCATCGCGGTTGCCGGGACGCACGGCAAAACCACCACCACGTCCCTGCTGGCCACCATCTTCAAGGAGGCCGGGCTGGACCCGACGGTCATCATCGGCGGCAGGCTCAACCAGTATGGCAGCAATGCCCTGATGGGCGAGGGGGAGTACCTGGTAGCCGAAGCGGACGAGTCGGACGGATCCTTTCTGTTGCTCTTCCCGATCATGACCGTGGTCACCAACGTGGACGCCGACCACCTGGACTTCTACCCGGACCAGGAGGCCATTGACGAGGCCTTTGTGCGGTTCATGAATCAGATTCCGTTTTACGGGACCAACGTGATCTGCGGGGACGACCCGGGTCTGAAAAAGCTGCTGCCCAGGATCAACAGGCCCATGTTCACCTACGGGTTCGAGCAGGGCAACGATCTGCAAGGGGAGCTTCTGGACGCGCCGGGCAGGAACCGTTTCAGGGTCTTCATCAAGGGGCGCGAATGGGCCCAGATCGACCTGGCCCAGCCCGGCCGGCACAATGTGCTCAACGCCCTGGGGGCCATTGGCCTGGCCCTGAAGGCGGGCCTGCCCAAGGAAGCCATCGTGCACGGGCTGGAGTGCTTTGGGGGAGTGGGGCGCCGTTTCGAGCACAAGGGCACGGTCGGTGACGTGGTGGTGGTGGACGACTACGGCCACCACCCCACCGAGATCGAAGCCACGCTGACAGCGGCTCATGCCGCCTACCCGGGGCGCAGGCTGGTGGTGCTCTTCCAGCCCCACCGCTTCACAAGGACCCGGGCCTTGTTCGGAGAGTTCTGCAAGGCCTTTGCCGCGGCAGACCACCTGGTCCTGACCGAGATCTACGCGGCCTCGGAGTCCCCCATCCCGGGGGTGAGCGGGCTCAGTCTCAGCCAGGGCATCCGCCAGGTCAGCAACACCCAGGTCCGCTTCTGCCCCACCCTGGAGAAGTGCCTGGAAACGCTGCTGCAGATAGTCCGGCCCGGGGATGTGGTGCTGACCCTGGGCGCGGGCAGTGTCTGGCAGGTCGGGGAGTGGCTGCTGCAACGACTGTCCGGAGAAAGGGGATGAACATCAGGCCGGAGCCGGAGCTCAGGCTCAGGACCACCCTGGGCAGCGGGGGCACGGCCTTGCTCGAGGCCTGCATCGAGGACCTGGACGACCTCGGGAAGCTGGAAGGGGTCCTGGCCAGGGCCGGGGGAAGGCCCTTTGTGCTGGGTCTGGGCAGCAACATCCTGGCCATGGAAGGGGCATTGCCCCTGGTGCTGCTGCAGCTGGAGCCCCAGCGCCGGGTCACACTGCTCAGGGAGACCCCTGGCCAGGTGACCATACGGGTCTGGGGAGGTGATCCCCTGCCCTGGCTGCTGGGCTGGGTGCAGAAAAACAGCCTCAGCGGGATGGAGCAGCTGGTGGGCATCCCAGGCTCGGTGGGCGGGGCCGTGGCCATGAATGCCGGCTCCTATGGAATGTCCCTGTCCGATGTGGTGGAACGGGTCCAGCTGTTCAGCCCGCAACACGGGTTGCGCTGGATCGAACCGGGGCAGTGGCGGGCAGGGTACCGCAGCTTCACCGTCCCGGATGAGACCGGCCCGTGGTGGATGGTCACGGCCGTGGAGATGCGGCTGGCCCGCTCGGAACAGGCGTTGATCAGGCGGGTGATGCGCGACACCTACCTGCGCAAGAAGAGCACCCAGCCGGTGCTGGCCAGGACATGCGGCTGCCTGTTCAAGAACCCTTCGCCCGACCTGGCGGCCTGGAGGATTCTGGCCGACTGCGGGCTGAGGGGAAAGCGTATCGGGGACATGGCCCTGTCGGACATGCACTGCAACTTTCTGATCAATCTCGGGCGGGGCACCGGCTCCGAGGCCCTGGAGCTGATCCAGATGGCCAGGGAGAGGGTCAGGGAGGACCAGGGCCTGGATCTGCAGCTCGAGGTGAAGGTGGTGCAATGAACGTGCTGACGGCCTGCCGCACCGCGCAAGTGCCTGTGGGGCGCTGCAACCGCTACCGCGGGGACAAGGGCGGCCTGGTCAGGCTGGCCCTGTGCCTGGCCAGGTCAGTTTACCTGGCACTCAGACTGGCCCTGGTCCTGCTCGCCGTGCTCGGCCTGAGCCTGGCCCTGCTGGTTGCGCACCGCTGGATGACCGAGAGCCCCTTCTTTGCCTTAAAAAGCATCGAGGTCACCGGCAACTACCAGTTGGATCACGACGGGATCGTCGCCCTGGCAGGGGTCGACCTGGGACAGAACTGCCTCAATCTGGACATGCGCAAGGTCGAGCAGGGTCTGCGGACCAACCCCTGGATCCAGGGGGTCGTTGTACAGCGGATCCTTCCCAACCGCCTGGTGATTCAGGTCACGGAGCGGGAGCCCGCCTTCTGGGTCAGGAGCGGGGGGCGGTTGTTCTATGCCGGGGTGGATGGAAAACCCATAGCCTTGGTGGAGCTGAAACGGTTCGTGTCCCTGCCCCTGCTCATGCTGGGCCGGCCCACCGACTTCAAGCAGCAGGTCCTGTCGTCGCTCAGAGTGAGGCTGGAGCAAAAGCGCCTTCCCTTCAGCCTGGCCGAGGTGGACTGGGTCAGGTTCGTGTCCGAGGAGGTGGTGGAGGTGTACCTGGGGGGGCGTGGCATGAGCCTTCGCATCGGAGCCTCCACGCTCGATGAGAGCCTGGGCCACCTCAATGCGCTGTGGGACGATTTGGAACAGCGGGGTGAGCTCGGCCGGGTGCGCACGGTCAGGATGCTCGGCGACAAGGCCTGGGTCAGGTGGACGGAGGGTGGCCAGCCATGAGGAGCGGGCTGAGCTGATTTTTCAGCCGCGAAAGCGGCGTTTGCGCAAGCACAAGGAAAACCACAGGAGACGCTATGGCCAAGTCAGACCTCGTCGTCGGTCTGGACATCGGGACCACCAAGATATGCGCGGTGGTGGGCGAGCGCACCGCGGATGGTGTGGACGTCGTCGGTATCGGCACCAGCCCCTCCACAGGGCTGCGCAAGGGGGTGGTGGTCAACATCGAGCAGACCGTGACCTCCATCAAGAAGGCTCTGGAAGAGGCAGAGCTGATGGCCGGATGCGAGATCAGGACGGTCTACGTGGGGATCGCCGGCAGTCACATCAAGGGCTTCAACAGCCACGGGGTGATTGCGGTCAAGGGCGGGGAGGTCAGCCACAAGGACGTCGAACGGGCCATTGATGCGGCCAAGGCAGTGGCCATCCCCCTGGACCGGGAGGTCATCCACATCCTGCCCCAGGAGTACATCGTGGACGACCAGAGCGGCATTGCCGACCCCCTGGGAATGGCCGGGGTCCGCCTGGAGGTCAAGGTGCACATCGTCACCGGGGCGGTGACCAGCGCGCAGAACATCATCCGCTCCTGCCACCGCTCCGGCCTGGATGTCTCGGACATCGTGCTCGAGTCCCTGGCCTCGGCCAAGGCTGTGCTCACCCCGGAGGAGCGGGAGATCGGGGTGGCCCTGATCGACATCGGGGGGGGGACCACCGACGTGGCCATATTCGCCAACGACTCCATCAAGCAGACCGCGGTCCTGGCCCTGGGCGGGACCAACCTGACCAATGACATCGCCTTTGGGCTGCGCACGCCCATGGTCAGCGCGGAGAAGATCAAGGTCAAGTACAGCTGCGCCATGGCGGACATGGTCACAAGCGACGAGATCATCGAGGTGCCAAGTGTCGGGGGCCGTGAACCCCGGCGGCTGTCCAGGCGGGTGCTGGCCGAGATCTGCGAGCCCCGCATGGAGGAGATCCTGGCGCTGGTGGACCAGGAGCTGGTGCGCTCGGGGTACAAGAACCTCATCGGTGCCGGCGTGGTGCTGACCGGGGGGTCGGCCATGGTGGAAGGGATCGAGGAACTGGGGGAACAGATCTTCAACCTGCCCACCAGGCTGGGCAGCCCCCAGTACGTGGGCGGTCTCAGGGACGTGGTCAACAGCCCCCAGTACGCCACGGCAGTGGGACTGCTGCTCTACGGGGGGGAAAAGGGGCGCCCGGACCAACGTTTCCGGATACGTGAGAAGAACATCTTCAACCGCATCCTGGCCCGGATGAAACGCTGGTTCGAGGACATAAGCTGACAACGGACAGACAATCCATAAACTCCAACGAGGGGACAAAGGAGGAGGCAATGGAATTTTTAGAGATCGAACGGGAAGGCAACGCGCGCATCAAGGTCGTGGGCGTGGGAGGCGGCGGCGGCAACGCCGTGAACAACATGATCAGCTCGGCACTGAAGGGGGTGACCTTCATCGCGGCCAACACCGATGTCCAGGCCCTGAAGCACTCCAAGGCCGGGTACAAGATCCAGCTGGGCGAAAAGCTGACCAAGGGGTTGGGCGCTGGCGCCAACCCCGAGGTGGGTTGCGAAGCCGCCAAGGAGAGTGTGGCGCTCATCAAGGAGACCCTTGGGGAGTGCGACATGGTCTTTGTCACCGCGGGCATGGGCGGAGGAACGGGAACCGGGGCGGCACCGGTCATAGCCGAGGCGGCCAAGGAGATCGGGGCCCTGACCGTGGCCGTGGTCACCAAGCCCTTCTACTTCGAGGGGAAACGCCGGCTGGACCAGGCCGAGGAGGGCATCGACTCCCTGCGCGAGGTGGTGGACTCCATCATCACCATCCCCAACGACCGCCTGCTCTCCCTGGCTTCCAAGAAGGCCACCTTTCTGGAGATGCTCAAAAAGGCCGACGAGGTCCTCTACTACGCGGTCAAGGGCATCTCCGACCTGATCATGGTCCCGGGGCTCATCAACCTGGACTTTGCGGACGTCAAGGCAGTGATGTCCGAGATGGGGCTGGCCATGATGGGCACGGGCATTGCCGCCGGGGAAGGCCGGGCCAAGGAGGCGGCCATGAAGGCCATCACCAGCCCGCTCCTGGAGGACGTGTCCATTGACGGCGCCAAGGGCGTGCTCATGAACATCACCTCCGGCCCGGACCTGACCATCGACGAGGTCAGCGAGGCGGCCAGCACTATCTCGGAGGCGGCGCACGACGACGCCAAGATCTACTTCGGCACGGTCTTTGACCAGGATGCCTGCGAGGAGCTGCGCATCACGGTCATCGCCACGGGCATCGAGGAGGTCCAGAAGTACAAGGGCGCCGAGCGCAGCGACAAGGTCTCCTTCATCAGCGGCAAGGGGCTTCGGGCCGGCGATCTGAACAAGCAGCTCGGGGAGCAGCGCCAGCAGTCCATGGCCACGGGCACGGACGACCTGAGCATCCCGGCCTACCTGCGATACAACAAGGGGCCGTCCAGGCCGGAAGCGCCGCGGCAGAGAAAGACCGCGCCCGGCGAGGAGGAGTTCATTTTTGATGAGGAGGAGTTTGAGATCCCCTCCTTCATCCGCAAACAGGCCGACTAGCATGCCGTTGAAAAATCCCCGCTGGACTGCGTTGCTTCACCAAGGGCAAACCCTCACG
>CAZQOG010000038.1:0-21428 GCA_964594925.1 uncultured Desulfohalobiaceae bacterium
CACCACCCCCGGCAGATCGAGTTCGCGCGGCTGAACCTGACCTTCACGGTCCTGAGCAAGAGAAAGCTCATCAAACTGGTTCGGGAAGGGCACGTTTCGGGCTGGGACGATCCCCGCATGCCCACCATCTCCGGGATCCGCCGCCGGGGGTACTCCTCCCGGGCCATCCGCACCTTCTGCGACAAAATCGGCGTGGCCAAGGCCAACTCCGTGGTGGACATCGCCATGCTCGAGCACTGCCTGCGCGAGGACCTCAACCTGCGGGCCCCGCGGGTCATGGCCGTGCTCCGCCCCCTCAAACTGATCATCGACAACTACCCCGAAGGGCAGGTCGAGGAGCTGAGCGCCGAGAACAACCCCGAGGACCCCTCCATGGGCAGCCGCACCCTGCCCTTCACACGTGAGCTGTACATCGAGCAGGACGACTTCATGGAGGAGCCGCCCCGAAAATTCTTCCGCCTGGGTCCCGGGCGGGAGGCCCGGCTCAAGCACGCCTACTATGTGACCTGCACCGGGGTGGTCAAAGACGCTGCCGGCCGGGTGGTGGAGGTCCACTGCACTTACGACCCTGCATCGCGCGGAGGCTGGACCGATGACGGCCGCAAGGTCAGGGGCACCCTGCACTGGGTCAGCGCCCCCCACGCCCTGGAGGCGGAGGTCCGGCTGTACGACCACCTCTTCGACCGCCCCGATCCCGACAAAGCACCCCAGGGGCTGGATTTCACCGCCAACCTCAACCCCGACTCCCTCCAGGTCCTGACGGACTGCCGCGTGGAGCCCGGTCTGGCGGACGCTGTACCTGAAAGCAGTTTCCAGTTCCTGCGCCAGGGATACTTCTGCGTCGACGCCAAGGACACGACCCCTGGACGGCCGGTCTTCAACCGCACCGTTGCCCTGCGCGACACCTGGGCCAGGATCGCAAAAAAGGGGTGACCCGTCCGGAGCGCCGCAAAAGCCCGGTGCGTGTCTGTGACCGGGTTTGGACCCGCGTTCCAGCACGTCCGTGTGCATTGTTCTTGTCATTTTTGCAGGTTCTGGTTACCTGGGCTGAAAACGATGTCTGAAGGCAGTCATGGCCCGGGTGCTGTTCGACAGAACAAGACTGCCCCCGAGACCTTCGAGATGGGGGCTGCGAAGCTTCGCTGTGAATAATGCACCGGCTTATTATCGCTCTGCCCCGGTTCCAAAGATAAAGTGAGTGTCCCTGGTTGGACCGCATACCCCCAAGCGGCTACAAGCAGGGATTCACGTTTCACCGGGCAGAGGCCCGGACGAAAACAACAACAGACGGAGGATGACGATGCGCAAACTTCTGCTTGGGATGTGCACACTTTTTCTGGTCCTGTCCCTGGCCGGCCAAGCCCTGGGCGAAAAAAAGATCATTTTCGCCTCCGACTGCACCTGGCCCCCCATGGAAATGATGAGCCCGGACAAGAAATGCATCGGTTTCGGCCCTGATGTGGTTCGGGCCATGGCAGAGGCGGGCGATTTCGAGGCCGAGATCAAGAACACCGCCTGGGACGGCATCTTCGCCGGTCTGGCCGCGGGCAAGTACGACGCCATCTCCTCCTCGGTTTCCATCACCGAGGAACGCAAGAAGGTCATGGACTTCACCGCCCCCTACTTCGAGGTCAAGCAGGGCGTGGTGGTGCGTGAGGGCAGCGGCATCAAGAGCGAGGCCGACCTCAAGGGCAAGACCGTGGGCGCCCAGATCGGCACCACCGGCTACTTCGCCGCCAGGAAGATCGACGGTGCCGAGGCCAAGTCCTACGACGAGGTGGGGCTGGCAATCACCGACCTGGCCAACGGCCGCATCGATGCCGTGGTCTGCGACGACGCAGTGGCCGTGGACTACGCCCTGACCAACCCCGAGTACGAGAAAACCCTGGCCCTGGGCTTTTTGATCGTGCCCGACGAGCCGGAGTACCTGGGGTTTGCCGTGCAGAAAGGGGACACCGAGACCCTGCGCCTCATCAATGAGGCCCTGGCCAAGATCAAGGCCAGCGGCGAGTACGACCGCATCTACAGCAAGTGGTTCGGGAATTGAGCTTCTTGTATTGATCAAACAGCGGCCGGAGCACGCGAGCTCCGGCCGCCTGCCCCGCTCAGGTGCCCTGCATGTCCACGGAAAAGCAAAAAGCCCACATCGACGTCGGCGACGGCGCAGCCATTCCGAGCAAAAAGGATTTCGGCCTGTTCAATGCCTGGTGGATCTCCCTCATTGGGGCCGTTTCCTGCATTGCCTATCTGTGCATCAGCCGGCCCGACCCTTACTGGAGAGTCTTCAAGTACCTGCCCGACGGTGTCCTGGTCACCTTCCAGGTCACCATCATGTCCATCGGTGTGGCCCTGATCCTGGGGCTGATCACCGGCCTTGGACGCATCTCCAAGAACAGGGTCGTCAACCTGATCGCCTCCACCTATGTGGAGGTGGTGCGGGGCATTCCCCTGCTGGTGCAACTCTTCTACATCTACTTCGCCCTGGGGCAGGTCTTCCGCAACCTCCCCGAGACCAACTTCCTGTTCATCTTCCTCAAGAACATGCCCCCCCTGGTGGCTGCGATCGCGGCCATGGGCATCTGCTACGGCGCCTACATGGGGGAGGTCTTCCGGGCCGGCATAGAGTCCATCGACAAGGGGCAGAACGAGGCGGCGCGGTCCCTTGGGTTCAACCGGCGCCAGACCATGTTCCTGGTCATCCTGCCCCAGGCCTGGCGAACCATCCTGCCCCCGGTGGGCAACGAGTTCATCGCCCTTTTGAAGGACAGCTCCCTGGTCTCCATCCTGGCCGTGGCCGATCTGCTGCGCCGGGGCAGGGAGTTTGCGAGCGAGAGCTTCTACTACTTTGAAACCTACACCATGGTGGCCCTCATCTACCTGGTCATCACACTCATCCTGTCCAAGGGCGTGAGCTTCATGGAATCAAGGCTGACCTATTATGACCAAGACTGAACCCTTCATCTCCATCAGGAATGTCTCCAAGTTCTTCGGTACGCTGGCCGCGCTGGACAACGTCTCCCTCGACGTGGACAAGCGCGAGAAGGTGGTCATCATCGGTCCCTCGGGCTCGGGAAAATCCACCCTGCTCAGGTCCATCAACCGGCTCGAGGACTACCAGAAGGGCACCATCATCGTAGCCGGCCAGGACATCAAGGGCCCAAACACCGACATCAACAAGGTCCGGCAGGAGCTGGGCATGGTCTTTCAGAGCTTCAATCTCTTCCCGCACAAGACCGTGCGCCAGAACCTGACCATGGCCCCCATGAAGCTGAAAAAACTGTCCCGGAAAGCGGCTGACGAGCGGGCCAGCGCGCTGCTGACCAAGGTCGGCATCCTGGAAAAGGCCGACACCTACCCGGCCATGCTCTCGGGCGGGCAGCAGCAACGGGTGGCCATTGCCCGTGCCCTGGCCATGAACCCGGCGGTGATGCTCTTTGACGAGCCCACCTCGGCCCTGGACCCGGAGATGATCGGGGAGGTCCTGGACGTCATGGTCACCCTGGCCAGGGAAGGCATGACCATGATCGTGGTCACCCACGAGATGGGCTTTGCCCGCGAGGTGGCCGACCGGGTGGTGTTCATGGACGAAGGGCGCATCCTCGAGGTCGGGACCCCAGAAAAGATCATCAAGGACCCCGAGCACCCCCGCACCAGAAAGTTCATGGATCAGATATTGTGACGAGCTGGAAGCTTAAAGCTCGAAGCTTGAAGCAAGAAAATCCCAGGTCAGGTGCGGAAAGTCCTTGCTCACTGCGCAGCCCAGGGGGTACAGGAGATATTTCCCCATCTGCTGCAGCCTCTTGCTTCGAGCTTCCAGCCCCGAGCTTCCAGCTCTAATCTTCCGGCTTCGAGCTTTTTCACATGAATCCAGTCCTCAAAGGAAACCTGCTGCTGCTCACGGCGGCCTTTTTCTGGGGCACGACCTTTGTGGCCCAGCGCGTGGGCATGCAGGACATCGGCCCCCTGGCCTTCAGCGGCATCCGCTTCGCCATGGGCACCCTGATGCTGGTGCCCTTTCTGTTCTGGCACCGCACCCGGACAGGCCCGGTGCACAAAGGCTCCTTTTCGAACCGCAAGGCCTTCTGGGGGATCTGCATCGCCGGGGTCGTGCTCTGCCTGGGCATCAACCTGCAGCAGTTCGGCCTGGTCTACACCACGGCCGCCAACGCTGCGTTCATCACCGGGCTGTACGTGGTCATCGTTCCCTTCATGGGCATGCTGCTCAAGCAGTACCCTGGGTGGGGAGGTGTGCTGGGGGCGTCCATTGCCGTGGCCGGGCTCTACCTCCTGAGCATGACCCGGGGGATGAGCCTGTCCTTGGGGGACGGGCTGGTCCTTTTCGGCGCCTTTGTCTGGGCAGCCCACGTGCTGGTCATCGGGTGGCTCTCCCCCAGGATGAACAGCTATGTCCTTGCCGCGGGGCAGTTCGCTGTGGTGGCAGTGCTCAGCCTGGCCGGGGCCCTGCTCTTCGAGCAGACCACCATGGAAGGGGTCCTGGCAGCTGGACTGCCCCTGGTCTACGGCGGGGTGCTGTCGGTGGGCGTCGGCTTCACCCTGCAGGTCGTGGCCCAGCAACACAGCCCCCCCACCCACGCGGCAGTGATCATGAGCCTGGAGGCGGTCTTTGGCGCGGTCGGGGGCTGGATAATCCTGAACGAGATCCTCTCCGGCAGGCAGGCCCTGGGCTGCCTGCTCATGCTCGCCGGAATGCTCATCACCCAACTCTGGCCCACCCGGTCAAGCGCCCAGGCGGGATAGCGCGGACGCCCGGGATTTGAAGAATTTGTGGACGAAGTGGACGAAGTGGACAGAGGCAGGGGAAGTGGACGAAGTGGACAGGAAGAGAAGAATTGATTGTGTCTTGGGGGTGTCCACCCTGCGGACCGGTGATTCACCAGGGGAGCGGATGCAGTGACGGACAAAAAACCTGTCCCCTGCGCCGAGGTACCCTTCACCACGTACGGCGAAGCGGTCCGCCAGGCCCTGGACACAGCCGGGGCCCGGGAGGTGATGGCCCGCCAGAAACTGGTGCTCGTCAAGCCCAACCTGGTCAATGCCGCGCCGCCCCCTGTCACCACTCCGGTGGATTGCTGCGCCGCGGTCATCGACTATGTGCGGGAGTTCTCCCGGGCCGAGGTGGTCATCGGCGAAGGCTGTGGAGACGCCCTGCGCGACACCGCGGAGGTCTTCGAGCTGCTCGGCTACGCCGACCTGGCCTCGCGGACCGGGGTGGCTTTGGTGGATCTGAACACCCGGCCCCTGCGCCGGCTGACCCGGCCCGACTGCCCGGTGTTCCCTGAAATGCACCTCCCCGAGATCGCCCTGGAGGCCTTCCTCCTCTCGGTGCCCGTGCTCAAGGTCCACTCCCTGGCCGGAATGACCGGGTCCCTCAAGAACATGATCGGGCTGGCCCCTCCCAGCCACTACGCCGGCAGCCACGGATCCTGGAAGAAGGCCCAGTTCCACAGCCGCATGCAGCAGGCCATCATCGACCTGAACCGCTACCGCTGCGCGGACCTCACGGTCATGGACGCCAGCGTGGGCATGGCCGAGTACCACCTGGGAGGGCCAAAATGCGACCCTCCCATCAACAGGATCCTGGCCGGGTTCGATCCCCTGGCCGTGGACCGGGAAGGGGCGGGCCTGCTTGGACTGGACTGGAGGGACGTCGGCCACCTGACCGTGCGCGAGCCCTTTCGCCGACATTTTGAATGAAGGGCGGGCAGGGGTTAGTTCGCAGACCTTTCCAGGACCCCGGCCCGTTGCAGAAGTGCCGCCACGTCCCGGAAGAAGATGTCCCAGTCCGGGGGACAGTCGTTGTGGTCGCAGGCGTAGAGCGCAAGTCTCCCCTGCGGTGCCGCCTCGGCCACGGCCCTGCCGTGGCTGGCCGGAATGATGCTGTCCCCCTCCCCGTGCACCACCAGGAGCGGCTGCTCATACCCCCGCACAGCACGCACGTTGTCAAAACGGTCCAGAATGAGAAACGGCGGCACCAGGTAGGTGCGGGCCATGGCCCGCACCGAGGTAAAGGGAGCGATAAGGACCATCCCCCTGGACGGCCTGGAACCGGCCAGGTCGCAGACAACCGCACTGCCGATGGAGCGTCCGAGAAAAACGATCCTGTCCTTGTCCACATCCTGCCTGGACACCAGGTGGTCGTAGGCTGCGGTAAAGGTTTTTTTGAGGCTGCCCCGGGAGGGGCTGCCGGCTGATCGCCCATACCCCGGGTACTCCACCAGGAGCAGCCCCATGCCCTGCTCCAGAAACCAGTGCATCTCCCGGGGGTAGAAGTCGATCAGCTCGGCATTGCCGTGGGCGAAGATGACTGCCGGGGCCGGCCACTGTTCCTGTTTGGGAGGAAGGTACCACGCCTCGACCTTCCCAAAGGGCAGCTCCAGCCACAGCCTCTCCCCGTGCTGGAGCCGGACCTCTCCCGGTTCGGGGATCAGGTACCTGGGGTAAATGATGCGCCGCTGCTGCACGAAGAGCAGGCTGCAATACAGCGCGTAGAAGAACAGGGCCAGAGCGAGATACTTCATGACAACGATGCCTTTGGGCCTGGGTGCGAGCCTGCGCTGATCTTGCCATTTTTGTCCCGTTGGGGGAAGGTGGACGGCAGGCAAGGCAGTGGACGCAGTCCACCCAGTCCACATATCCCCAAACCCGTCATTCCCATGGACTACCAAGGTCGCATCATCCGCCCCCCAAGCGAGGCCGACTCCATCCTGCTGCAGGTCACCGTGGGCTGCTCCCACAACAAGTGCACCTTCTGCGGCGCCTACAAGGACAAGCGCTTCTCCTTCAAGGCCCTGGACACGGTTGCGTCCGACCTCGCCTTTGCCGCGCGGTACTGTCACAACCAGCGCCGGGTCTTCCTGTGCGACGGCGATGCCCTGATCATGCCCCAGGAGCGTCTGCGCCGTTTGCTGACCTCGATCAGGGAACGCCTTCCCTGGGTCACCAGGGTCGCAACCTATGCCGGTGCCAAGAGCCTGAAGCGCAAGAGCCGCACGGAGCTCGAAGAGTTGCGCTCGCTGGGGCTGTCCATGGTCTACATGGGCCTTGAGTCCGGGGATCCGGCAACCCTTGAGAGCGTGCGCAAGGGAAGCTCTGTCCAGGACATGGTCGAACAGGGCCGCCGGGCCAGGCAGGCCGGGCTGAAGATGAACGTCACCGTGCTTCTGGGGCTGGCCGGTATGGAGCGCTCCCTGGTGCACGCCCGGGCCACGGGTGCGGCGCTATCCGAAATGGACCCGGACCAGGTGGCCGCGCTGACCCTGATGCTCATCCCCGGAACCTCTCTGCACGACGCTGCCCGGGCAGGCCGTTTTGTCCTCCCCGATGCGCAGGGAATGCTGGGAGAGCTGCGGACCCTGCTGTGCCACACCGACCTGTCCCGGGGTCTTTTCCTCTCCAACCATGCCTCCAACCACCTGCCCCTCAAGGTCCGGTTGCCCCGGGACAGGGAGCGCGCCCTGAGCCTCATCGACAGGGCCAGACAAGGACACGTCCCACTGACGCCCGAAGGCAGGCGCAGGTTGTGACCTTGTCCCGGCAGGTTCTCTGGGCTATGCACCCATGACGTGACCGCCGAATTACAAGGGCACCGAAAATTTCCTGCCGACGGCAGGACGCCATCCACCCACATGTTTCTTTCAGGAGACACCACATGTTCACCGATGTGCTCGAAATCTCAGTAAATTACGAGGAGGACGGCACCCTGACCGTCAAGGAGCTGGACAAGGAGATCCTCTCCAAGGGAGCCTGGACCACCATCCTTTTCCGCTACCGGGAATGGGACCACAAATCCCAGGACTACGGCCCTGACAAGTTCACCATCCGCCGCTACCGCAAGATGAGCGGGGTCTACCGCCAGCAGTCCAAGTTCAACATCTCAAGCCGCAAGCAGGCCGAGAAGATCATCGAGACCCTGAGCCGGTGGCTCGAGTCCGAGGAGTAGCCTCGCCCACGACCCGCCTGACCCGGAAGTCCCGCATACGGCGCACCCGGTCACAAGTGTCGGGCGTGACGACACGGCTCGCAAAGGTGCCGGAGGGAGAGCAAGACCGCACCATGAGGCTTGAGACCATGAGAAAAGGCGCAACCCTGACGGCTGTTGTGGCTGGAGTACTGCTGGTGACCTGGCTCGGCCTGTCCTTCTGGAGCGGGCTCCGGGCAGAGGAGGCCTATCACTCTTCCCTGCGCGAGATGGGGCACTCTCCCCTGGTCAACGTCTCTTCCCAGGGCTACGACCGGGGACTGTTTTCATCAACCAGCCTGACCCGGGTGACTTTTCCGGGCCGGACCGCTGCCCACCCCGACGACCCCGGGCTGGTGTTCCTCGCCGAGCAGGAGATCGACCACGGGCCGTTCTCCTTGCGCCGGACCGGGCTCAAGCCGGTCCTGGCCGTGGTGAGCACCAGGGTCACGGCCGACCCGGATACGCTGGCCCCCTTCCAACACGAGCCGGGGGACGGCATCGACCTCTCCGGCATCCGGCAGCACACAGTGATCGACATCACCGGCGGAGGCACCTTTTCCTTGTCCGTCCCCCCTGCGGCGCTGCTTCCCCATTCCAGCGACCCCCTCTTCTCCTGGGGTGGCCTTGAGCTCAACGGGCGCTTTTCAGGGCAGGGCCGGACAGTGCAAGGCCGTCTCACCGCCCCGGACCTCGAGCTGCGCCAGGCCGGGCAGACCCTTGCGTTCAGCGGGCTCAGCGTCGACTTCGACCTTACGCAAAGCCCTTTGCTGCCCTTTGCGGGCACGGCCCTGTTCGCGATGGACAGCCTTGCCGCTTCCCACCCCGTCCACTATCCGCAGGGGTTCACCGTCGATACGTTGCAGGTTCGCAGTGACGTTCAGGAAACAAATGGGCTGGTCCGGGTTTCCTCCCTGGTCAGCGCCGACCGGATTGACGCTGCAGACACGTCCTTTGATTCGTTGCTCCTGGAGCAGGAGCTTCGCAACCTGGACGGTGCGGGATTGGCAGCTCTGCAGCGTGCAGGACAAAAGCTTTCAGGGGCCGCTGCCGGCATGACCGAGGATCAGGTCAAGGGCATGCTCGCTGAAACATGCTCGGCCATCCTCCCCGGCCTGCTCGCGGCCTCACCCGAGATGCACTTGAAACGCCTGCGCTTCACCGCGCCCCAGGGTGATGTCACCGCCTCGGGGCAAATCCTTTTCAACGGGCAGCACCCCTACTCCCTGGCCATGCCGCTTTCGCTCCTCGGGGCCATGTCGCTCCGGGCCGACCTGCGTCTTCCCGAGGAGGTCGTGTATGACATGCTGCGCGCAACTTCCTCTGCCCCCAGAGCTTTGATCGACCGGCTGGCAGCCAATGGGGTTCTGGCCAGGAAAGGGTCCGATCTGCTGCTGCATCTGCGCTATCAGGACGGCCTGATCACTCTCAACGACCGGCCGGTGAGCCTGCTGGAGCTGCTGGCCCTGGTGGCGGGGTGAGGAGAGAAACGCTACAACACCACGGCGGGTTCTTTTCCGAGAATTGCAGGAACGAGACGGGAACATGCCGTCAAACGGTCACCAGAGCCTGAGGTACTATGATCGAGACTCTCCCTTGGTTGGTCCTGGCCATTGCGGCGCTTACCGCGGTTGTGGCCACCGCTCTGCTGGTCCTTGCCTCGAGAAGCCTTCGGAAGGCTGGCATGGAGGTGCGGGAAGAGCTCCGTGCCGGTCGCCAGGAATCACGTCTGGCCGGCAGGGAGCTCCGTGAGGAGGTTGCTGCCGGCCTCAAGGCGACCAATGAAACCCTCTCCAGGATGCTGGAGGGAATGGGCACGGCCCAGCACGCACAGCTCGAACAAATGAGCCGGCAGCTCAAGGAGCTTTCCGACTCGAACCAGGCCGCACTGGACCGCATCCGCACCAGCGTTGACTCCCGGATCAGGGATCTGCAGCTGGGCAACGAGAAGAAGCTCGACGAGATGCGCAGGACCGTGGACGAGAAGCTGCACGAGACACTCGAGAAGCGGCTCGGGGAGTCCTTCAGGCTCGTCAGTGACCGGCTGGAAGCCGTGCACAAGGGTCTTGGGGAGATGCAGAGCCTGGCCACGGGCGTGGGTGACCTCAAACGGGTTCTGACCAATGTCAAGGCCCGCGGCACTTGGGCTGAGGTGCAGCTCGGCGCCATTCTCGAGCAGATCCTCACCCAGGAGCAGTATCAGAAGAACGTCTGCGTCACCAGCGGCTCGGCCGAGCGGGTCGAGTACGCTGTCCGGCTGCCCGGGCCGAAAGACGACCCCGAAACGTGCCTGTGGCTGCCCATTGATTCGAAGTTCCCCCAGGAAGACTACATCCGCCTTCAGGATGCAGCGGACAAGGCCGACCCGGACGAGGTCCGGGCGGCGGCGGATGCCCTGGCCCGGGCGGTGCGAACCGCTGCCAAAGACATCCATGACAAATACGTCAACCCGCCACACACCACTGACTTCGCCATCATGTTCCTGGCTACGGAGGGCCTGTACGCCGAGGTGCTGCGACAGCCGGCTCTGGCTGACGAGCTCCAGCAGCGCTACCGAGTTGTCCTGGCCGGGCCCACGACCCTGGTGGCAATTCTGAGCAGCCTGCGCATGGGCTTCCAGACCCTGGCCATCGAGCAGCGTACCTCGGAAGTGTGGCGGGTCCTGGGGGCGGTCAAGACCGAGTTCGGCAAGTTCGGTGATGTGCTCGAGAAGGTCAAACGCCAGCTGAACACGGCCAGCCGTTCCATTGAGCAGACCGGCGTGCGCAGCAGGGCCATGCAGCGCAGGCTCCGCTCGGTCGAACAGCTCTCCGAGACAGAGACCGCGGACATCTTCTCCCTGCAGACCGCAGACCTCGAGCCGCTGGAAGAGGAGGACACCGATGAAAATGGCGGGTCGGACACCGGTTGACCACGTGTCCGCCTTCCCGGTCAGACACCGGCCACGACCTCTCGTCAATGCATTTCTTGTAGACTCTCGACTGAAACCCGCCGGGAGGAAAGGCAGAGACTGAACTCTTTCCTCCCTGAATGCCGATCACGCCCCTTGATGGATCTCCGCTAGAGCTCTCTCTACCGGGCCACCCGCTGATATGTCATGCGTTCGTCATTCCAACGTAGCCCCTTCTTCACAGGCGTCTGCTAGCCATACCCAGCGTGTCACTGCTTTCCACTCTGCGTCTACCTGGCGCCCGGAGGTGTCCCCATGCCCTTTTCCCGGACCCTGGACCCCCTGAAGATCGACCTGCCGGTGCAGGGTCGCATGCCCAGGGCTCTCTTGCAGGTGGCCCTGCCCTCGCTGGAGAAGATGCTTGGGCTGGGTTCCCTGGGCAGCCTCTATCGCTCCCTGCCCGAAGAGGAGCGTGGAGTCGCCTTTGTGGAAAGCCTTCTGCGAGGCCTGGAGGTGGGGGTGAGCCTTTCCGAGCTTGACCGGGCGCGGGTGGCGGCGGCGGACGGCCCCTTGATCGTTGTGGCAAACCACCCCTTCGGTGCCCTGGAGGGCATGGTGCTGGCATGGATGCTCGGCAGGGTCCGGCCGGATTTCAAGATCATGGCCAACCTCATCCTGAACCGCTTCCCTGAGACCAGGGAGCTGTTCATCCCGGTGGACCCCTTTGGCCGTGCAGCTTCGACCGGACGCAACATTTCCCCGCTCAAGAACGCCATCCGATGGGTCAGGGACGGGCACTGCCTGGGAATTTTCCCTGCCGGCGAGGTGGCCTCGCTCAACATGCGCAAGCGGGCCGTGCTCGATCCCGAGTGGAGCCCGACCATCGCTCGCCTGGTGCGCCTCACCAAGGCCCCGGTGCTCCCTGTTTACTTCAAGGGGGCCAATGGAGCCCTGTTCCATCTGCTGGGCCTGCTCAACGGGCACATGCGCACGGCCATGCTGCCCCGGGAGCTTCTGAACAAACGGCGCACCACGGTCCTGGTGGCCGTGGGCAACAGCGTTCCCTTCAAACGCCTGGAACGCTGTCGGACCGATGCGGAGTGCATCGACTTTCTGCGCACACGCACCTATCTGCTCGCCAACCGCTTCAATTCCACGAGGGCCGGAAGCGCCGTGGCCGGCAAAGCGATGCAACCCGTGGCACCTCCCGGTGACCCCGGCGCCCTGGAAGGTGAGATTCTGGGCCTGCCCCAAAACGCCCTGCTCTGCGAGAACGGCCGGTTCGCCGTGTTTGCTGCTCCCGGCCGGGCCATCCCCCTGACCCTGGCTGAGATCGGCCGCCTCCGGGAGGTCAACTTCCGTGCTGTCGGCGAAGGCACGGGTACGGAGCGGGATCTGGACCGCTTCGACACGCACTACCTGCACCTGGTGCTCTGGGACCGGCCCCAACGAAAGATCGCCGGGGCCTACCGCATGGGGCCCACCGATCGCATCCTGAACGACCAGGGCTCCTGCGGGCTCTACACCACCACCCTGTTCCGCTACAAAAAAGATTTTCTCAGGCGCATCAACCCCGCCCTGGAGCTTGGGCGAGCCTTTGTGGATCAGCCCTACCGCAAAAGTTACTCCCCCCTGATGCTGCTCTGGAAAGGCATCGGGACATATGTGGCCCGCAACCCCCGCTACCGGATCCTGTTCGGGCCTGTCAGCATCAGCAACACCTACCACCCCTTCAGCCGCAAATTCATGGTCGCGTTCCTCAAGCAACACCACCGGAGTGCCGAACCATTGCTGCTCAAGGGTGCCCGCCCCAGGAGCGCACCTCGCAACCGGTCCAGGACACCCGGCGGGCTCAAGCTCCGAGATCTGGTTGCCCAGTGCAGGAACATCGAGGATGTCTCGGGCATGGTTTCGGAACTGGAGGGCAACAAGCTGGGCATCCCGGTTCTGTTGCGACAGTACCTCAAGCTCGGTGGAACACTGGTAACCTTCAACCAGGACCGGATGTTCTGCAACGCCCTGGACGGCTTGATCCTGGTGGACCTGATGCACACCCCGGAAGCAGCACTGGCCCGGCACCTCGGGCCGGAACAGGCCCGTGCCTTTCGTATTTTCCACGAGAGGCCGGGGGAGGCGAATCGGGCTGCCTGACCTCAAGCACCCTTTCCGACCCTTTTCCCCCCGCCCTGCTTGGTGTATCCAAAGCTCCTGCACGCGCAAAGATTCCGGCGCAGCGCGGCATTGTCTTTGACGCCCCTGCCTGTCCGGCCGTTCACAGTGAACGGCTGGAATCAGGATGCGCATACACCTGCAAGGAGATGTCATGAACCTGGAAGACTTGAAACGTGATGCCGGCGAGGAAGCTGCACAACAGGTCGAATCCGGCATGCGGCTGGGTCTTGGGACCGGATCCACGGTGCGCTACTTTCTGGAGGCCCTGGGAAGGCGCCTGGCCCGCAACGAGCTCAACGACGTGGTGGGCGTGCCCACCTCACTGGCCACGGAACGCCTGGCCAAGACGCTGTCCATCCCCCTCACCACCCTGTCCTCCATGCCTGAGCTTGACCTGTGCGTTGACGGCGCCGACGAGGTGGACCCGCAGCTCAACCTGATCAAAGGCATGGGCGGGGCCCTGCTGCGTGAGAAGATCGTGGCCGCTGTCAGCAGTCGGCTGATCATCATCGCCGATCAGACCAAGGTGGTGGACTCCCTGGGGCAGAAGAGCCCCCTGCCGGTGGAGGTGCTTCCCTTTGGCTGGAAACCCACCGCAGCCATGGTCCGCACCCTCGGAGCCACCCTGGAGCTGCGCAAGCAGGGCCGGGAGGTGGTCATGACCGACCAGTCCAACTTCATCCTCGACTGCCGCTTTCCCGACCTGGGCCGGGACCCCCATCATGTTGCCAGGTCCCTGGAAGCCTTGCCCGGTGTACTCGGCCACGGCCTGTTCCTGGGCATGGCCAGCGAGGCCATCATTGCCGCCGAGGGCGGCGTGCAGCGCATGACCGTTACAGGCTGACCATGACCGCCCCCCACGAGCACGACCTGCTGGTGGTTGGTGGCGGTGCCGCCGGCCTGATGGCTGCCGGCCGGGCCGCTGCAGCAGGGGCCCGGGTCCTGCTCCTGGAGAAGATGCCCCGCCCTGCCCGCAAGCTCGCCCTGACCGGCAAGGGACGCTGCAACCTGACCAACATCGCCCCGGTTGACGAGTTTCTGACCCATTTTCCGGCCGGTTCCCGTTTCCTGCGCCAGGCCTTTGCCCGTTTCTTCAGCAACGACCTGCTGGAGCTGCTTGAAAAGCTCGGTGTGGCCACGGTCACCGAACGCGGCGGCAGGGTCTTCCCCGTGTCGAGCCGCGCCCTGGACGTAGTGGACGCTTTGGTGGACTATGCGCTTGGTCAGGGGGTTCGGCTCAGGACCAGGTCATCCGTACGGGAGCTGCTTGTGGACAATGGCAGCGTCCGCGGGGTCCGCCTCCAGGATGGCCGCACCCTCACCGCCCCCGGGGTGATCCTTGCAGCAGGGGGCGCATCCTACCCCTGGACCGGCTCCACAGGCGACGGCTACGGGCTGGCTGCAGCGGCCGGACACACCCTCGTACCGATCCGGCCGTCCCTGGTCCCCCTGGAGACGCACGGGAAGCGTGCCGCCCGCCTTCAGGGGCTGAACCTCAAAAACGTGTCCGCTGCTCTGTGGGTCGAGGACAAAAAGCACTCTCAGGCCTTTGGCGAGATGCTCTTCATGAGCTTCGGCCTGTCCGGCCCGATCATCCTGACCCTGAGCCGCCTGGTCGTGGTGGCCCTGGAACAGTCCCTGCGCGCCGCCATATCCATCGACCTCAAGCCCGCCCTGGACCACGCACGGCTGGACGCCAGGCTGCAACGCGATCTGGCCGCACACGGCAGGATGCAGGCCGCAAGCCTGCTCAAGGGCCTGCTGCCGGCCAAGCTGATACCGCTCTGCCTGGAAGAGACTGGGATCCCCCCCACTCTTCCCGCCCACCAGGTGAACGCCTCCCTGCGCAAGCGATTGCGGATGTGGTTGAAGGATTTGCGCTTCCCGGTCACGGGCCACAGGGGTTTTGGTGAGGCCATTGTCACGGCCGGAGGCGTGGACACCAGGGATGTCGACCCCCGCACCATGCAGTCCCGGCTCGTTTCCGGGCTCTTCTTCTGCGGCGAGATCCTGGACGTGGACGCCGATACCGGGGGCTACAACCTCCAGGCAGCCTTCTCCACGGGCTGGCTGGCCGGGAGAAGTGCTGCCGCGACCGTTCTGTCCGCTCCATAGCCGCCCGTTGAAAATTATCCATGGCCGTGTTGGCCCACATGGACCTGGGCCTTTTGGCGGGCAGTTTCCCAGCCGTCCCGGCTGTGGTATGGAGGAAGTGCTGCAACCCCCGGAGGATCCACCATGCGCAAATGCCCCGCTTTTCTGACCGCTGCCACCCTTGTCTGCGTTTCCTTGCTCATAGCCTGCATCCCCGATGGAAGCACGGGTTCCAGGCCTTTTGCCCCCCCACTTGAAGGAACCACCTGGGTCCCGACCCACATCATGGGCGCGCCCGTGCAACAGCCGCCCGGCCCGCGCCGGCTCTTCCTGCGCCTGAACCCGCAACAGGAACGGCTCAAGGGGTTTGGGGGATGCAACACCTTTTTCGGGGCCTATACCCTGGACCAGGGGAAAATCGACATCTCCAGGCTGGGGGGCACGCGCATGCACTGCCCCGGCCGCATGGAGCTGGAGCGCCGCTTCCTCAAGGCCCTGGAGAGGGCCTCTCAGTGGAGCATTCAGGACGCCCGGCTCCAGCTCCTTGACCCAGCCGGCGGGATAGTGGCCAAGTTCCAGGCCGCTTCTGAGGAGTCCGGCTGAGCGCTTTACCCTCCCCCCTTCGACAGGCCCTCCCTTGCACTGGGCCAGGAATATGGTATCCCGGAATCAGGTGAGATCTTTTTCCAGCACTGGGGCACTGCACCAAGGGGGGGATCATGGCTTCGAACACCTTCCGCCGGAAGACAGAGGAGCTTCTGGACCTGGCTGACGTCGCAATCAACGGCAACCGCCCCTGGGACATCCAAGTGCATGACGACAGGCTCTTCCAGCGTGTCCTGGCCGGCGGGTCCCTGGCTTTTGGCGAGTCGTACATGGACGGCTGGTGGGATTGTGAACGGCTGGACCAGCTCTTCGAACGCATCCTCGGGGCCGGGCTGGACCGCAAGGTCCGCTCCCGCACCTGGCTGCTCCAGGCCCTCAAGGCCAAGCTGCTCAACCTTCAGAAGCCCTCCAGGGCCTTCACCATAGGAGAGCGCCACTACGACCTGGGCAACGACCTCTACCAGGCCATGCTGGACGAGCTCCTGGTCTACAGCTGCGGGTACTGGGAGAACGGCTGCACCCTGGACCAGGCCCAGAAGAACAAGCTGGACCTGGCCTGCCGCAAGCTCGGCCTCGAGCCGGGCATGCGCCTGCTGGACATCGGTTGCGGCTGGGGGGGCACGGCCAAGTATGCCGCTGCAAACTACCAGGCCGAGGTGGTGGGCGTGACCGTCTCCCGGGAGCAGGCCCGCTTTGCCAGGGAGCTGTGCAGCGGTCTCCCCGTGGACATCCGCCTGCAGGACTACCGGGAGGTGGACGAGACCTTTGACCGGGTGGTGTCCATCGGCATGTTCGAGCACGTGGGCTGCAAGAACTACCGGACCTTCATGCGCAAGGTCAGAAGCTGCCTGCGTGACGACGGGCTGTTCCTGCTGCACACCATTGGCGGCAACAGGTCCTGCACCAGCTGCGACCCATGGATCTCGACCTACATCTTCCCCAACTCCATGCTGCCGTCCGCCAGGCAGATCACCTCTGCGGCCGAGGGGCTGTTCGTTCTCGAGGACTGGCACAGCTTCGGGCCGCACTACGACACCACGCTGATGCACTGGTTTGAAAACTTCCAAGGCGGGTGGGACGGCCTGAAGCACACCTACGACCAGCGCTTCTACCGCATGTGGAAGTACTACCTGCTCTCCTGTGCGGGATCGTTCCGGGCCCGCTCCAACCAGCTCTGGCAGGTGGTGCTCTCGCCCAGGGGCCTCTCCGGCGGGTTTGAAGGGGTCAGGTACCACGAAGCCTGACCGCGCCCATGACGTTTTCACTCACTGACAAGCCCGACTGGCTCTACCTGCTCAAGGATATCCATGACCTGTACCGATTCTCCTCCTCCGGAGGCAGCGCGGCCATCCGCCGCCATCAGAAATCGGTCGCAAAGGCCCTGAACGCAGTCATGAGAGACAATACGCAGGTCATCCAGAAAGAAACGTCGCTGCGACCGGTGTGCGCCCATCTTTCCCGGGCGCTCGACCTGGGGGCCGAAGGCCCCCTCGCCTGCCTGGTCAAGGCCGTGGCTGGAGTGAGCAGCCGCCTCTCGTGGCAGTACGGCTACCGGAAAATGCCAAAGTCCCTGGCCAGACAGTATGCCTTTGCCGAGCTTCTCGGACCTCAAGGTCCCGTGGTCGGCAACGACCTCATCCTGGGCCTGGTGCTCTTTGCCCCGGGGACCACCTATCCGGTGCACGCCCACGAGGGGATCACCGAGTCCTATGTGTGCCTGAGCGGGACATGCTCGGAAAACGATGCAGGAGTGCACGCCCCGGGGTCCTTGATCTTCAACCCCCCCGGCCAGCACCACCGCATCACCACCGGCCGGTCCGCCCCCTGCCTGCTGCTCTATGCCTGGACCGGAACGCGCCGGGCCCTGGCCGAGCCGGAGATGGTCCTTGCCCGGTCAAAGCCCGGGTGATGCGAAGGGTCCGAGGCCTGACCGTGCCGCCCCCAACACTTTACCTTTGGAATCCGGGGGTGTAGCTTCAATACTGACAGAAGTTTTGAGATCCTGTGCCTGAAGACCGGCACAGGGCATTCCTGAGAGACCGGAAAACAGGAAGACCGACATGAGCCGCATACGATGCAACGTGGGCATGGTCGAACGAGTGGTCCGCATTACCGTGGGTCTGGCCATCCTGGCCCTGGGGATCTCTTTCCAATCCTGGTGGGGGCTGGTCGGGCTCCTGCCGCTGCTCACCGCGGTTGTCGGCTGGTGCCCCCTGAGCGCCCTGCTGGGGGTCTCCACCTGCGCAGACCCAGGCTCCACCCTCAAGGACACCTCCACCTACGAGGAGGAGCACCCCACGCGCCTCGGCCCCCTGCCCACCAAACGCAAGGACGAGTAACCACCCGAGGAGTCCCCATGAATATCAGGATGATCATTGCGCTGACCCTGCTTGGCATCGTTGTCGTGTTCACCCTGGGAAACTACAAGCCGGTCACGGTGAACCTCTTGTTCTGGAACCCCTCGATCTCCCTGGCGCTGCTGGTTTTCCTGCTTTTGGCCTGCGGGGTCATCATCGGGTATGTGCTCGGCTCACACACTACAAAGCACAAGGCCCAGTCCAAAGCTCCGGAGTATTAGGAGACGATTGTCCCACCCTTGACCACCACCCCCTGCCCCGGACGAACCTGATTCCCCCCTCCGGGAGGGAGCTCTCAGTACGCCTTGCCGGGGTTCATGATCCCGTGGGGGTCGAAAGCCTGCTTCACGGCGCGCATCAGTTCGCGCTCTTTCCTGCCCAGCTGCAGGTCCAGGTAGGCAAGCTTGGACAGGCCCACACCGTGTTCACCGGACAGGGTGCCCCCCTGCGCAATGGCCAGGCGCATGACCCTGTCAATGGCTGCAGCCGCCTTTTCCTTTTCAGCGGGCAGGGAGGCGTCGTGCATCACGTTGACGTGGATGTTGCCGTCCCCGAGATGGCCGAAGGTGAGCACGGGCAGCCCCGTGTCCCGCCCGATGCGCCGGATTTCCAGCAGGGCCTCACCCACCCTGCCCCGGGGCAGGGTCACGTCCTGGCTCAGCTTGTCCGGGCGGACCCGGTAGGACGCAGGGTTGATGAGGCGCCGAAGCTCCCAGAGCCGCTCCTCGGAATCAGGCGCCTCCCCCCTTTCCAGCCAGCAGGGCCCGGCCTCCTGAACAGCCCGCTCGAGCCTGTCCAGATCTGCGGCCAAGGCTGCGGGGCTTCCGTCGAGCTTGAACAGGAGGGCCGCCCGGGTCTCCGGGGTCCAGGGCACCTCCCTGAACCCGGCCAGGCAATCGAGCACAGCGCTGTCCATGAGCTCCATGGCCACGGGCAGGAGACCGGTTCGGAACACCGACGCCGCACCCTGCAGACAGTCCTCGAGCGAGGCATACCCCACCAGCAGTGAAGCCGTGGCCCGGGGCCTGGGAAGCAGCTTGAGCGTGATCCGCGTGATCACGGCCAGGGTACCTTCCGAGCCCACCAGCAGCCCGGTCAGGTCCAGCCCCACGGCATCCTTGTGCACCCGCCCGCCGGTCCTGATTGTTTCCCCGCCTGGCAGCACCGCCTCCAGGCCGAGCACGTAGTCCCTGGTCACACCGTACTTGACCGCCCGCATGCCCCCGGCATTGGTGGACACGTTGCCCCCGACCGTGGATATCTTCACGCTGGCGGGATCCGGGGGATAGAAAAGGCCTTTTTTTTCCACCGCGGCCTGCAGGTCACCCGAGATCACCCCGGGCTCCACCACGGCCACGAAGTCGCTCGCATCGATGTCGAGGATACGGTTCATGGCCAACAGGGAGACCACCACCCCACCGGAAACGGGCACGCAGTCCCCGACAACGTTGGTGGCCCTGGCCCTTGGCACCAGGGGGACCCGCTCCTGTTCTGCCCAGGCCAGCAGCGCGGCCACCTGCTGGGTGTCGAACGGCCTGACCACGGCCCAGGGCCGGGCGAACCGCCGGCTGGCATCCGTACCGAAAACCAGGCAGGGCTCGGGATCCAGCAGGCACTGCTCCCCGGGGAAGAGCCGGGAAAGGAAACGTTTCTGGGACGTGGATAGCATCGGTTGATTGGTTGATTAGTTGACTGGTTGATAGGTTGATTGGGGAAAAGTCAGCTCGGTTCTTTCTCCCATGCAACCCACCAACAAACCAACCGGAAATGCTTGGACTGGGTGAATGGAAGGGAAATCAACAGGCTCCTTGGTCCTTAGTGGACATTCCCCCTGTTGCTGCGTGTTATGGATTTGATCGAGACCGGCTTCAACTCACGAGAAAGTTTCGATCCCCAGGGAGCAGGTTTCCAGGATTCTCTTCTTCATCCTTCATCCTTCAGCCTTCAGCCTTCATCCTTTCACTTATACCGGGTCATCTCCCGGGCCGTGTCGCGCTCCACTGCACGACGCTTGAGCTCCTCGCGCTGGTCGTGGACCTTGCGTCCCTTGCCCAGGGCGAGCTCGACCTTGATCAGGCTGTTCTTGATATAGACCTTGGTCGGGACCACGGTCAGCCCCTTCTGCTCCACCTTGCCGGTCAGGGTGTCGATTTCCCGCTTGTGCAGCAGCAGCTTGCGGTCCCGGTCCGGATCGTGGCCGGCATAGCCGGCGTTCTCGTAAGGGGCGATGTGTATACCGGTCAGATAGGCCTCCCCCCGGGAGAACTTGACGTAGCCGTCCTTGAAGCTCACTTTGCCGTCGCGCACCGACTTGACCTCCGAACCGGTGAGCACCAGCCCGGCCTCGAAAAACTCCAGCAGATCGTAGAGCTTCCTGGCCTTCTTGTTCTGGGCCACGACCTTGATGCCCGGCCTGGATTGCTTGGCTGCCACGTTTCGTCTCCTGACGGACTCAGCCCGGTTCCTGGGAGGAAACGATCTCGTCCGGATTGCCAAGAACCGAGGAGTAGAACATGAGCTCCTCGGGGAAGCGTTTGAAAATGGTGTCTCTCACCAGGCGGTTGTTGCGGGGGACCGAGTTGCTTTCCAGGACCTGCTTGAGCAGGGTGAAGCACTCCTGCATGGTGGTGCGCCTGATGATGCGCTTGATCCCGGGGATGGCCTGGGGGTTGAGGCTCAGATTGTCGATCTTCATGCCCATGAGGATCGGGACGCAGTAGGGGTCGGAGGCCATCTCGCCGCAGACGCTGACCTCTATCCCGGACTGGTGGCCGGCATCCACCACGTGCTTGATGCTGCGAAGCAGGGCGGGGTGCAGGGGCTGGTCCAGGTAGGAGACGTGGCGGTTGGTGCGGTCGATGCCCAGGGAGTACTGGATGAGATCGTTGGTGCCGATGCTGAAAAAATCCACCTCCGGGGCCAGGATGTCTGCGGTCATCACCGCCGAGGGCAGCTCGACCATGATGCCCACGGGCATGTCCGGGTTGAAGGCCAGCCCGTCCCGCTTCAGATCCTCCCTGACCTGGAACAGGATGCGCTTCAAATCGCGCAGCTCGTGCAGGCCCGAGACCATGGGGAACATGATGGAGATGTTGCCCACCACGCTGGCCCTGAGAATGGCCCTGAGCTGGGTCTTGAACATCTCGGGGTGGCGCATGCAGAACCGGATGGCCCGCAGGCCGAGGGCGGGGTTGGCCTCCTCGGACGGCCCGAAGATCCGGTCGAACTTGTCGCCGCCCACGTCCAGGGTCCTGATGACCACCTTGCGGGGGTGGACGATGTGGGCCAGGTCCCTGTACTCCTCCATGAGCTCCTCTTCACCGGGCAGCTC
>CAZQOG010000039.1:0-21342 GCA_964594925.1 uncultured Desulfohalobiaceae bacterium
ACGCCGCCGCCGAGGGCGGTCCAGGTGCCGGCGCCGTCCCAGTGGGCGATGTGGTTCGCGGAAGCGCCGCCGGCGGTGGTGAATCTCCCCCCCACGTAGACCCCGCCGTTGCCGTCCCCCAGCAGGGCGAAGACGGAGTCGTTGACGCCGTTGTCGATGCCGATCTCGACGCCGCCGCCGAGGGCGGTCCAGGTGCCGGCGCCGTCCCAGTGGGCGATGTGGTACGCGTCAGCGACGCCGGCGGTGGTGAACTCCCCCCCCACGTAGACCCCGCCGCTGCCGTCCGGCGCCAGGGCGTAAACCCAGTTTCCCCAAGAATCGCCGGTGCCGTCGCCGAGCGCGGACCAGGTGCCAGTGCCGTCCCAGTGGGCGATGTGGTTCGCGGAAGCGCCGCCGGCGGTGGTGAATCTTCCCCCGACGTAGACCCCGCCGTTGCCGTCCGCCAGCAGGGCGAAGACGTCGTCGTCGACGCCGTTGTCGATGCCCATGTCGACGCCGTCGCCGAGCGCGGACCAGGCGTTGCCGTCCCAGTGGGCGATGTGGTACGCGGAAGCGCCGCCGGCGGAGGTGAACGCCCCCCCTGCGTAGACCCCGCCGCTGCCGTCCGGGGCCAGGGCCCTCAACCCAGTTGGATTGACTCCGGCGATGCCTTCGCCAAGCGCGGACCACGCGCCGTCGCTGTCCCGGTGGGCGATGTAGCCCGCGGGCTCGCCGCCGGCGGTGGTGAACTCCCCCCCGACGTAGACCCCGCCGCTGCCGTCCGGCGCCAGGGCCCGGACAGTGCCGTTCACGCCGTCGCCGAGCGCGGACCAGGCGCCGCCGTCCCAGTAGGCGATGTTGTTCGCGGGCGCGCCGCCGGCGGAGGTGAAGGATCCCCCGACGTAGGCCCCGCCGCTGCCGTCCGGCAGCAGGGCTGAGACGAAGACACTCCCGCTGCCGTTCACGCCGCCGCCTGCTCCACCAAAACCGTTCCAGTCTTCGTTGCTGAAGGTAGGATCGACGCGTATCGGCCAGGCCGCGCCGGCATCCGCCACCTTGATGGCGAGGCCGCGGCCTTCCGTCACGACCATACTCGCCGGCAGCACGCGGCCGTGGGCATCAGACACCTCGAGGCTGTGGTAGGACAGCGCCCGGCCGCTGTCTTCGAGCACCAGACGCACGCCGGAGGCGGCGGGCTCGGCATGCACGCCTTCAAGCGCCAGCTCCAGCACCAGCTCCCCTTCGCCGTCCGGCCGCTGGTGCAGCACGAAGTCCTGTCGGACGCCGTCCACGTTCACCAAGTACTCTTCGGTCACTCCCGGGCGCAGCCAGCGCACCCGATCCTCGTGCACCTCCACGGTGCCGTCGGGCGCGAATGGCACGGAGGCGCCAGAGGTGCGCCGGAGCGCCGCGGCGCGCACGGCAAAGCCCTCGCCCTCTGTGCCGGACTGCAGCCGCAGACCTTGCGCTGTCACCTCTCCGCGCAAACGCTGGTAGTCGGCATGCAGACGGGCGCCCCCGGGCGTAGCCGTGATCGCAAGCGCCCCGTCGTGCCCGGCCGGCCAGGCGGCGTGGTAACCGAGCTCTGCTTGGGGGATGGCCATGCCGGCGGGTACGGCCTTGCCGGCGAAGTCAACAGCCCGGGCTGTGTCCGGAAGCAGAATGAGGAGTAAAAAGATCAGGGCAGTCACATCCGCCAGTAATCCCCACGGGCGATGAGGCCCCGACCAACATGAACTGCTACCGTGTCTCGTTTTCATGCTGCTTCCCTATTATCGTTTTCGCCTTTCCTCTGGCGAAAAACGACATTCATCCGTTTATGAATTTTCCCGGGCGCTTTGACTTCTTGTTGCAAGAAGCAGGGGCGTTTGTCCGAATAGAAAAGCAGAGCGGAGTCAGGTCTTGCTTTTTGCTGTTTTCAATTCTCGATCACGATGGATGATCCGACTTCCGGAAGAATAGTGGAGCCCGGTGTGCCTGGCAATGTCTGGTGGGTGTAGCCGTGGTCAGGGTGGACCGGGTGGACGAAGTGGACAAAGCCCCGCCCGCGAGCGGACGCTTGGGAGTGCTGATCAGGGGTTGGCCTGGGGCAGAAAAGGCAGGGCGAATGATTCTTCGCCCCTACAAATAGGATATCCTGGCCATTCCTGCAGGGGCGAAAAATCTTTCGCCCTTTTTTTACGGTTGCCCTTGTCCCGGTGCCATCATCATTAGAAACGGGGCGATGATGATGGCCTGGATGATCCAGCCCAGCAGGCAGACCCCCACGGTGCGCAGCGTGCTCTTGTAATCGAGGGCCTGGCGCACGGCCACGATCATGGCCACCAGCATCCACACGGAGGCGACGATGATGACCACGCCCCGCAGGAAGGGAATGACCCCCAGGATCCTGATCACGCCGGGCGCGCTGGAGAAGCCGGTGGTCCTTAGCAGCTCGCCCACGCTTGAGCTGGTGCCTGCTTCGGGCAGCAGCTTGGCCCCCACCAGGTAGATGATCAGGGCCCAGATGAACCAACCGGCCAGGGCGGCCACGGTGCCCAGGAGGAGCCCCGCCACCCCCATGTTGATGGTCCCGATCCCGGCGGCCAGGCTGGAGATGACCACCACGGTCATGGCCTGCCCAAGGGCAGTCGTGTCTGCCTCGACCTCCTCGTAGAGGTGGATGTCCAGCTTGGAGGCCCGGATCATGCGGTCAATGATGGGTGCCATGGCGTGCTCCTTTCAAAAGTTTGCCTCGACTGAGGCTTTGGACAGTATTTTCAACAGAGTAGCAGACTGCCGTGCCATGTCCAGACCTTGGGAGTGGACCTTGGCCGGACATTTTCCTAGCCTGTACTCTGGGAAAAACCTTTGCAACAGGAGGAGACATGGCTGCACTGAAAGGAAAGACCCTCATCGTCAGCGGAGCGTCCCGGGGCATTGGAAAGGCCCTGGCCGTGCAGCTGGCTGCAGAAGGGGTCAACCTGGTGCTCAATGCCCGCAGCAGGGATCCCCTGCTCGAGTCCAGGGACGCGTGCCGCAGCCGGGGGGTCACGGCAGAGGCGGTGCCGGGCGACATTGCCGCGGAAGGGACCGCTGCCTCCCTGGTCGAGGCGGCCCGGGAGATCGGGGGGTTCTTCGGTTTCGTACACGTGGCCGGTGTGCTCAACCCCGGCCCCACGCTCTGGGAGCTGTCACCCGGGGATTTCGCCAAGGTCTTCGCCGCCAGCGTGAGCGGGGCCCATCAACTGATCAGACACTCCTATCCGGTGCTGCTCGAACACAATGAGGGCCTGGCCGTATTCTTCGGGTCCGGGGCTGCGGAGAAGGTCCAGTCCGGGATCGGGGCCTACTGCGCGGCCAAGGCCGCCGAGGAGCACCTGGCCCGTCAGGCGGCGCAGGAGGCGCCGGAGATTTCCGTGCTCATCTACCGGCCCGGCATTGTGGAGACCCGGATGCAGGTTCAGGCCAGGCAGGCCGAGGGAGGGGCAGCCGAGTCCCTGCACCGCGTCTTTCGGTCCTGGAAGGAGGAGGGCAGGCTCCTGGAGCCGGACGAGTCAGCCGCGGCCCTGGTAAAGCTCATGCAGGGAGACCTCAGGGCGAGGCACGGCAAAACCGTGGACGTGCGGGACATGTGAGGGAGGGGTGCCGTTTGTGGGGTCTTTCATGCACCAGGGTCCTGGACAATCCAGGACCCTGGCAAGGAGGAGGACAAGCTGACACCTGTTCGCGTGGTGTGTCGGTTGCTGCAGTTCTTTCAGAAAATGTGCCATGACATCATTTCAGCCGGCGCCAAACCTCTGCAAAGAGCCCTGGTTCCGGCCCACGGCCGAAGTCTGGACCGTTTTGCAGCTGGGTGGGGGTCATTGGGAGTCTGTCACCCAGCAGGAATGACCAGGGTTTTGTGTCAACGTCTGGTCGGAAAATGCCAATTTTGGTTTCCCAGGCCGGGCTGGACTCCTGGGCTGCAGGATGTCCCGGCACATAAGTCAGGCCAATAAACCCATTGCCGGGAGGGTTCTCAAGCGAAGCCGTCGATACGCTCCCCTGAGGGTTTTGTTATGGGAAGGAGGGGTGAAAGCAAAGAGCTGCCAGT
Organism: uncultured Desulfohalobiaceae bacterium; assembly: GCA_964594925.1. Lineage (GTDB taxonomy): Bacteria > Desulfobacterota > Desulfovibrionia > Desulfovibrionales > CAZUBS01 > CAZUBS01. Next base: position 4,055 of record CAZQOG010000039.1, read on the forward strand.
GGTGGGGCAATGGTCACGTTCCAGACCATGACATGCCAGAGTTCAGGGTTCCTGTAAAAAGCTCCGGGTGATCCCGGAGAACTGCTCATCAGCCTGGGTTGCCAGGGTGGCCAGGGCAGCGGAGGGGATGTCCAGGATCTCCCAGGCGCGCTGCTCCAGGGGAGGGACGAAAATGGACCCGCTGGCTCCCATGCGCAGCCCGTGCGCCATGATGTCAGCCAGGTGAAGGATGGCGGGGTCCAGGGGGTTCTCGGCCCGTTCCGGGCGGTGGTGGTGATTGATCAGATAGGTCAAGGGGTCGGGGAAGTTCCACTCCATGAGCAGCAGGCCGGCCACGCTGGAGTGGTCGAACCCGAAGATCTCCTTCTCCGCCTGGAACAGGGGGATTCCCCCGATTCTGGAGGTGAGCATGGCCTTCCTGGTTTCCCGGGGAAGGTGCTTGAGCAGGACCAGCCGGCCAATGTCGTGCAGCAGCCCGGCCAGAAAGTAGCGCTCCTCCGGTTGGAGCCCTTTGCGCCGGGCCAGGATCTTGGCAAAGATGCCGCAGGCTATGGAGTGCTTCCAGAACTCCTTCATGTTGAAGAGGCTCTCGGGGATGTCCTTGAACTGGCTCATGACCGAGATGCTCATGGCCAGCATGGTCAGCTCACGGGTCCCGGTCAGGGTCACGGCCCGGGCCAGGGAGTCGACCCTGGAGGGGAACCCGTAGAAGGGGCTGTTGACCAGCTGCAGGAGCTTGGCCGAAAGGCTCTGGTCCTTGCCGATGACGTCGGCAATGCTTTCGGAAGAGCTCGTGGGGTCCTTCAGGGTCCGGGTGATCTGATAATAAATATCAGGGAACGAGGAGAGCAAAACCTCATTGCGCACAAGCTCGACAGGTGAGCGCGGTGTTTTGCGCCCTGGCTTGCCGGCGAGCTCCTGCTCCAGCGAAGCACCGGTCAGGGGGTCTTCGTCCTTAAGCCGCCCCCCTTTGCTCAGCTGTTCAGCCGCGCGGGAAAGGCTCTGGCGGGCCAGTTCGCGAACCGCTTCATGGCTGCCGTTGCAGAGTCGAAACAGCTTGCGTGTGCAGGCTTTGGCCTCCTGCAGAACTTCCGGGTCAAAGCGGGAGAAGGACTGTGCCGGGACATCCCTGCTGCCGGCACCTTGAACGGAAACCTCGGTAATGCCCCAGGTCCCCATGCTCTGGATGTGCTGGTTCTCGAGCACAGTGCCTCGAGGCAGCAAAAACCTGCCCGTGTCCGTAACCAGGTCCGCGTCGAGGACCATGCCTTTTTCGAGTTGCGCGGTGGTGATGATGCCCATGGTATCTTTTGGTGGCGTTGTGGAGGAATCCCTGCAAGGTCCCCGGCCTTTGGCCGTGTCCGGACAGCAGTCCTGGTTGTAGCGGGGGTGGTGATCATCAGTCAACGACAAAGCCGTAAAGGAGAAAATGACAGCCTTTCAGCTGCAGCAGGAGCAGCGCGCAACCACTGGGATGCCGGCTGCGGCATGGTGGGGGAGTTAGAGCCCGGGCAAGGCGTCGAGCATCATGCCGGAGGGGCTGCCGTTGATCTGGAATGCGGACAGCGGGGCGTCGGCTTCGTAGAGAACGTGGGTGGCATTGGTCAGGTCCTGCCCTGGGAAGAGCTCGCCGGGTGTGAGAAAGAGCCTGCCAAAGGGGGGCAGGGTCCGGGTGGCGTTGGCCAGGGAGTGCCCCGCGGTGTCCAGGGCTTGGCAGGTGATCCCGGCAGTGGCGTTGGAGGTGTTGGCCATGCCCAGCCAGGAGTGCCCCCCGGGCTCGAGCTTGGGAAGCAGGCCGCGGGTCGAGGGGGGGGTGCAGGTGTTCAAACCCGCCAGGGCCTTGTTGTCGGTGGTGGCGAAGAGCTCCAGTCCGGTCAGGGGGTGAGCGGATTCAGCCTGGAACCAGGTTGTCAGCGGGGAGAGGCCCAGCCCGGAAAAGATGCGGGTCAGGCTTTGGCCCGGGGCCACGGTGGCGTTGCGCCCATCCAGAGCGGATGCCTGGTCGGTGTGCGGCGTGAGCGCGACCTGTGCGGTGGCGTTGGCGGGGTTGTGCAGGACCACCCCGGTCCACCAGTCTGCATCGTCCACAATGTGGGGAAAGGCCAGGGAGGGGCGTGTCTGGCCGGAAAGGGAAACCCCGGCCAGTTGTGTCGCGTTGCCAAAGAGCATCAGCCCGGCCACCTTGTCGGCATTGCGGATCCTGCCGGTCGTGGCCTTGGGAAGGGGCTGGCCGCCGAAGAGATCCCTGATCAGAAATGCCCGCTGGGCGCGGGGGCCCAGGTCGATCTGAGCGCTGCTGCCGTCGTTGAGCTCCAGCACCAGGGTTTTCTTCACGATGGAGGTGTTTTTGAGGGCCACCCCGGTCCACCAGGAAGGGGTCGAGGCTATGTGCGGCAGCAGGAGCTCGCCGGAGGTCGTCGTGGTTGTTGCGGCAACCGCGGCCCTGTTGACACCGGGCAGGGAGAATTTGACGTATCCCGAGGCCCCGGGAGAAGCGGACTCGTAAACCATGGAGGCGATTGTCATGTTGCCGGTAAAGAGCCCGGCCGTATCGATCTGGCGGCGTCCCAGGGGGGGCAGGGAGACCGCCAGGGGAGTGGAGACGGGTTGCCCTTGCGCGTCGTAGGCCTTGAGCAGGCCGGTGCAGGTGGCGTTGGCGTCTGCGTTCAAAAGGCCGATCTCAGTGGTCCAGCCGCCTGACCCGGGTACGTGGGGGAAAACAGTCCTGGAGACCGGCCCTGAGTAGCCGTCCCAGCCGTGCAGACGCAGGGTGAAGCTCTGGAAGGTGCCGGTGTCCCCGGGCAGACGGTCACTGACCACCAGGGTCCAGGTCCCCTGCGAGCGTTCGTCCAGGTGGCGGACGCTCCCGAACCGCCAGTTCTTGTATGTCGTCCCAAAGCCGGCGTCGACATAGTGCGATTCGGCCAGGACCGAGACCGTTCCCTGGGGGGAGACGAGCTCCACCTGGAGGTCGCCCCAGTAGGGGTGGTCGTCTGCCGAGAAGGTCAGCTCCACGAACTCCACGTTGAAGTCGTCCTCGATGTGCACGGGGAAGGAAACGCCCTCGGGGTCGTTGTCCGGAATGGGCAGGTCCGGGTGGGCAGTGGAAGAAGCCTCGGCAGGTTTCCCCCGGCTGATCCATGCGCTTGCGGCTTCCACCGCCCCCAGGGCGTCCACGCGGCCGAAGCCGTACTTGTGGTTGACGGCAAGGCCGGCCCCGTTGAGCGTCCAGTCCGCATCCTCCGGGTCGTTGACCACGGCGGTGCGCATGAGGATGGTGCGCACCTCCCGCCAGGTCAGCTCCGGGTTGGCCTGCAGCATCAGGGCGGCCACGCCGGCGACAGTGGGGCAGGCAGCGGAGGTGCCGCCGAAGGTGCTGGTGTAGTCGGTGTCCTCGTAATCGGAGCGGCCCAAGGCGTTGTACCCGGCAAAGCCGGACAGGTCGGTGGTGGTCACGGACCGCCCATTGCCGCTCGACGGCACGTTGAGGGCGATGTTGGCCCCGGGTTCAGCATAGGTGGCCTGTCGGCCCAGGTGGTCCGTTCCGGTCACCGCCAGCACGAAACGTGAGTTGGCATAGCCGTCGTAGTTGGAGTTGTCTTCCGACTGGCCCCCGTTGCCGGCGGCCCACACATAAATGCTTCCCAGGCCGCCCCGCCCCTGCTCCACACCTTCGGCCAGCGCGGCCCGCAACAGCGGCCCCGGGCCTTCCAGCCGGTCTCCGTCGTCGAGCGGCCCCCAGCTGTTGCTGTAAATGTCGATACGGTCATTGAAAAGTGTCTCTGACAGCGCTGTGTTGACATCGGTTTCCGCCCCGATGACCCGGATGCCGGCAAGGCCCGCCCAGGGGGCCGAGCCCGTGATCCCCTGCCCGTTGAACCCCCGTCCTGCTGCCAGGCCGGCGCAGGCCGTGCCGTGGGCCTCGTTGTCGGTTGGGGTGGGGTCGGCGTCGGAGTCGATGAAGTCCCAGCACAGCTCGCCCTGGACATTGGGGGCCAGGTCGGGATGGCTTATCTCTATGCCGTCGTCGACGATGGCGATGACCTCCTCACGCGAGCCCTTGAAGCTGGACCAGAGATCTGTCAGCCGCCCCCCGGCAATGTCGATGCCCGCGGGGCCGCCGGTCTGCCCGGTGTTGCGAAGCAGCCACTGCTCGGAGAACAGGGGGTCGTCCGGCAGGTCCTTTTTCTGTCGCTCGCGCAGCCAGTCCGGCGCGGCAAAGGCCACGTCAGCGTTTTCATAGACGGCATTGGCAATCTGGATGGCCTCGAGCGGGTCGGACACAGTGTAGAGCCGGGTCGGGGCTGAAAAGCCAAAATCCATGACCGGGGTCAGCCCGAAGCTCTGCTCGATCGCGGCAATCTCGGCCTCGGACTGGGACTTGTACTGCACAACGATGCCCCCGGTCGGGACCAGCCGGGACATGACCGGCTGTGTCCTGGCCGTGAAGAACACCGGGGACACGCCTTTGACCGACGGGTGGAAGCGGTCCGGGTCGAAGGATCTGGCCAGGGCCTTGTCAGGCGCCACGCGAAGGTAGGTGGCGAAATCACCGGCCTTGAGTATATTTGCATCACTGTAGACTTCCCTTTCCTGCAGGGCCTTGGCAAAGTTCTTGGCGGAAGAGGGGAAGACGGCCATCTGGTTGGAGGAGAGGAACAGGGGGCGCTGCACGTCGCCATCGTACCAGTAGAGCGGGGATGCCCCGGTCTGAGCACCTGCAGGGGGGACCAGCAGACACCAGCACGCCAGGATGCACAGGGCGAGGTAAAGACGGAAGGTCATGAGGGGTTTCCGGGGTGAAGACCTGTGACCAGCACAACCAGCAAACCTTGTCCTTCGGGAACCTCCAGGGGGCGTATGCTCCCTGGGTACCCACGTTCTCGTGCCTGGCTTGAAAAATCATTCATGCAAAGCTCGGCTCTTCCGGCCTGCTCCGGCCGGTTGTTTCAATCTTGCGCAGGCTGCGATTCCTGAGGTGTCAGAGAAACAGGTCATCGGGCGCCATTCCAGGGATGCAGGAGGTGTGGAACAGCTGCCGCAAAGGACACGTCACGCAAGCAGAACTCCCCCGTACACAAGTGAAATACGCATGACAAAGAGCGGAGGTCACCGGCACCCCATACTTTCCTGTCCAGCGAGAGCGGTGACGGCACTGACCCAAGCCGGCTCGAGCGTGGCGGAGTGGCCAAGGGGGGACTGAGTGGTACATACTGAGCCGGGTGACAGGCATGTTCACAAGGCCGTACCCTGACGAGAGAGCCGGTCAGGGTTACAGGTACCCAGTCAGGCGCCGGCCATCTGTCGGAGTTCGTGAATTTTATTTCAATTTATTTCAAGAATTTGACTACAAAAACCGAGTGCGACGGCACCCCAGCTACAAAAAAGCCATGGCAATGGATAGACAAACGGTTTTTTTTGTGAAAAAAGGAACACCCTACAGAAGGGAGTACATCCCAGGGATAGAGCAGGCTGGCGGCAATGACGCAAAATGGCCGCTGGTCTCGTTTTTTATTGGTTCCGGCTGAAAACCGGAGTGATCTCCAGGCAGGACGAGTGGCTTCGATCGGAGGGCTTTCCAAGGGGATATGTCATGAAGGAGGACGTGTATATGGAGTCATTGAAGGTGAAGGACCTCATGATCCCTGTGTCCGAGTACGTGCGGGTCAGCGCCGGGGACACGCTTCTGGACTGCTTCGTGGCCCTTGAGAGGGACCGGGAGGAAAAAGGCAGGACCGGGCGGGCTCACAAGGACGCCCTGGTGTTCGACGCCTCCGGCTCTTACAAGGGCAACGTGACCATGGTCGACGTGTTCATGGCCCTGGAGCCGACCTACAAGCGGATCGTGGACAGCTCGGTGCGTCACCAGACCCTGACCGGCGGCTACGTGTCCAAGCTGTTCAAGGACTACGAGCTCTGGTCGGAACCCTTCCACGACCTGTGCAGCCGGGCAGCCGGACTGAAGGTCGAGGAGGTCATGCACCGGCCGGGAGAGGAGGAGTACATCGACGAGGAGAGCAGCCTGGACAAGGCCCTGCACAAGTACGTGGTCGGGGTGCGCCAGCCCCTGATCGTCAGGAAGGGCAGGGAAGTTACGGGTGTGCTGCGGGTCGGGGACATGTTCGAGGAAATCCGCACGCAGATCCTGGCCTGCTCATTGAAATAGGCGGAACCTGAAGACGCGAGCTTGGGAACATCAGAGGAGACAGTTCTATGGGTGCGACACAAGCGGTCGAGACGAGATCCATTGACTGGAAGCGTCTCTTTTTCATCTTCTTGGGGCCGGCCCTGTTCTTCATTGTCTACTTCTCCCCGGCCTGGCCCGACGCCGTGGATCCGCTGGGCAAGCACTTCCCCCTGAGCAGGGAAGGCAAGGGCGCCCTGGGGGTGTTTCTGTGGGCGGGCACCTGGTGGGTGTTCGAGGTAGTGCCCATCGGGGTGACCAGCATCCTCATCGGGGTGCTCCAGGCCCTGTTCCTGATCAGGCCGGCCCGGGAGGCCTTCCGGTCCTTCATGGACCCCTCGGTCATGTTCATCTTCGGCTCCATCGTCATCGGGCTGGTCTTCACCAAGACCGGGCTGACCAAGCGGCTGGCCTACAAGATGCTCAAGATCGTGGGCGAGCGAACCAGCATGATCTACCTGGGCTGCTTCGTGGTCACGGCCTTCCTGACCCACTTCATGGCCCACACCGCGGTGGCGGCGACCATTTATCCCCTCCTGCTGGCTGTGTACGCCCTGTATGGCGAGGGAACCAAGGTCACCAGGTTCGGCAAGGGGCTGTTCATAGGCATGGCCTACGTGGCCGGGGCAGGCTCCGCCATTACCCTGCTCGGTGCGGCCCGGGGCATGGTGGCCCTTGGCTTTTTCAAGGAGCTGATGGAGACGGACATCACGTTTTTTGAGTTCATGTGGTACAATTTTCCTCTTGGCTGGATCATGACCTTCATCCTGTGGGGGTTCTTCATGGTCTTCTTCAAACCCGAGAAGAAGACCATCCCCGGGCTGCGGGAGAAGGTGGCCGAGCTGGACGCCCAGATGGGCGGGATCACCCGCAACGAGATCCTGGCCGCCCTGATCGTGGTCGGGGTGATCGTGTTCATGTCCCTTCAGTCCTTCCTTCCGGCCCTGCAGCCCTTCAACAAGGCCGCGGTGCTGCTGGTGTCCACGATCATCTTCTTCGTGATCAAGATTCTGGACATCAACGACCTGGAGGCCATCCCCTGGAACATCATCCTGCTCTTTGCCGGGGCCATGTCCATCGGCTTCTGCCTCTGGGAGACCGAGGCGGCCAACTGGCTGGCCGTGAACTGGCTGACCATGTTCAAGGAGGCCAACTGGTTCGTGTTCGTGATGTCCATCACCTTCTTCGTGCTCATGATGACCAACTTCATCATGAACGTGGCGGCCATTGCCATCTCCCTGCCCGTGGCCCTGGTCATCGCCCCCTACCTGGGCGTGGCCGGCCACGTGGTGCTCTTTGCCTCCCTGGCCGCGGCGGCAATGCCCTTCCTGCTCCTGGTGGGGGCGGCGCCCAACGCCATTGCCTACGACTCGGGGCAGTTCACCAGCGGCGAGTTCTTCAAGTGGGGCATCCTGGCCTCCATCATTCTGATGATCGTCATCGGCGTCTTCGTGGCCGTGGTCTGGCCGCTCATGGGCATGCCCGTAACCCTTCCCGTCGGCACCGGAGGATAATGAATCGTTGGAATTGGCTTAAACAGATGCGCCGCAGTGGGGTTGACTCCTGCGGTGCATTTTGATTTTCCCCCAAAAAATTGCATGAAATGGAGAGCGTCATGATCCAGTTAGAGAAGCTGCTCGAGCACATCATCACCCGGGTGAACATCAACCTGCGCAAGCCGCCGGTGGACGTGGGGCCCTACCTCAGAAACCTGGTTCCCCTGGACAGCCACGCCCTGTACTACGCCTTCTACGCCCTGACTCCCCACCACCCCCTCTACTTCCGCTTCCACAACTCCAGCCTGGCCGGGACCTACTTCCTGGGCAAGTGCGAGGTGGACAACTCCATCCTGTACAAGAGCGACATCCGGGGGGACGAGCTCAAGAGCAAGGGAGCGGAGATCGACGTGGAGGGGACCCCGGTGCGGCTGACCACGGACGAGATCATCCGCATCAAGGACAGCGTGCTCATCAAGACCCTGGTGCACAATAACTCCCACAACCCGGAGAGCCTGGAGGTCTTCCGGATCATCAACACCGTGGCCCTGCACTACGCCAACATCCACGGCACCACCATGGAAGGCTGCCTGTTGCACCCCTTCGCCACGGTGGACCTGTCCAACTGCCACGATTGCATGATCGGTTCTTATGCCTATGTGCAGGCAGGGGACCTGTCCCACGAGCACATCCGGGCCGGGCGGATCTGGATTCGGGCCGAGGGGGCCTTCGAGTTCACCTACGACTACCCGGAGGGGGTCATTGAGCGCTATATCTCCCTCGAGCCAGGGGGCAAGCCCACGGGTGAGTTCATGGACTTCTTCGAGCAGCGCAAGGAGGACTTCATCCCCATCTATGCCACCATCAAGCCGGAGCTGGAGGTGGAGGTGCCCCAGAACGCCTTTGTCAGTCCCTATGCCGTGGTCAAGGGAGAGTGCCGGGTGGGGCAGAACGTGCTGGTGGCCCAGCGGGCCTACATCGAGTCTTCCAGCCTGGGCGACGGGGCCAATGCCCAGGAGAACTGCTACATCGTCAACTCCATTTACGAGGGCATGAACGTGACCGCCCACGGCGGCAAGGTCATCCACTGCCACCTGAAACGCAAGGTCTTCGTGGGCTTCAACTCCTTCCTGCGCGGCACGGCTGAAAATCCCGTGACCGTGGGGGCGGACAGCGTGATCATGCCCCACACCATCATCGACGCGGTCGAACCCATCGAGGTGCCGGCGGGCAGCCTGGTCTGGGGGCATGTGACCTGCCAGGCGGACCTGGAGAAGCAGGCCATCCCCCTGAAGGAGTTTGCCAACCTCAAGGGGCAGTTCCAGCTCGGAGGCATGAGCTTCACCGGCATCGGCCAGCGTTTCGTGGATGGCTTCCGCCACCGCATCGAGCATATCCTGGAGGAAAACGGCGCCTACTTCGACTCCGAGGAGACCCGGGGCCACGCCCAGAAGACCCAGGACATCTCCTTCAGCATCCTGCAGCCCTATCCAGAAGGAGAGCTCAAGGGGCTCTGCCCGTCCGTGACCATCGGGCCTCTGCTGGCGGAGTGAGGTTCAGCTTCGGGCCGGGATCTCGAAGCAGGAAGAAAGATTCCCCCGGATCAAGGGGAGAGCATTCAGGCCGGAGAAGTCTCCTTTAGTGCGGGCTGGCAAGGCATTGTGGCTGGTCCCAGGGAGGGTGCTTTTCGCCGCCCTATCTGCCAGGGGCTAGTGTGTCACCCTTCTCCGGGGTGTTCTTCGACCTCGGCAACAATCAGGTTGGACCTGCCGTTGGAGCGATTGTGCTCCTTGGCCCGGTACATGGCCTGGTCCGCGACCCGGATCAGCTCCTCCCCGGTCTGGCCGTGGATTGGGAACACCGATACCCCGATGCTGGTGGCGACCTCAAGAGATCCGTCCTCGAGATCGATGGACTCGTCCAGGGCGGCCATGACCTTGCCGCCGATAGCTGCGACATCCTCCAGCGAGGCGATCTCCGGCAGCAGGACCAGGAACTCGTCGCCCCCCATGCGCACGATGGTGTCCGAGCCGCGCAGGGTGGTCTTCAGCCTGACGGCAAAGGTCTGCAGCAGCACATCTCCGGCCTGGTGGCCGTAGGTGTCGTTGATGTCCTTGAAACGGTCCAGGTCCATGACCATCACGGCCAGCCGGCATTTGCTGCGGCGGCAGCGGGCGATCTCGTGGGCCAGGCGCTCCTCGAGCAGGCCGCGGTTGAGCAGCCCGGTCAGGCTGTCGTGAAAGGCCATGTACTGGATGGTCTCCTCGGCCTTGCGCCGCTCGGTGATGTCGTTGAGCATGACCAGGAAGCCTTCCAGGTCGTCTGCCTCGCCTCGGATGCCGGATATCCGGACCTGGATGTGCTGGACCTCCCCTTTTCGTTCCAGGTCGATGACAAAGCTGTGGGGCGAGCGCCTTGAGGCGGTGTCCACGGCCCGGTTGAACTGCGCCAGATCCACCTTGTTCTTGAACTGGAAGCGCAGGTCCCGCCCGATGAGGTCTTCCGAGGGCCAGCGCATGATCTCTTCAGCCGCAGGGTTGTAGTAGGCGATGCGGAAGTTGAGGTCGGTGGAGACGATGCCCAGGTCCACGGCCGAGCGCAGGATGTTGTTCAGCAGGGTGGTCTTCTCGCGCAGGTCGCGTGAGGTGTCCTGCAGCTCGCTGTCCTTTTCCCGGACCACCTGGTTGAGGATCTCGATGTACTTGCCCTCGAGGCCGCGCACGATGTCCGACTGGGTGGTCAGCCCCTCGATGCGTCCCTGGTCGTCCACGATGACCAGGCGTCTGATGCCATTGCCCCTGAGCAGGGTGGCCGCTTCGTAAACGGGCATTTCAAGGGGAACGGTGTGCACGGGCGTGCTCATGAACTTTGCAACGGGCTGGGTGCGGATGTCTCTGGACACCCCCACCAGCCTGGCCACGTCGCGCTCGGTGAGGATGCCCACGGGACGGTCGTCTTCCGTGACCACCAGACAGCTGATGGCGCGCTCGGCCATGATCTGCAACGCCTCCTGCACCGTGGCCTGCCCGGATGTGGTGAACAGCTGGCGGGACATGATCTGGGAGATCTTCTTGATGTCGACGAAGTACTCCGAGCCAAGGTGGGCCACGATGTCCGACTGGGTCAGCACGCCACGGGGGCGGTCGCCATCAATGACCACCAGGTGGCGGATGCGGTGCTTCACCAGGTGGCTGTAAGCGGTATAGATGAAGTCCTCCGCGGTGACCGTGTGCACCGAGGTGGACATGACCTCTCCCAGGGTGTGACCGGAAAATTCGAAGTCCTGCTGCACGGCGTACTCGACGATGTTCCGTTCGGTGAAGATCCCGGCCAGGCGGTGGTGCTCGGTGACCACGATGCAGCTGATGTTCTGCTCCCGCATGGTATCTACGGCCTGCCCCACGGGCGTGGCTGTGGTGAGGCTGACAAGCCGTGGGGAGACGATTTCCCCGACCTTTTTTCTGAGCATGGAGCCTCCAAGGGTTTGGGGTAGGTCGCGAAAAATGTGCCAGGCCCCAGGAAAACACCCAGGCGCCGGGCCTTTGAATAAATTTTCACGGATGTTGGTGGGAGTCGCGTCCGGTGTCAAGGCACGGTTCGGGTAAGGTGCGTTTGCCTATCTTCTGTGATACGGGATGACCCACAGGTGAACACCGGGCGCAAGGACAACGGGCGGGCGCCGGCCACCCAACAGACAGGAGTGTCGCATGGGCATGGACAACGTGATTTTCCTGGAGGTCATCGAGTGGTTCGACCCGACCGGGCGGGAGATGCTGCACCGCATCCCCCAGGAGGGATCGGCCGAGATCAAGTATGGGGCACAGCTCACGGTGCGCGAGAGCCAGGTGGGGGTCTTCTTCTACAAGGGCCGGGCCATCAAGGCCTTCGGACCCGGCCGGCACACCTTGAAGACGGGGAACATCCCCATTCTGAACAAGATCATGGCCGTGCCCTGGGGCCTGACCAGCCCGCTTCGGGCCGAGGTCTACCTGGTGAACATGAAGACCTTCCCGGATCTGAGGTGGGGCACCCGGGACCCCGTGGCCTTCAAGGACAAGGAGCTGGGGCTCATCAGGGTGCGGGCCCACGGCCAGTTCAACATCCGGGTCATCCAGCCCCTGCTCTTTGTGAACCGGCTGGTGGGGACCATGCACAAGTACTCCACCCCGGACATCGAGGAGTACCTGGCCCGGGTCATTGTCTCCCGCCTCAACGACACCCTGGGGGAGAAGCTGGACACCATCTTCAACCTGCCCGGGAAGTACGATGAGTGGTCCCAGGGGCTGAAAGAGCGCCTTCAGAAGGATTTCTCCCACTTCGGGCTGGGCCTGACCCACTTGTACATCAACGCCATCACCCCGCCCCCGGAGGTGCAGCAGGCCATCGACGACCGCAGCCGGCTCGGCGTGTTCGACGACCTGAACCGGCTCATGCAGATGAAGGCGGCCATGGCCATGGAGACGGCCGCCGCCAATCAGGGCGAGGCTGGAGCAGGCATGGGACTGGGCATGGGCTTCATGATGCCGGCCATGATGCAGCAGTTCCTGCCTGGAAAGTCCGCTGCGGAGCCCAGCAGTCAAGCCTGCCCCGACTGCGGGCAGAACATCCCGTCAGACGCCCAGTTCTGTCCCCAGTGCGGGCACCAGCTGCTGGTCTTCACCCAGTGCCCCTCCTGCGGCAAGAACCTGCCCCCGCACGCCAGGTTCTGCTCCAGGTGCGGGGAGTCCACGAGCAAGGAGCCAGAGGCCGTGGCCTGTCCGAACTGCCGGGCGGAGAACCTGCCCCAGGCAGTGTTCTGCAATCAGTGCGGTGAACGACTCTAGCTACCGCCTGGAGCTGTCCTGCCCCCAGTGCGGCGGACCTGTCGAGCTGGAGGAGACGGACCGGATCTTCGGCTGCCCCTTTTGCCGGGTCCGGCTCTTTGTGCACTGCCGCGGGCTCTGCCGCTACTACCTGAAGCCAAGGTCGTCCCTGCAAGCTGAAAACACCCTGTACGTTCCGTACTGGCGGTTCAAGGGCCTCGGGTATGCCCTGGCCGGGCTCTCGGTGCGGCAGAAGGTCGTGGACACCACCATATCCGCCGTGTCCCACGAGGGGTTCCCCCTGTCCCTGGGCATCCGCCCCCAGTCCCTGAAGCTGCGTTTCCTGGTCCCCTCGGTGCGGGGGCTGTTCCTCAAGCCGGACCTGGGTCGGCGCGGTCTGCTGGAGAGCCTGGGCCACAGCCACCTTGGAGTCGGCCGGCCAGGCTCCGGACCTGCGTTCGTCCAAGCCTACATTGGCGAGGCCCTGAGCCTGATCTACGCTCCCTTCTCGGTCAGGGACGGACAGCTCGTCGACGGCATAACCGGCAAACGGCTGGGCAGGCTGGCCGGTCACGAGGATCTGCCCGAGGGGCGGGAGCGGGGGGGCAAAGAGCCCATGGCCTTCGTGCCCACCATGTGCCCGCAGTGCGGCTGGGACATGCAGGGGGAGAGTGGAAGCCTGGTACAGGCCTGCCTGCACTGCGATTCGGTGTGGGAGGTGCGCGGGGCAGGTTTGAAGCAGGTCGGGACTGTTTTTTTCGGGAACGGCCGAGAGTGCGACCTGTGGGTGCCCTTCTGGCGCATGGAAGTGGAGGATCCTGCCCTGGGAGTGAGCACGGCAGGGGAGTTCATCCGCTTGACCCGTCTGCCCCGGGTGGTGCCAGCCAGCCTGGAAAAGCAGCCCTTTGCGGTCTGGGCCCCATCCTTCAAGGTCCGGCCCGACCTCTTTCTGCGCCTGGGACGCAGGGTGACCCTGGCCATGCTGGACAGGGGGGCACAAAACCTGGACCGGTTGCCCAGGCAGAGCTTCTACCCGGTCTCCCTGCCGGTCAAGGAGGCAATGCAGAGCGTACCGATCATTCTCGGGGAGATGACCCCTGCCAAGCGGGCTGTCTTTCCCGTGCTCCAGGAGAGCCGGTTCGCACTCAAAAAGTGGACCCTTGCCTACCTGCCGTTCAAGCGCCGGGGCTCGGAGATGCTCCAGCCCGAGCTCGGGTTCGCCCTGGGCGCCGGCACCCTCAGGTGGGGGAAGTTGTTGTAAGGGGGTTGAAACCTGACAGATGCCTCCGCGAGGTATTGATTATCGGTCAAAAAATTCGCAGAATTGGAGGCAAATGGTATCCTGGCCGCGGCACCGGGCTGCGGCCGCAACCCCGCGAACCAGAACGTGGAGGACGTATGCCGGAGCAGATCCTGTTCGAATCAGAAGGCACAAAGACCAGAAAAGAAGCCGCCCGTTTTCTGCGCCAGCTCGCGGACAAGCTGGAGCAGGGAGAGGTCTTGACCTTGTCCAGCCCGGGGAACGAAGTCCAAGTGGAGCTTCCAGAGTCTTTCACCATGGAGGTCAAGCTCGAGGAAGAGGACAAGGGAACGAAAAAAAAACGCGAGCTGGAGGTGGAGTTCGAGTGGGTCGTAGGAGAGGGAGCCGGAAAAGGGGGCGTGACGCTCAAGTGACAGAGGCTGTCGTGGCGTCAAGCCCCTTCTTCTCATCCGGCGCGATTTACAGGTCGTCCTTGCCCAGCAGGTCGATGTTGTAGCGCTCGAGCCGCAATACCCGGACCACCACGACCGTGTCGGGCTCATCCTCTGCGGAGCGCAGAGAGAGCTGGGTGGGGTCGTAGAGGTAGACATAGCCGACAGGAACCTGGTTGCCGCTTGGGTCCGTGACCGAGATGGCCTGGACATACTTTTTCGGGTAGGGCAGGCGTTCTTCCAGGTCGTCGAACATGTCGCGGATTCGCTCGGGATCGGTGAGCTGCTTGATCACCTGTCCTGGCTGGTCCTTGATCCGGAAGCTCCAGTCGTCTGCCCTGGGGTCAAACAGGATGAGTGAGGGGCGGGGGCTGGTGAAGGCGTAGACATGGAACTCGTGGGAGCGCTCCACCAGCTCCGCAGTTGATATGGACGCCCCGAACTTGCTGGCCGGGCCGATGCCGGGATCCTTGCCCAGCCCGCACCCGGACAGCAGGGCGACAAAAAGCAATCCCAGCCCGGCATGGAACATGACAGCCCTGCGCCACGTGGGGTCGTTGGGTATTTTCAGTTGTTCCACTTCTAAGTCTCCTTTTTTCCAAGGGTCCGGTTCCTGCTGTCATGGATCAGGCTCCATCAGCTGATCCTGGCAGCGATAAAACGTTCTGCCCGGGCAGAAGGCGTGGCCTGACTCCCTCCTCAAAAGGCGTACTTGAGGTTGACGGAACCAAAGGACTGCCCGCGGCCCTGTCCGTCGAACTCCTCGGTCCGGTAGGCGTGGGTGTAGACGATTCTGAACCTTTTGTAGCTCAAGCCGATTCCGGCGTAGAGATCGGCCACGAAGGGCTTCTTGTCCACACTGTGACTGCTTTTCCAGGTGTTTCCGTCCAGGAAGATGTTCTGGAACACAAGCCGGACGTCCGTGCCCGCGAAAATATGGATGCCGAAGTCGTGTCTCCGGCCGTGGCCCGGGATAGGGGCGCTCAGGGTCGAGCCTGGGCGGATGAGCGCGGTGCCGAAGTCCCAGGGGAGGTTCCATCCCAGCCTGGCTTCGCAGCCCAGGTTGGCGTAGGTGAACACGTTTCCCAGGGTGAGGCCGAAGTGGGGAATGAGGTCCAGGCCGGTTCCCTGGCCGTCGAGCAGAAGAATCTTGCGGCTCTGCTGCCAGGAAAGCATGACCCCGGGCTCGTCCTCGAGCTGGTGGTCCCATCCGTCGGCATTGTCAGACCCCCCGTAGCTGTGCACGGTATTCTGGATCTCCTCCCCGTAGGCTGAGGGGCCGGCCACCCCGACCGTGACTTCAAAGGTGTCCAGTCGCGTGTTTTCCCTGCGGTGCAGGGCAAGGGCAGCATAGAGCCAGCCAGCATAGGGCCGGTCGTCCTCGATCAGCTCCTCCGCATCGGTATCCTCGGGGGTGTAAATGTTGTGTCCCAGGGAAAAGCCGATGTTGTGGGCGGCTGTTCCCCGGTCCAGGGCCTGGCGTGCAAAGGGCAGCCGTTTCGTGGCCAGGTTGGACCAGGCCGGAAGCACCTCCTCGTAGCGGGCAATGTCCTTGGTCAGCATGGTCAGCTTGACGGCATTGGTGTAGTGCCGGTCCGTTCCGGCAAAGAAGTCGTTCTCGAAGTAGACCATGAAGGTGGTGAGGCCGGCAGCTTCTTTCTGATCTTTGGTGTGGGCCGAGTCCGCCCTGAACGGGGCAAGACAGACCAGCCCGAGGGTCAGACACACTACCAGTGGGGATATCCGCCAGGGCATCAACAGCACTCCTTGTTTTCAATGGATGGTGGGGGGATCGTTTCTGTGGCTTTCGTTTTATCACATCCCAAAAGTTGACAATATTTTATGCAAAGCGTCTACTTCAAAGTACAACCACGAAAGAGAACCGGAGGTCACCAATGGACATCACCCTCAGTCTGCAGCCCCTGCTGGCCCTTGTTGCCGGCATCCTCATCCTGATCATGCCGCGACTCCTCAACTACATCGTGGCCGTGTACTTCATCGTCTACGGCATCCTTGGTATCTTCGGCTAGGCTGGCCCTGCCGGGGAATTGTCTGAGTCCTCTTGCCAGGCCCGGCTGCATTGTTATTCTACAAGGAGCGCAGGACCAGGCTGTCCGTGAGGATGAACAGTTTGTGAACATCGCAATTCTTCGGCAGCGGAGATGTCGCAGCCCTCAGGGGCTGCTCCTCCAGCCGGGATGCGCGACAGGGCCCTGACCGGCCCATTCAAGAAATTCCATCCCGGGACTGCTTGGCCTGCGCCTGTCTTTTTTGCTCTGCCACACCTCTGCCCCCCGACTTCCCGAATCTTTGTGCCTCATGTACACAGAGCGCTGCAGGTACGGCTCGGGATGGCTGTACCATCCAATCAACCCAAACAGGTCAGATACGCAAATCAGAAGGAGAGCGGAATATGCCTTCATTTGACATCGTCAACCAGACAGACATGCAGGAAGTGGACAATGCAGTGAACAACGTGATCAAGGAGATCGCCACACGCTATGATTTCCGGGGCACGACAACCCAGGTCGATTTCAACCGCAAGGAGGGGCGCATCCATATCCTGACCGGGGACGAGATGAAGCTTCGGGCCATCAGGGACATGCTCATCTCCCATTTCACCAGGCGCAAGCTGGATGCCAAGGCCCTGGATTTCAAGGAGCACGAGCCAACCTCCAAGGGGCAGCTCAAGCAGGAGGTCACCATCAGGCAGGGAATCGACAAGGACACGTCCCGCGACCTGGTCAAGCTGATCAAGGGCTCAAAGCTCAAGGTGCAGGCTGCAATCCAGGACGACCAGGTCCGGGTCACCGGCAAAAAGATCGACGACCTGCAGGCCGTGATCGGCCTGGTCAAAGAGAGCGACATCGACATCCCGCTCCAGTTCGTGAACATGAAGTGATCCAGCTGCCGGACACACCTTTGCTTCCATTTCAGCCCGGGACAGGAACATGCTGAGCTGAAAAGCCCTGTCGTGTATCTTCCGGGCCTCCCCCTGGACAGTGCTGTCCCGCCTGGATACCGTTACAGAATGGTTCTTCGACGTTTCGTATGGAAATGCCAAGGAGTTTTTCGCAACGAGGAGTTCCTCTTTGGTAGGGGCGGCTGGCAGCC
>CAZQOG010000040.1:0-21141 GCA_964594925.1 uncultured Desulfohalobiaceae bacterium
TTTGGCCTTGGTGAAGCAACGCAGTCCAGCGGGGATTTTTCAACGGCCTGCCCCCTGCTAGGTCAGCTTCTGGACGTACTTGAGCCGCAGCTCGAAGAGCACGTCCTTGATCAGCCTTTCCTCGTCCCTGGTCAGGTTGCCCCTGGTCTTCTCCTCGAGCATGATCAGGATGTCGATGGTGTGCTTGGCCATGTCCAGGTTTTCCGAAACCCGCCCCGACTCAGGGTCGGGAACCTCTCCGAGGTGCACCAGCACGGAAGAGCTTATGGACAGCACAAAGGTCCCGATATCCACCTTGGGCAGAGGGCAGGAGCTCTTCTCTTCTTCCTTGGCCGCGACCTCCTCATACTGCTCCTTGACCTCCTGGCGGACCTCCTGATCCAGCCCGGCGGCCTGTTCGCCTGCGCCGTGGCCCTTGTGCTCCGACCCGACCCGATGATCCGTGACCTTGAAATCCTTGTTCTCTTCTCCCATCTTCGACCTCCGTAAAATACTCCCTAGCCCTCGGATTTCGGGGGTGACTGCCGTCAGTGCGCGGCGTCCCAGCTGCTCCCACTGCCCCAGTCAACCTTCAGGGGAACGTGGAGAGTGTATATGGTTTCCATGATACTTTCCAGCCGTGCACCAGCCTCCAGGGCAGCGCTCTCAGGGACCTCCAGCAGGAGCTCGTCGTGGACCTGCAGGATGAGCCTGGCCCCCAGGGCCTGCAGCTCGGGATCCTGGTCTGCCTGGATCATGGCCATCTTGATGATGTCGGCGGCGCTGCCCTGCACCACGGCGTTGATGGCCATGCGCCTGGCCTGCTGGGCCAGGTTGGGGCTTGGGGAGTTGATGTGCTCGAGCAGGCGTCTCCTCCCCCCCAGGGTGGTCACGTAGCCGTACTGCCTGGCCCAGGTCTCCACATCTTCGTAAAAGGCGCTGACCTTGCCCAGACGACTGAAGTAGATCTCGATGAAGGACTTGGCCTCGGACATGGTGATTCCCAGCTCCCCGGCCAGCTTCTGCGGACCCATGCCGTAGAGCAGGCCGAAGTTGATGGTCTTGGCCTTGCGGCGCTGGTCCGGATCCACCCCTGCCGGCTCGGTGTCAAAGAGCAGGGCGGCTGTGCGGCTGTGGATGTCTTCGTCTCTTTGAAAGGCCTCCACGAGATTGGGTTCCTGGGACAGGTGGGCCAGGATCCTGAGTTCGATCTGTGAGTAGTCCGCGGCAACGATACAGTGACCTGTGCCTGCCACGAAGCAGGAACGCATCCTGGAGCCGAACTCCCCCCGGATCGGAATATTCTGCAGGTTGGGGTTGCTGCTGGACAGGCGCCCGGTGGCTGTGGCCTGCTGGTTGAAGGTGGTGTGCAGACGGCCGTCCGTCCCCACCATTTTGGGCAGGGGCTCGAGATAGGTGGAGCGCAGCTTTTCCAGAATGCGGTAGCGCAGGATGTCCGAGATGATCCCGTGTTGGGTCTTGAGTCCTTCCAGGACAGGGCTTGCCGTGGAGGGCAACCCCCCGGGGGTCTTGCGCCCGGGTTTGAGCTGCAGTTTGTCGAAGAGCACCTCCGCCAGTTGCCGGCTGGAGCGCAGGTTGAAGTGCTGGCCGGCTTGCTCGCAGATGGAGCGCTCCAGCGATTCGAGCTCCTGCCTGACCTCCTCCAGGAAGCCGGCAAAGGCATCCCGGTCGATGGCCACGCCCCGCTCCTGCATGTGCACCAGCACGGTCACCAGGGGCATTTCCACCGTGGTCATGAGCCGGTCCAGTCCGGCGTCCCCAAGCCTGCGCTCGAGAAGGCGGCCGATCATGAGGGCGCCCAGTCCCTGATTCTCCGCATGCAGGCCGGTCTCTGGCAGGTGCGCTCGAAATATCCTGGACCAGCTGTAGTTTCGCTCCTCCGGGTTGAGCAGGTAGGCGGCCAGGCCTATGTCCCTGCATCTCTCAATGGGCAGCCGTTCCCAGGCCGGGTCGGACTCCAGGAGCACCTTGAAGGAAGGCAGATAGACAGTGCGGCAACGGCTGAGGGCAGTGACCAGCTCATCCGCCTGCCAGGTGTCCAGGTACTCTTCCCCCTCCAGACCCAGCCAGAACTCTCCCTGCTCCCCGGGCACCACCCCGGCGTCGCGCCCGGACAGCCTGGCCAGGTCCAGCTCCCTGTCCACTCGCAACGAGGCCGCCGCCGGCTTCTCTTCCCCCCGGCTCTCCCCCCGGACCTGCTCCAGCTCGCTGACCAGAGTCCTGAACTCATAGCGCTGCAGAAACTGCCTGAACTCCTCCGGGTCGAGATCGGTGCGCCTGAATGTCGACAAGGGCTCCATGGGGTGAAAATCGGTGCGCAGCCGTGTCAACCTCCGATAGACAAAGGCCTCGTCCAGGTGCGCTTCGAGCTTGTTCCTCTCCTTGGGTGCAAGTTCATCCAGATGTTCACGCAGCTCTTCCAGGCTGCGGAATGTCCCCAGCAGCTTCCCGGCAGTCTTGGGCCCGATCCCGGGCACCCCCGGGATGTTGTCGCTGGAGTCCCCGACCAGGGCCTGGTAGTCGGGCCACTGGCCGGTATCAAGGCCTGTCTGCTCCCGGAAGTCTTTTTCCGTGACCACCTTTTCCGTGCGCTGCCCGGGATCCCAGAGGACCACCCTGCGATCCTCCAGACACTGGAAGAGATCCTTGTCCGAGCCCACGATGACCACGGGCCTGCTGCTCTTGTATTGTCGGGCCAGGCTGGCAATGCTGTCGTCGGCCTCACCCTGCTCGGAGACCTCTGCATGGATTCCCAGCGCCTTCACCCCTTCGAGCAGGGGCTTTATCTGCAGCTCCAGGGCCTCGGGCATCCTGGGGCGCTGGGCCTTGTAGTCGCTGTATATCTCGTTCCGGAATGTCTTGCCCTTGCCGTCCAGAAAGAAGGCCATGAACTGCGGCTGCTCCTCCCTGATGATCTTAAGCAGGATCCTGAGCACGATGTACAGGGCGTTGGTGGGAAAACCGTCGGAACGCTTCAGGTCCGGATAGGCGTAAAATGCGCGGTAGAGAAAAGAGCTCCCGTCGACCAGGTAGAGGGGCTCCGCATCGAGTTGCAAGCGGTCCTTGAGGCTCACGCTCCCTCACCCAGGCAAGCGCAGCAGAGAAGTGATCGCGCTGCTGCAAGGTCCCCGTTCAAGTCTTTTTGCCCTCCTTGCCCGTGACTTCTGTGGCCGGCTTCTTGGTCTTGCGCGGGTGCCGGCGGTTCCTGAGCTGCTCCCATATAAACTGCTGCGGGTGCTGCTTGCCAAGCTTTTCCAAGGAAATTTCCGCCCTGGCCATGGACCTGTGTCCGCCGGCCGATCCCAGATCACCAAAGAGTCGGGTGGCAAACTTGCCCATGTCCCTGCGCAGCCCGTCCCCTCGGAAGACCACGACCAGCTTGTCGTCGAACGTGCCGCTGACGATGGTCCAGGAAATCCCGTGCACCCTGAGGAAGAAGTCGGCCAGGACCACCAGGATGTCCGTGGAATCGACCTGGCCCATGTAGGCGGTCATCCCCTCCCCCAGCACGCGCATCTTGCGGAAGGCCTGGGAGAAGTACTTCAACCACTCGATCCTGAACTCGCTGCGCACGATCTTGCGCAACAGCAGGTGATTGGCAAACTTGCTCAGGTAGCGGAAGGCCTTGATGTCCGTGTCGCAGAAGTTTCGCTCGAAGCTCTGGGTGTCCGTCTTGATGCCGTAGAGCAGTGCCGTGGCCAGCAGCTTCCCCGGGCGCATCTTGAGGTTGTAGAGGTACTCGGTGAGGATGGTGCTGTTGGCCCCGAAGTTTGGGGAGATGTCCTGGAAGTCCGCCTTGACCGGGTTTTCTTCACTCTTCGGGTGGTGGTCGATGACCAGGGAGAACTTGTACTCGGCAAAGCTCGGGTGGTGGTGGGGCTGCGAATCCACCAGGGCAAACCGGTCGTACTGTGCTGCCAGGGGGGGCGTGAGCTTGTGCACCGGAATACGCAGATAGCGGACCATGGCCAGGTTGTCGGGCCTGGAGATCTCGTTGACCTGGGCCAGACCCACGGAGGCCACCCTGCCGGCCAGAATTTTCTTCAGGGCCATGGCCGAGGCCAGGGCGTCGGGATCGGCCACCAGCATGATCAGCCAGCGTTCATCCTTGCGCAGGAGCTTCAGGAGCTCTTCGAGCTTGTCTTCCAGCTTGCGGAAATAGGACATGCCGTATTCCACCCATGCTTGCGGCAGGGTCGTGGCCCTTGACCGGGAGAGCTTGCCGGGACCGGGGGCGGAAGCCGTTTCCCTGAGGGGCCCGGTTCTCGTTGGGCAGCCTTGCTCTCCAGAATAAAAAGACGTCTCCGCAGCAGAGTTGCGGAAACGTTGCCTCTCCTCACCCGGGGCTCATCCCGGGAGTGCCCTTTTATAGTCCTTTTACCGGCTCTGTCCAGGGCAGGGCTTGAGCAGCAAACGCAAGCCCGGCAAACCACCCCATCTTCTCTGTTCCTATCACATCTCCAGCAAGGCTCACAACAAGCTGAGCTGACGCTCGCGGCGTATGAGCCTGGCCACATGAACGGACCGCTCCATAAGACCTCCCGGCAGCAGGTCGAGAAAGCGGCTGGGCCTGAGCTGGTGGACCCTGCCGTAGATGTCCCGCCTGGAGGCATAGCTGAGAAAAAGGTTCTGCCTGGCCCTGGTCAACCCCACATAAAAGAGCCGTTTTTCTTCCTCCTCATCGGGCCGGTCGCTTGCGTCACCCAGCTTTCCGGTCAGCAGCTCCATGCCCGCGAACGGCACCAGGCCGTCTTCCAGTGCCGGCATGAACACGGTGGCGAACTCCAATCCCTTGGCTGCATGCATGGTCATGATCCTGACCTTTTCCGAACGGCGCCGAACCAGCTCCAGCTCACTCTGAAGATGGATCCAGTTCAGCAGTCCGGCCCACCCGCCATGCTCTGCAAAGGCCTTTGACAACTCTTTGAAGGGCTGGCTCTTCCAGAACATGCGGTCAAAGGGCGGGACGTCTTCGAGATAGGCGGCCAACCCGGCCGGACCCCGGGCCAGGACCTCGTCTGGACATTGCAGCGCATCGTGTTCCGTGGGCTCGGCAACACCCAAAAAAAGCGACGCCGCCTTGAGAATCCGCTCCACTCGGGAATCGACCCAGAAGGCTTCGCTTTCCGGGACCGAGCAGGGCAGGCCCATTCTGGTCAGGGTCCGCTCGATAGGGGGGATGAGCGCCCTGAACCTGACCAGGACGGCAATGTCTTCCGGGCTGTGGCCCCCGGCATCCCCCAGGTCCTGGTCCAGGTGAGCCGTCCCCCCCAGGAGCTGACGGATGCGCTGCCCTATCCAGGTGGCCTCGTTCTGGGCAGTGGATGCCTCGAACAAAGAGATGCTGCCCGTGGCATCCACCCTGGAGGTCAACCTGGGGCTGGCCGGAAACAGGGGGTGGCTGAAGTCCAGGATGTCCTGGCTGGACCGGTAGTTGTCCTTGAGAGTGACCACGGACAGCCCGGGCCAGATGTCACGGATCGCCTCTTCGCAACGGCTCAGAGCCCCCCGGAAACCGTAGATGGACTGGTCTGGGTCGCCGATGGCGAAGAACCCGTGGCCACCTTCCGGCACCAGTCCACTGATGACCCTGAGCTGCTGCCTGGACAGATCCTGCACCTCGTCCACCAGCACGTGCCGGTAGGGGCTGGTGAAGGCTTCGCTCCTGGACTGCTCCAGCCAGAACTCCAGCAGGTCGGTGTAGTCGACAAGATTCCAGTTGTCCTTCTGCCCGAAGTACCGCTCGCCCCATTCCCTGGCCTCTTCTGGCAGCTCACCGGTCTCCCGTCCGCGGGACAGGGCTTGCCAGCCACGTTTCAGGGCCTTGCCCGACAGCTCTGGGTTGGCTGCCTGGAACACCTGCCGGGACTCCTCCTCGTTCAGGATGACCGGGGCCTGCCCCTGCATCTCCACCCAATAGTCGTAGGCCAGGGCATGCAACGTGTCGGCCTGCGGCAGCTCCAGCTCCTGGCCGAAGACCTCCTGCAACCTGGACTTGATCTCCCTGGCCGCGCTGCGGGTGAAGGTCAGGACAAGCACGGAACCCGGGGAAGCTCCATGGTCGAGCAGCGCCTGGACCCTGCCTATCAGGGTCCGGGTCTTGCCGGTGCCCGGCCCTGCCATCACCAGCACGGGGCCTGGGCCCGCATCGATGGCTCCCTGCTGCTCTGGATTGAAGGGAGCCGCTGCCGGACCGTTCCCTTCCTCCTCCCCTGCGGCAGGTGAAGCCTGGTCCTGCTGCTGCCCCTGGAACTGATCCCTCCCCGATGGCACCTCCACCAGGCTGCCCCCGCTGCGGATTTGCTTGCGCTCCCTGGGCGAGAAGACGGAGATGGTGCCGTATTCCCCGTCAAAACCGGGCTGACGGTGCACCTCCCCCTTGCGCATTCTGCCCACTGCCTCTGCCAGCACTGCTGCATGGCGGCCCAGATCCTCCAAGGGTGTCCGCTGCAGGATGGTCATCTCCGGTCCGAATCTTTGGATCAGCCTGCCGTACTCGTTCATGACCTTCTTGGTCTTGGGTCCGACCCCGAGAATTTCCGACAGCAGCTCGGTCAGGGGCACCAGGGAGATGTATCCCGGCTGGCCCAGCGGCTGCTTGGGATAGTCGCGGTCGGCCAGCTCCAGCACCCGGTGCAGCACCCCCACGGTCACGGGATGGCCGCACTTGGGACATATGCCCCCCCTGGCCATGGTCTCCTTGGGGTTGAGCACCACGTTGCACTTGCGGTGGCCGTCCATGTGGTACTTGCCCTCCTCAGGAAAGAACTCGACCGTGCCCAGGAACTTGTGCCCCAAGGCCTCCCCCCGCAGGGCCCGGTACATGCCTTCAAAGCTCCGCTCCCCGCTGAAGATGTTGGCCTCGCGACCCAGCTTGTCCCCGGAGTGGGCATCGGAGTTGGAGACCATGCGGTAGCGGTCCAGGCTGCTCCAGAGCCAGTTCATCTCCGGATCCGAGGACAGCCCCGTTTCCAGGGCGAATATTTCCCGGCTCAGGTCCCCGAAGCATTCCTCCAGGGAATCAAACCCCGACCGGGACCCGAACAGGGAGAACCACGGAGTCCAGATGTGTGCCGGGATCAGGAATGCCAGCGGGTCGGTCTCGAGCACCATCTCCAGCAGGTGCCTGGCGTCCAGCCCCAGAATGGGCCGGCCGTCAGAAGCCAGGTTCCCAACCTGGGCCAGCCGGTTGCTGAAATGGTCGGCTTTTTCCAGGGACGGCATGAAGACCAGGTTGTGGATTTTCCTGACCTTGCCCCCTTTTTTGTAGATGGAGGAAATCTCGGTCACCAGCATGAACCGGGTGGAGGCGGGGACGCTTTTGCCCTCCAGCCACCAGGGGATCTCCCCGTCCATGGCCTCGGGCGCCTTGAGCCGCAACAGCCCGGAATCCTCCTCCACCAGCAGCTCCTGCAGCTCCTCACGCCACTGGGGGTGGGTGAAGTCCCCCGTGGCCACAACGTCCAGCCCCTTGATCCACCCCCACGCGGCAAGGTGCTGGGGGGTGATGCGCTTGCTCGTGGCCCTGGAGTACCGGGAGTGGATGTGCAGGTCGGCGTAAAAGAGTTCCATGTCAGCTCCCGCTGGTGTGGTCGCGTGATACGTGTCTGATCACTAAAAATACTATGAGGGGTGCCCCCTCTCTTTCTCCATCCGCCCTTGGAGCCGGGGAACGGCTCCAAGGCCTCCAATCGCAGACCCGTCTCCTGCGACGCCCGGGTCAGCCTTTATACAGCCTGGCCTCTGCCCCGCCTTCCGGGCGGTTGCCCAGCTCGACCCAGGAGCTGTTCTGACTGGCCAGCCGGCGGGCTATGGACAGGCCCAGCCCGGAGCCCTTGGGCTTGGTGGTCACAAAGGGGTCGAAAAGCGACTGGGTCTTGTCCGGGTCCACTCCCGGACCATTGTCCCTGATGGCCAGATACTCGTTCGCGTTGTCGCTGGCGACCTCGACCGCGACAAGGGGCTGCCCTGCCGACTCTGCCGCCTGGACGGCGTTGAGCAGCAGGTTGAGCAGCACCTGTTTGAGCTGGTCCCTGTCCCAGTGCCAGGTGGCCCCCCCCTGCCCGGGCATGACGGTGAAGCGCACCGTCGGGTAGGTTGCCCGCAGTGCCCCCAGACACTCCTCCACCATCTCAAGAACGTCGATTGCACGGGGGTTTGCCAGGGAAGGGCGGGCAAAGGACAGAAAATCCGTCAACAGGTGGTCCAGCCGCTGGACGTCACGCTTGACCACCTGGTGCAGACGCTCCTCCTGCTCCGGTTCCAGGTCCTTGCCCCTGATGAGTTGCAGGCTGCCCTTGATCCCGGCCAGGGGATTCTTGATCTCATGGGCCAGCCCAGCTGCCAGCTCCCCGATGCTGGCCAGCTTTTCCACCTGTCGCAGCCTGCTCTCAAGCCGCCTGACCCGGGTGATATCGGTGAAGATGATCAAAACGCCGCGCTCCTCGGGAATGGGAGAGATGCGCAGCCCATAGATTCCCTCCCCGGAGCTTTTCCCGACCTCTGTGCGGTCGATCCTGCGCTCCGGGTGCTCCCGCCAGACCGCTGCGATCTCCGGAAACACGCTTTCCAGAGGCCTGCCTATGGCCTCCTGCGACGCCGCAAGCCCTCCCCAGCGGGCGGCCTGGGCATTGATGGCGGTGATATTGCCTGCAGGGTCGCAGACGATGAGACCGCTTTCCATCCAGTCAAAAACCCCCCGCTTGAGGGCCTCGGACTCCTGCAGGGCCTGCTCCTTCACCGCCAGGCTCCTGAGCAGCCGCTCCTCCTCCCCGCGCCCGAGCTTGAGCAGGACCAGGACCAGCCCCAGGGCCAAAAGCTGCAGCATCATGCTGTAGGCCAGCTGCTCCAGCTCGAAGCCGGGCTGGTTCCACAGCGCCGGATACCTGTACTGCAGGAGACCGGTCAGAAACATGAGCGCCGCTGCTGCTGCGGCCACGACCTTGCCGGTGTTCAGACCAAGCACCCTGCCGTACAGAAAGACCAGTCCCCAGAACAGGAAGACAAAGCCGCTGGTCAGCCCCCCGGTGAGCAGGACCAGCACCGCGGCCAGCAGGGTGTCCGTCAGGAGCTGCACCCGGAAGAACCGGACTATGTCCGTGAACCGCCTCCAGGAGAGGAGGAAAACGATGTTGACCCCGAAACCAACGACCAAAAACAGAGGAAAGACAGGATAGCTGAAGTAGGAAAAGTAGTGGTGCGCCCCGGCCTTGCCAAGCCAAACCATTGCCAGCGGGATGAGCAGAAGGCAGAGGAAGACCAGACGGGCGGAGCAGACCTTGGTGACGATGCGCTCCAGGTCCTGGCCCCTGGTCTCAGCGGAGGGAGGTGGCGGCTTTGGCACAGTCCGATGGGTCTCCCTTGAGCTTCCTCAGGGCGTGCTCCAGCGCCGGGAGGACCGGGGCCAGATTTTCCCGCACCGCCTTGGGGCTTCCCGGAAGGTTGATGATCAGGCTTTGGCCGAGGGTTCCAGCCACGGCCCGGGACAGGGCCCCGTGCGGGGTTGCGGCCAGCGAGGCGGCCAGCATGGCCTGCTCGATCCCGGGCAGGCGCCTGTCGATCAGGCGAAGGGTGGCCTCCGGGGCGATGTCCCGCAGCGTGAGACCCGTGCCGCCCGTGGTCACCACCAGGTCGATCCCCTGCTCCAGGCACAGGAAGCTGAGCAACGCCCTCAGGGCGTCCAGGTCGTCCGGCAGAAGGTAGCGCTGCACCATGCCCACCTCCAGGGCCCCGGCCACCAGCTCCTCGATGACCGGCCCGCTGGCATCCTCGCGCAACCCTGCCGCCCCCTTGTCGCTCAGGGTCACCCGGGCCAGGCTGAACCCCTGTTTCGTAAACCGGCAGCTCGTCCTGCCTGCAGCAAGGGTCAGGGAACACAGTGCCTCCAGAAAGAAGACCCTCCTGTTCCAGCCCCCGGCGAAAGGTCTGTAGCCCCCACCCACGACCCGGAAGCACCCCCCCTGGCCGGGGATATCGAGCATCCCGCCGGCGCAGGGCTGAACCGCCCCGGAACCTCCCCTCCCCGGGTCGAACGGGTCGCTGGTTCCTGCTTCCGGGACGCTCTCCAGGACAACCCCGACAACCTGCCCCGGAACGACCTCAATGCTGTCCTCAAGGACGAGCTGCCCATTGCGAAGACGCATCAAGGCAGCGTCGTGATCGAGCTGCGGCTCCATGCCCTCTCCTGTCACCGTGTGCTTCCCTTCGGTCATGTCTTTGCCATGCCTCTGCCTGCCTTTCGCGGCTCGAGGGATTACCCCCGCCACTCTCTGGGGATGGGCGCGGGGCCGCATTGTTGGCCCGTTTTGTGAACGCTTCCTGAAAACAGCCCGCAAAGTAGCAGAAAGTTACCCGGGCTGTCATGCCGGAGCCAGGTGGCATTTTCTCCGAAGAGCCCTGCCTTGCGCCATGGCAAAAATCCCACTATGGGGAAGACCTCATGGCACCCCTTGACCCCGATCGAAGCATTGCGTGCGCGGCCTCACCCGCCACGACGAAACAGCCCCTCATCAGGAGCGGACAATGAAAGGCATCATCCTCGCGGGCGGTCACGGGACCCGGCTGTACCCGCTCACCAGGTCGGTAAGCAAGCAGCTCCTGCCGGTCTATGACAAGCCAATGATCTACTACCCCCTGTCCGTGCTCATGCTGGCGGGCATCCGGGAGATCCTGCTCATCTCCACCCCCCAGGACCTGCCGCGGTTCAAGACCCTGTTTGGAGACGGTTCCCACCTGGGGCTTTCTTTCTCCTATCTGGAACAACCCCGTCCCGAGGGCCTGGCACAGGCCTTCATCCTGGGCAGGGAGTTCATCGGGAACGACACGGTCTGCCTCGTGCTCGGTGACAACATCATCCATGGGGTTGGGCTGTCCTCCATCCTCAACCGCTGCGCCGGTCTGGAACAGGGCGGAATTATTTTCGGCTACCCGGTGCGCGATCCGGAACGCTACGGCGTGGTCGAGTTCGATGACCGGGGGCAGGCCGTGGACATCGTGGAGAAGCCGGTCACTCCCCGTTCCAAGTACGCCGTGCCGGGCATCTACTTCTATGATCGTGAGGTGGTGGACATTGCCCGGGAGCTCAAGCCTTCCCCCCGGGGGGAGCTGGAGATCACCGACGTCAACCTGGCCTACCTGCGCCGGGACCGGCTCCGGGTCGAGGTGCTCGGGCGCGGTTATGCGTGGCTCGACGCCGGGACCCACGAGTCCCTCCACCTGGCCGCAGGCTATGTCCAGGCCATTCAGGAACGTCAGGGGTTCAAAATCGGATGCATCGAGGAGATCGCTTTCCGCAAGGGGTATATCGGGGAGGACGGCCTCAGGGAGATCGCGGCCGGGTTGCGCAAGAACGGCTATGGCAGGTATCTGCTGGACCTGATTGAAGAATGAAACAGGGCATCTGGACGCCCTGTTTCAGCTCAAAGCTCAAAGCTGAAAGCTGAAAGCTGAAAGCTCAAAGCTCAAAGCAGGCATTTGAAGAGAGGTTGCTTTCTGTTGGGCGTTGCAACTGCTGATTTCTGATTTCTATTTCCAATACGATAAAGAAGGTGGGGCGCAGCCTCGGGCTGGTCACGAATTCACGTGGATGCTTCTTGCACGCAGAAGGGCGCCCAAGGGCGCCCTTTTTTTCAGGAACAGGGGGGAGGCTGAAAGCTCACAGCCGGTTTCGAAGAAAAAGTTTTTTCCTGCTTTGAGCTTTCAGCTTTGAGCTTTGAGCGATCCCTGCGCGCTAATGATGGCCGTGCTTGTCCTCCTCCATGAGCTGGCTGATGCGCCAGATGGCGGAGACGACAATGCACAGGAAAAACAGGAATATCCCTGTAACCCCGAAATAGCCCTGGATGGTGCTGCCCATCATATCCCGGATCAGTGCGGCAATCGTTTCCATTCCCTTCCTCCTCTCCGTTTCGCCCGCCCCAGGGCGTGTTCGTTACAACGCGTTATATCAATCGTCTCGTTTCGATCTTGTCAAGCCCTAATCGGGGTCCGCCCCTTGGTGACCTGAAACCACCGTGTCAAACAAGGCGTTGCGCTCCACCGGAAAAAACCCGGCCGCCTCGATGGACCGGCGCAGCTCCTGAACGGTCAGCCCCTTGGGAGAGGTGGCCCCGGCGGCGTGCCCGATGCGCTCCTCCACGATCGTCCCGTCAAAGTCATCCGCACCCGCCCAGAGGGCGACCTGGGCCGACTTGATGCCCGCGAAAACCCAGTAGGCCTTGAGATGGGGGATGTTGTCCAGAAACAGCCGCGAAACCGCCATGGTCTTCAGGTAGTCCAGACCGTCCGGACCCCTGCCCCCCAAGGGGTTGTTGCCCGGCTGGTACGGAAGGGGGATGAAGCACATGAACCCGCCTGTTGCGTCCTGGAGGTCGCGGAGCGCCTCCAGGTGGTCCAGCCGTTCCCGCCAGGTCTCGATGTGGCCGAACAGCATGGTGGCGTTTGTGGGGATGCCCATGGCGTGGGCAGCGGCATGGACCTCGAGCCACTTTGCCCCGGAAAGCTTTTCCGGACACAGCTCCTGTCGCAGCACCGGGTCGAAGACCTCGGCTCCGCCCCCGGGGAGAGCCCCCAGGCCTGCGTCCCGGAGCATGGCCAGGATGTCGGTAACGCCCTTGCCGTAGGTCTCTGCCAGAAAGGCCACCTCCACCGCGGTGAAGGCCTTGACCGTGGCCTCCGGCCTCAGGACCTTGATCCGCCTGATGAGCTCCAGGTAGTAGTCCAGGGGCAGGGCTGGATTGAGCCCGCCCACGATATGGATCTCGGTGATGGGCTCGTCCAGCCGGCTGGATACGAGCGCTTCGATCTGGCCGATGGACTGGGTGTAGGCGCCCCTGTCACCCAGGCGCTTGCTGAAGGCGCAGAACCGGCAGGCATTGATGCAGATGTTGGTGTGGTTGATGTGCTGGTTGTAGACGTAGTAGGCCCGCATGCCGTGCAGCTGCTTCCTGAGGGCCAGGGCTCTGCGGGCGGTGGTGTGCACATCGGGGCCGGCAGCCAGCTCCAGCGCCTCGGCCTTGCTCAGGCGCGGCGTGACCGGGGTGTGCCCGGCAGATTGTCCCGACTCACTCATACCTGCGCCCCCCAGACCTGTCTTCGACTCTCCCGGGGAAAGGCAGCCGCCCGCCCCGCTTTCCGGGAACGTGAAAGCGGCCATGGTCCTGTTGTCAGGACCATGGCCGCGAGAATGAGCAATATGCCGACGGGCAGAGAATGTCTCCGGCTGAAGGAGAGCTTACTCGCCGTCCTCGAGTTTCTGACGGATCAGGTCGCCCAGGTTGCTGCCGGATGCCGAGGCCGCCCCGGGCTGGGTTCTCATCTCGGTGGAGCGCTTCTGCTCGTCTTCCTCCTGCTGCTGCTTGATGGACAGCCCCAGGCGACGCTCGTCAGCGCTGACATGGATGACCTTGGCCGTGACCTCCTCGCCTTCGGTGAAGGATTCCTTGGGGTTCTTGATCTTCTTGCGGGACAGCTCGGACAGGTGCACCAGGCCCTCGATGCCTTCCTCGACCTCCACGAAGAGCCCGAAGTCGGTGATGTTGGTGATCTTGCCGCTGACCACCGTGTTTACGGGGTAGCGGTCGGGGATCTGCACCCAGGGGTCCTCGGTCAGCTGCTTGAGGCCCAGGGTGAACTTCTCGTTCTCCTTGTCCACGGTCAGCACCTTGGCCTGGATGGTGTCGCCCACGTTGTAGATCTCGCCGGGATGACGGATCTTCTTGGTCCAGGAGATGTCTGAAACGTGGATGAGCCCGTCAATGCCCTCCTCGATGCCGATGAACATGCCGAAGTCGGTGATGTTCTTGATCGGGGCCTCGAGCACGGTCCCCTCGGGGTACTTCTCGGAGACCAGGTCCCAGGGGTTGGGCTTGACCTGCTTCATGCCCAGGGAGATGCGCTTGCGTTCGGAATCAACACCCAGGACGATGACCTCGACCTCGTCGCCCACCCTGACCATCTGCGAGGGATGGCGGAGCTTTCGGGTCCAGGACATCTCGGAGATGTGCACAAGGCCTTCCACCCCTGGTTCGAGCTCGACAAAGGCGCCGTAGTCCACCAGGTTGGTGACCTTCCCGGCCACCCTGGTTCCCTCCGGGTACTTCCCGGCGATGTTCGCCCAGGGATCGGGCACCAGCTGCTTCATGCCCAGGGAGACCTTCTCCTCCTCCTTGTCGAAGTTGAGCACCACGAGCTCCAGCTCGTCGCCCAAATGGACCATCTCCTTGGGGTGCCTGATGCGCTTCCAGGACATGTCCGTGATGTGCAGCAGACCGTCCAGCCCACCCAGGTCCACGAACACCCCGTACTCGGTGATGTTCTTGACCTTTCCTGTGACCTTCTGCCCCTCCTCGAGGGTGGTCAGGAGCTCCTTGCGGTTCTTGTCCCGCTCCTCCTCGAGCAGCACGCGCCTGGACACGATGACGTTGCTCCGGCGACGGTTGATCTTCAGGACCCTGAACTCGAACTCCTGGCCGACCAGGGCGTCCATGTCCGGAACCGGCCGCAGGTCGACGTGGGAACCGGGCAGGAAGGCCTCGACCCCGAGCACCTCGACCGTGTAGCCGCCCTTGATGCGCCGGATGATGCGGCCCGTGACCTCGCTCTCCTGCTCCTGGACCTTTTCCAGCTCATCCAGGACGCGCATGCGCTTGGCACGCTCGTGGGAAAGTGTGATGGTGCCCTCGACCTCGTCCTTGTGCACCACGAACACATCGACCTTGTCGCCTTCCGAGACCGTGACATTTCCTTCTGCGTCCGTGAACTCCTCGACCGGGATCTGGCCCTCGGACTTGAAGTTGACGTCCACAAGCACCTGGTCTTCTCCAACCTTGACCACGGTGCCGCCCACGATGCTCCCGTCCTCCACCTCTCCGAAATCGGGCTGGAGATAGTCCTCCAGCGCTTCTTCGAAGCTCATTTCGCCTTCGACCGAACTGCTCGTGTTGGTGGTTGCGGTTTCAGAATTTTCCATAAAAAAATACCCCCTGAGATCCGACTTCAGTCGGAAAATTTCGCGATGCCTAGCAGATCGAGCGACGGTTGACAACAGTTACAGGCCCTGATTCGCGCACGGCTGCTGCGAACTCAAAGCCGAAGTTTCGAACAAGACAGAGGAATTTTACAAAGAAGACTCTTCTAACCCTCTTTGCGGCTTAGGTTTTTTTCTGTGCAGGCCCCCAAAAACCAAGCCCGGCGAGGACGCATCCCACAGTCTTGCTACTCTGCCAGCGCCGTGAGGTCGTAGGTCGATGCCGAATCGATCCTGGCCTGCACCATCTGCCCCGGGACGATGTGCTCCCCGCTGACATAGGTCACCCCGTCCACCTCCGGGGCCTGGAACCAGGTTCTTCCCTGGTACAGTGTCGGCCATTCCGGGTCCGAGCGGTCCACCAGAACCCGGCGCACCAAACCCACCTCCTGCTCCAGGATGGAGGTGCTTATCTCCGCCTGGAGCTCCATAACCGCCTTGTGCCGCTGCTCCTTGACCCGCTGCCCGACGTGACCCGGCAGCCCTGCCGCCGGTGTCCCCTCTTCCGAATGAAAGGTGAACACGCCGAGATTGTGGAACCGTGTATTGCGCACGAAGTCGAGCAGGGCTGCAAAATGATCCTCGGTCTCCCCGGGGTACCCCACCATCAGGCTGGTGCGCAGGGCGCACTCCGGGAAGTACTCCCTGATGCGCTCCACCACACCAGAGGGGTCGCGGGCAAAAGGGCGGCCCATGCTGGAGAGGATGTCCGGATGGGCGTGCTGCAGGGGGACGTCGAAGTAGGGAAGCAGAGCCGGTCCGCACCCCTTGAGAAAGGCGAGCAGCTCCCTGGTCAGCCCTGCCGGGTAGAGGTAGAGGAGCCGCAGCCAGGTCAGCCCGGGCAGCGGGAGCAGGCCATCCAGAAGCTGCTGCAACCCCTGCTTCAGGCCCAGGTCGCGACCATAGGCGGTCACGTCCTGGGCCACCAGGGTGATCTCCTTGACCCCTTGCGCGAGCAGTCCGGCGGCCTCTTGGCGAAGCTCCTGAACCGGCCGGCTGGCCAACGGCCCGCGCAGCGCAGGGATGGTGCAGAACCGGCAGCGGTTGTCGCACCCCTCGGCGATCTTCAGGTAGGCCGTGCCCGGCGGGGTGGACAGGACCCTTGGCCCGCTGTGGAAATTCCCTCCACCCTGAAGCTCGCGGGCCAGGAGGGAGCCGATCTCCTGTTGCCCGGAAATCGGCAGCCACAGGTCCACTTCCGGGAGCTCGGCTTCCAGCTCCGGTCCATACCGTTCCACCAGGCAGCCCGTGACCAGCAGCAGCGGCTTGGGGACCACGTTCTTGACTGCGGCAGCCGCCTCCAGAATGGCCTGCACCGACTCCTCAACCGCAGGGCGGATGAAACCGCAGGTGTTGATGAGCACCACCCGGGCTTCCTCCGGAGTCTGAGCAGCCTCGAAGTCCTCCCCCAGGCAACCGAGCATCCGCTCGGTATCCACCAGGTTCTTGGGGCAGCCCAGGCTGACGACATGCACCAATACCCTGCCCGTTGTGTCTTGATTTTGCCCCATGTCCCTTGAACTCTCTCCCGATCAAAGCTAGAGGGGTTCCATTGGATTTCCGCTCAACCCGGAGCCATATCCGAGAACCAGGCACGGCGCAAACCGGCTTCCGGCATTGCGCAGCGCTGAAATACGAACTATTCTCATACGTGGTCCACACGAACATGACGCCGCACTCAGCATGAACCCGACAATCGTACTCGCCACACGCAACCAGGGAAAGATCGCCGAGATAGAGGCGGTCCTGGGCCTTCTCCAGCCGGACCTCGCCGTGCTTGGCCTGGAAGCTTTTCCAGCCATCGGCGACATTCCCGAGCACGGCACGACCTTCGAGGCCAATGCCGTGGAAAAGGCCCGGGTGGTGGTGCAGCACACCGGGCTGGTCTCCCTGGCCGACGACTCCGGCCTGGAGGTGGACGCCCTGGACGGGGCGCCCGGAGTTTACTCCGCCCGGTTCAGCGGGCCCGGGGCAAGGGATGAAGCCAACAATCAGAAGCTGCTCCGCAAGCTGGCCGGCCTTCCCCCGGACCAGCGCTCGGCCAGGTTCAGGTGTGTGCTCGCGGCCCTGGCCCCAGGAGGAGAGCTGCTGCTTGCCCGGGGGGTCTGGGAGGGACGCATCGCAACAGAACCCAGAGGGGAGAGCGGCTTTGGGTACGACCCCTTGTTCGTCGACCCGGAGCTCGGGGTGACCGCTGCGCAGATGAGCCCGGAGCAGAAGAACGCACGCAGTCATCGGGGCAAGGCCCTGCGCTCCCTGGCACAGCAATGGCCTGAATATTGTAAAAAGCTCCCTTCGGGGCACCATCCCGGGACAATGTGACACTGAGCGTCACCAACCGGACAACCGACGCCTGACAAGGACACCATATGTGCGGCATCATTGGATACACCGGGCACCGGCCGGCCGTGCCACTGCTCATGGAAGGTCTCCACCGCCTTGAGTACAGAGGGTACGACTCGGCGGGCCTGGCCTACATCCAGAACAACAGGCTCCAGGTGGTCCGCTCCAGTGGCAAGCTGGATCAGCTGGAAGCCAAGCTGGCCTCCATGAACCGTCTGCAGGCCACAGCCGGGTTGGGCCACACCCGGTGGGCCACCCACGGCCTGCCCACCGAGCAGAACGCCCACCCCCACTGCGACCACGCCGACCGGGTCGCCCTGGTGCACAACGGCATCATCGAGAACTTCGCCACCCTGGGCCGGGAGCTGGAGGACACCGGGGTCTGCTTCCGGTCCGAGACAGACACCGAGGTCCTGGTCCACTGCATCGCCGAGGAGCTCGACAAGGACCAGGACATGCTCGGGGCCATCTCCCGCACCCTCTCCCGGGTGGAGGGTTCCTATGCCCTGGCGGTGGTCCACCTGGACGAACCAGGCACCGTCTACGCCGCCCGTCACTCCAGCCCCCTGCTCCTTGGCACAGGCACGGGGGAGAACTTCGTGGCCTCGGACATCCCAGCCTTCCTGCCCTACACCCGGGAGGTCGTCTTTCTGGAAGACGGCGAGCTGGTCCGCCTCGAGGCCAACGCCTGGTCGGTCTTCGACGCAGCCACCCTTGAGCCGCTGGACAAGCGGCCAAGCACCATTACGTGGGACATCCAGTCGGCCCAAAAGGCCGGCTACAAGCACTTCATGATCAAGGAGATCATGGACCAGCCCCAGGTCATCCTGGACTGCATGGCCGGCCGGGTGGACGCTGACGGCGAAAAGGTGGTGCTCAAGGAGATCCAGGATCTCCCGGTGCCCGAGCACCTGCACATCGTGGCCTGCGGCACCTCCTACCACGCAGGGTTGTGGGCCCGGTCCCTGTTCGAGGAGTGGGTGGGCATACCTGTCCAGGTCGAGATCGCCTCCGAGTTCCGGTACCGCCACCATGTCCTGCGGCCCGGCGACCTGGCCCTGGCCATCAGCCAGTCCGGGGAGACCGCCGACACGCTGGCCGGGATGCGCCTGATCCGTGAACACTCCGTCCCGGTCGTCGGGTTGTGCAACGTGGTGGGCTCGTCCGTGGCCCGCGCGGCCGATCGTGTCGTGTACACCCAGGCCGGCCCTGAGATCAGCGTGGCCTCGACCAAGGCCATGTGCAGCCAGATGGTGGCCCTGCTGCTTCTGGCCCTGCACTGGGGGGACCGCAAGGGCACCCTGCCGCAGGGCCTGCTTTCCACTGCGCTGCGGCAGCTCCTGGTCCTGCCCGGGGTCCTGAAGGCCGAGCTGCCCGGCCTGAAAAACAGGGCTTTCGAGCTGAGCCGGAAGTACAGCGACGCCCGCAGCTTCTTCTACCTCGGACGGGGCCTCTTTTTTCCCCTGGCCCTGGAAGGGGCGCTCAAGCTCAAGGAGATCTCATACATCCACGCCGAAGGGTACGCCGCCGGTGAGATGAAGCACGGGCCCATCGCCCTGATCGACCCGGACTTCCCCACCTTTGCCCTGGCCCCGGGAGACCCGCTTCTGCCCAAGGTCGTCTCGAACCTCAGAGAGGTCCAGGCCCGGGGAGGGAGGATCATCGCCCTGACCACCCCCGGGACGAACATCCCGGTGGACGACCTCTGGGAGGTCCCTGAGATGTGGGGAGCGCTGAACAGCTTCCTGGCCCTGCCCGCGCTGCAGCTCTTCGCCTATGAGATGGCCGTGTTCCTGGGCAAAGACGTTGACCAGCCCCGCAACCTGGCCAAAAGCGTGACCGTGGAGTGAGCATGAATTCTGCCAGACTGCACCTGCCGGCCCTGGCCTTGCTGCTGGTCTTCTGCTGCCTTGTGGTTCCGCTGCCGGCGGATGGTGCCCCCGGAGAGGACTTCTCCCAGGGCTGGACAGCCTTTCACGATCTGCTCAAGGCCCCTTCCAAGGCCAAGTACCGCTCCTACTGGATGCAGTCCAGGGACCACTTCCTGCGCGCCTTCAAGGCCAGCCCCACTGGACCTTACGCCCCCAAGAGCCTCTACTACATGGGCCGCGTCTACCAGGAGCTTGGAAAACGCTCCTACCTCAAAAAGGACTTCCTGCAGGCGGTGGACTACTTCGAACGCATGGTGTCCCGCTTCCCCGACCACAGCTGGGCCGACGACGCCCAGCTTTACAAGGCCATGATCCACCTGGAGAACCTGGACGATCCCTCCCAGGCCTACATCGACCTGTTGTTCATCGAGCACAACTATCCCAAGGGTGACATGCTGGACAAAGCCGCCGCTCTGTTGCGCCGGATGGATCGCCAGAACATGGACGCCCCCACGACACCGGTCAAAAAGGTCACAGAGGAGTCTCCCGCTCCACAGCCCGCCCGGTCAGCCCCCGCCCCTGCAGGGACCTGTCAGGCCGAGCTCATGGACATCCGGCACTGGAGCAGCGACGAGTACACCCGGGTCGTGCTGGACCTGAGTGAAAGCGTCACCTTCGAACACCGCCTGCTCAACCCCGATCCCAGCCTGGGTACCCCGCACCGGCTGTTCATCGATCTCGAGTCCACCCGGTTGACGGCTGCGACCTCTGCCGAGCACCCCGTGTCCGACGGCATCCTCACGCAGGTGCGCACCGGCCAGTTCAGCCGAAGCCAGAGCAGGGTGGTCCTGGACATCCAGGATCTGGACAACTTCCGGGTCTTTTCCCTGGAAAACCCCTTTCGGATCGTGGTCGACGTCTATGCCCCAAAGGACGCCACCCTCACGGCCCAAGACCGGGCCAGGGCGGTTTCCGACCCCTATATCCTGGACAAGGGCAGCAAGGACCTGGCTGGAAGCCTGGTGGAGCAGCTGGGGCTGACCATCAAGACGGTCATGATCGACCCCGGTCACGGGGGCAAGGATCCGGGCGCTGTCTTCGGCAGTCTTTATGAAAAGACCATCAACCTGCGCATGGCCAAGATCCTCGGGAAGATGCTCTCCGACAAGGGCTTCCACGTGTTGTACACCAGGACCACCGACACCTTCATACCTCTTGAGGAACGCACGGCCATCGCCAATGCCAAGAAGGCCGACCTGTTCGTCTCCATCCACGTCAACGCCCACAAGAATGCCAAGGTGAACGGCTTCGAGCTCTACTACTTGAACCTGGCCCGGTCCAAGGACGCCGTTCGCGTCGCTGCCAGGGAGAATGCCGTGTCGGAGAAAAAGATCAGCGACCTGCAGGTCATCCTCACCGACCTGATGCTCAATTCAAAAATCAAGGAGTCCCGGGACCTGGCCAACAAAGTGAGCACCTCCACCATCAGCCACTCCAAGCGCTACTACGCCGACCTCCGGGACCACGGGGTGCGGGAGGCCCCCTTCTATGTCCTGATGGGCGCCAAGATGCCCGCCATCCTGGTGGAGCTCGGCTACCTCACCAACTCCAGGGAACGGCAACGGCTCACGACCGACAGCTACCTGACACGCATGGCACAGGGTCTGGCCAACGGCATCCTGGCCTACAAGAAGCAGCTCGAGAGCTACGCCAGCCTCGATATCCCCGGGCAGTGAACCTCCTGAACCAAGGGGCAAGGCCGAAGCGTATTCTTCATACGTGAGGGTTTGCCCTTGGAGGAGCAACGCAGTCCCCCCTTCGCACAAGGCTACGGAGGGCAGGTCAGCGGGGATTTTTCAACGGGTTTTGTCTTTGCAGGCCGTTCAAAAACCACGCTGGCAA
>CAZQOG010000041.1:0-21107 GCA_964594925.1 uncultured Desulfohalobiaceae bacterium
ACCATTTCATGTCATTCCTCGTAAAAGACACGGATTCGGCTGGGCATGAATGCCCTCGGCCTCCCACGTATGCGCTGACCACGTATTCTTGAACCGGATGAACCGTCATAAAACAGTGGGAAAGGCACTGCGCTGCACCGTCAGGCAGTGGTGGCCTTCTCCACCAGATCCAGCATCCCGTCCACGACGATGGCCAGGAGGGCCGCCACCACGGAGCCCTTGAGGATGAACGCGGGGTTGTCCGATGCCAGCCCGGTGATGATCGGAGCCCCCAGCCCCCCGGCCCCGATGGTGGCCCCGATGGTGGCCGTGCCGATGTTGATGATCACCGAGGTCTTGATCCCGGCCATGATGACCCGAAACGACAGGGGCAGCTCCACCTTGAGCAGGCTCTGCATCCCGGTCATGCCCATGCCCCTGGCTGCCTCGGCAGCTTCCCTGGGTACCGACTCGATGCCCACGATAGTGTTGCGCACGATGGGCAACAGCCCATACAGAAACAGGGCGATGATGGTCGGCTTGGCCCCGAAGCCGACCGCAGGCACGGCCAGGGCCAGCACCGCAACCGGCGGGAAGGTCTGCCCCACCGCCACCAGGCTGTTCACAGTGGGCAGGAAATCACGACCCGACCTGCGGGTCACGAACGCGCCCAAAGAGATCCCGATGACCACGGACAGGCCGCTGGAAACCCCGACCAGGACGCAATGCTCCTTGACCAGCTGCCAGAGGGTGGCCCTGGGATAGACCACCGTGGTCAGCTCCGGGTAGAGGTGGCCGATCATAAAGCCCCAGATCCCTTCCCAGAAGACCAGGGTCAGAAACAGGACCACAGCCACGGCCAGGCCGAGGACCCTGGATCGCTGCATTACTGCCCGCATCGTCACGCCTCCTGCCCCAGAGCGTTTGTGCCCGGGCTGGGAAGGAGATTGTGTGTTCCGTGACACCCACCCGACTGCATCACGACTCCAGCAAATCCTTGAGGCGGACCTCCCCCTCGAGCTTGAGATCCTGGTCCACCACGGGCAGGCAGGAGACACCCTGCTGAAAGAACAGGGACAGGGCCCGCTTCAGGCTGTGGTCCGGGTGGACCGACAGCTCGCCGGGTTCCATGCGCACCAGGTCCCGGTCCAGGGAAAGGGGCAGGGAGGACTGGCGCGTGTCGATCCACCCCAGGATGCGCCCCTTGTCGTCGGTCACCCACAGAAATCGGTCGCAGTCCTGGTCCCCGGCCTGGTCAAAGGCCGCGCGCAATGCATCAGGGCTTCCCGTGCTCTGTATGGAGCCGGCCGGGCGCATGAAGTCGGAAACCTGGAGCCGGGAGAGCCTTTTCAGGGCCCTGTCCATGCCCACAAACTGCTTGACGAAGCTGTTTTTCGGACTGGAAAGCAGGGTCTCGGGGCTGGCGTACTGGACCAGCTCCCCGCCCTTGATCAGGGCTACCTTGGATCCGAGGCGAACCGCTTCG
The DNA here is from genome assembly GCA_964594925.1 of uncultured Desulfohalobiaceae bacterium. Taxonomy (GTDB): domain Bacteria; phylum Desulfobacterota; class Desulfovibrionia; order Desulfovibrionales; family CAZUBS01; genus CAZUBS01. The sequence continues at coordinate 1,466 of CAZQOG010000041.1, forward strand.
TCGATGTCATGGGTCACGAAGACCACTGTCTTGGAGAGCTCCTTCTGGATCTGGGCAAACTGGTTTTGAAGGTGCTCACGGGTGATGGGGTCCAGCGCCCCGAAGGGTTCGTCCATGAGCAGGATGTCGGGATCCGCGGCCAGCGCCCTGGCCACCCCCACCCTCTGGGCCTGCCCGCCGGAAAGCTCCCTGGGATACTTGTCCGCATACTCGCCCGGGGGCAGTCCGAAAAGCTCCAGCAGCTCCAGTGAACGCTTTCGCCTCCTCTGCCCGTCCCACTTGAGCAGCCCCGGCACCACCCCGATGTTTTCCCGCACGGTCATGTGGGGAAAGAGGCCGATGCTCTGGATGACATACCCGATACGGCGGCGCAGCTCCTGAGGCTTGACGCTGTGGACCTCCATGCCGTTGACCAGGATTGTCCCCTCCGACGGCTCGATCATGCGGTTGATCATCTTCAGGATGGTGGACTTGCCGCACCCGGAAGGCCCGATCAGACAACAGAGCTCCCCTTGCTCCACAACGAGGTTGAGATCCTTGACCGCGGGAAAGGTGCCGAACCTCTTGCTGACATGCTCCAGGCTGATCATCGCAGCCCCCGGGGGGTGAGCAGGTGAATGCTTGTCTGAAGCAGGCTGTCCGCCAGCACGGCAATGAGGATGGTTGGAATGGCCCCCAGCAGGACCAGGTCGATGGCCGATTGCCCCAGCCCCTGGAAGATGAACACCCCGAACCCCCCGGCGCCGATCAGGGCTGCAACTGCGGTGTTGCCGATGTTCTGCACGCAGGCGATGCGAAGACCGTTGAGCACGATGGGCAGGGCCACGGGCAGCTCGACCCGGCGGAAGACCTGCAGACGGCTCATGCCCATGCCCTGCCCCGCCTCGACCACTGCCCTGTCCACGGCGGCAAAGCCCGTAAATGTGTTGCGCACGATGGGCAGCAGGGCATAGAGGGCCAGGGCGATGACCGCAGGAGCCCAGCCAATGCCCCGCACCCCCATGTCCCGCAGCAGGGGGTACTTCTGGGAAAGCAGGGCCAGCGGGGTGATGAGCAGCCCGAACATGGCCAGACTGGGAATGGTCTGCACGATGTTGACCAGGAAAAAGACCTGGCGCCGCAGCCCGGCCCGTCTGTAGACGGCCACTCCCAGGGGGATGCCCAGCAAGGCGCTGATGCCGACGGAAAAAAAGGTGATGAACAGGTGGTCCCTGAGCTCGGCCAGAAAACGCTGGCTCCTGTTGGCCAGCTCCATCATCAGCGACAGCTGGCCCAGTGCGCCCAGGGCCGTGAGCAGCGCGCACCCCAGGACGAAGGCCAGAAGCAGCCCCTTGCTCAAGCGGCCGGAAGCCCCGGCATTGCCCGACAGGTTGGTGAAGACCACGAACAGGCCCAGCAGGGAGACCCAGAAGCCCGGGCCCAGGGAAACCCTGGCAAACGCCGGTGCATCCGCCAGGATGGTCTGGGCTGCGTGGCCAACCGCCCAGAGCTCGGCAAGACCCAGCAGCAGGACAATGCCCATGCCCAGGCGGCGGATCACGGGACGCAGCGTGCAGCTCGCAGCACCGAGGTATGCCCACCCCAGGAGGAGCAGGACCGCAACAGGCAGGGACAGGGCTTCGAACAGGGACCAGCCTTCCCCCGGAGCCAGCCTGTTGGGACGGACCTCGACAAAGTCAGCCAGCAGGAGGGATCCCGCCCCCAGGGCCACCCCCAGCAGCCCGGCCTTGGAGATGCCCGGTGCCACGTGCCGGCCTTGCCCGGTTATGGCAACAGGCCCTTGGCCTTCAGGTAGCCCGCGGCAACCTTCGCTGCGGACTCACCGCCGATGGCGATCCGGGAGTTGAGATCCTGCAGCGCTTTCCTGTCCAGGGACAGGAACACCGGGCGCAGGATGCCCTCGATCTCCGGGGCTTTCTGCAGCACGGCCTCCCGGATGAGCGGGGTGGGGGCGTACACCGGCTGCACGTTCCTGGTATCCTCGAGCACCACCAGCCCCAAGGCTGCCAGGGCCCCGTCCGTGCCAAAGGCCATGGCCGTGTTCACCCCGCTGGTGCCCTGGGCGGCCGCCTTCTCGGTCTGGGCGGTGTTGCAACCTGAGAAGACGATCATCTGCTCGCTTGAAAGCTCGAAACCATAGGCCTTCTGAAAGGCGGGCAGTGCATCCTGCCTGGTCACGAACTCCTCGCATGCCGCCAGCTTGACCTCGCCGCCCCGGCTCACATAGTCGGCAAAGTCCACCAGGGTTGCCAGGTTCTCCTGAGCGGCCAGATCCCCCCGGACCGCAAGGGCCCAGGTGTTGCTGGCCGGGGCCGGGGTGAGCCAGACCAGCTTGTTGGCCTGGTAATCGAGCCTCTTGACGGTTTCATACCCTTTGTCAAAGTCCTTCCAGACGGTGGGGTCGGACCCGCTGAAGAAAAAGGCACCGTTCCCGGTGTACTCGGGGTAGATGTCGATCTCCCCGGCAGTGATGGCCTTGCGCACGATGGGTGTCGGCCCGAACTCCGTCTTGTCCACGGTGGCAAACCCGTTGGCCTCGAGCATGAGGATGATCATCTGCCCCAGCAAGGCCCCCTCGGTGTCGATCTTGGAACCGACAACGATTGACCCCTTGCTGGCAAAAGAAATGGCAGAGGGCATGATCAGGCACACGCCTAAAAGCAGAATTACAATTAACCGCTTCATGATGCCTCCAGCATGCAGGTTGCGTAGATAATCCGGAAAAGATTGCACGGTCTCCCACCAGTGCATTCGCTCAAGCCTACGCATTGATCGGGAAAAAGGTCAATTCCATACATTTTTGTTGCACGCGCACTTTTCAATACATGCCCCAGGTGGATGTCGAAAAGATCACCACGCCTGTCTGCAACTGCTCGAAAGACCGAGGACAATGTCGGGGAGTCATTGGCAACAAAAAGCGCTCACTCAACTTCCTGGTAGGTCTTGGAGCGCCTGGCCATTCTCCAGGCCTCTGCCGTGGGCCTGTTGTTGTGGGTCAGCAGGGCGATGTTGATGGCGTGGGGGATGGGAATGAAGCTGTTGTCCTTAAGCGAGTAGAAGACATCGATTCGCGCGCTGATGGAACCGTAGTCGAAAACGCCGTACTCCTGGATGGACTTGGCATTGAGAGCAAGGGATTGCGGATTTTGGGCATGGGCCTGCTCGACAAAGATGCCGATGCCGGTGTGGAAGCACTCCACCATCATGTGCTTGACCTTTTCGTCGTACCCGCGCCACTGCGCAGCATAGTCGAGCAGACCATACTTGCCCTGGGCCATGCCGTGCTGCCCGGTACACAGGAACGCCGCCAGAACCACCACCACAAAAAGACATCTCTTCATGACCTCGCCCCCTGCAGAAATGCTTTATTTGACACGGGAGCACCTCTCATAACCGGGAAATGCCGGGGATACAAATCCAGGTCCTGCGCCCCATCCTGGACCTTTGTCGCGTTTCCCTTTACTGAGGTCCTCCGTATCGAGAGTGCCAACCAGCGAGTGAACCATGAAGACAGCCATCTTTGGATTTTCCGGCAGCGGCAAGTCCGAGCTCTTTGCCGCCCTGGTGGGGCCGGACGCGGCCCGCGCGGGCAACCGGGGCATGGTCAAGGTGCCGGAGCCACGCCTGGATCCCCTGGTGGCCCTGTTTGAACCCAGGAAGGTCACCTACAGCGAGATCGACATCCTGGACATCCCCGGAGGCGGGGGCAGAGGCAGCGGCCTGGGCCAGCGGGTGCTGAACGAGATCCGTCCCTTTGACTGCCTGCTGGCCGTGCTGGACGCCTTTACCGGAGCAAGCGACCCCCGTGAGCAGTGCCAGGCCGTGGAAGCCGACCTGCTGGTGGCCGACCTGGCCGTGATCGAAAAGCGGCTGGAGAAGATGGAGCAGGACAAGCGCAAGACCAGGGACCTGGTCGACCCCAATGAGGAGCAGGCCCTGAAAAAGGCCATGGCGCTGCTGGAGGAGGAACGGCCCCTGCGCTGTGACCCGCTCCTGGCCGACGAGCCCGCCCTGCGCGGCTACCGCTTCCTGTCCGCCAAGCCCATAGTCTACGTCTGGAACTGTCCCGAAGGCGAGGCCGAGACCTTGGAGCTGCCCCAGGCCGCCGAGGGCCAGGCCCACATCGCTGTTTCGGCCCGGCTGGAGCGGGAGCTGGCCGAGCTGGGCGACCCCGACGACCGGGCCATGTTCCTCGAGGACCTGGGGCTGACCGAGTCCGCCCTGGACAAGGTCATCGCCATTACCTACCGCCTGCTGGGCCTGATCTCCTTCTTCACCGCAGGCCCCAAGGATGTCCGTGCCTGGCCCCTGCGCAAGGGCTCCACAGCCCCCGAGGCCGCAGGCGTCATCCACTCCGACATCCAGAAAGGCTTCATCCGCGCCGACGTGCTCGGCTACGAGGATTTTCTCAAGGCCGGAACCATGAAAAAAGCCAAGGAGCTGGGACTGTCCAGGCTGGAGGGCAAGGAGTACGTGGTCAAGGATGGGGATATTATCGAGTTCCGGTTCAATGTGTAGGTGAGCGTGTGGCCAGTCTGGTGAACCTGACCAGTATTTTTTTCTTGCAAGTTTGCATTTGAAATGCAAAATTGCATTCATGCAAAAACATATTTACCATTCGCGGTCAATCGAATCGTCCCTGAAAGAAGCGGTCGAAGAGTTCCCCTCCGTTGTCCTGACAGGCCCCAGGCAGTCTGGAAAAACCACCCTGCTCAAGCACCTCTTTGCCTCCACCCATGGGTATGTGTCCATGGAGCTCCCCGATGTCCAGCTGGCTGCCAAGGAGGACCCGCGGGGGTTTCTCAAGTCCTACCCGCCACCGGTTGTTTTTGACGAAATCCAGTACATCCCGGAGCTGCTCCCCTATATCAAGGAGTCAATCGACGCGAATCGGAGCAGCTACGGCCGTTACATCCTGACCGGTTCCCACAACCTCATGCTGGTGGAGCAGGTCACGGAGTCCCTGGCAGGCAGAGCGGCCATGCTCAAACTCCTCCCTTTTTCCATGCGCGAAGCGGCAAGAGAGCCGCTGACTTTGTTGCCATGGGAAAGAAAGTCGCTGGAGCACCCCCCCGCAGGGCAAGACATCTGGGCTGATATCGTTCGCGGATATTTCCCGGAATTGATTGCCGCATCCAAGAAAAATATGAGCCTCTGGCATGCTGGGTATGTCCAGACCTATCTGGAACGCGATGTCCGTCTGCTGCGTCAAGTAGGAAGCCTTACCCAGTTCCAGTCATTTCTTCGAGCCCTGGCAGCCAGAACTGCCCAGCTTCTGAATCTGAGTGAAATCGCCAAAGAACTCGGCCTGGCTGTCAACACGATCAAGGCATGGGTTTCGGTTTTGGAAGCCACGCACCAAATTCTTCTTCTCAAACCGTATCACGCCAATCTGGGAAAACGTTTGGTCAAATCACCCAAAATCTTTTTCACGGATGTGGGCACGGTCTGCCATCTCACTGGAATCACCGCAAAGAAACAAGCTGCCTATGGCCCCTTGAAAGGCGCCCTCATGGAAACGGCCGTGGTCGCCGAAGTCTACAAGCGGCTTCTGCACAGAAATATCGACCCCCAAATCTCTTTCTTGCGAACTGCATCAGGGCTGGAAATTGATCTTCTGGTTCAGACCGCAAAAGGAGTCGTGCCCATCGAGATCAAGAGCACGTCCACGCCGCGACCGGCCATGGCCAAACCAATCCACAAATTCCAGGAAATTTCGAAAGAAAACCTGCTGCCCGGCTACGTGGTCCATGCAGGTGATGTCTTGCTCCCAATGGGCAAGGACGTCACGGCCATTTCATATTTTGCGCTGTGACGATCATCCGCACATATTGGAAGACTGACTGGCGGGTTGCCTGGTGCTTTTTTCTGGTATCAGGCCATTCAAGGTGCACTAAGCCAAACGATCAGCCATTTTTTAAGCTTTCAAGGCGATCACCCTCTTCGGTTTCAACCTGAATCTGAAAGTTCACCATTTTTCTTTGAATTTGCTGTCCGCTCAAAAGATTACCTGCAGCACCTGATCAGCTACGACCAGCTCCTGTCTGATCGTCTCCCTGGCCTCATCCCCCAGCTCGCCCGACCCATTGAGCGTTTGCAGTGCTTCCAGGGCAACCAGCAGTGCATCCACCGCTCCCCGCACATTGAGGTCATCGTTCAGATGTCGGCGGAAGGCAGGTCCCAGGGAGAGGATCATGGTCTCGGCGCGCTGGCTTGTTTGTCCCCCTTGCTGTTCCTTTCCGACGAGACCCTGCACCGTCTCTCGCAGCTGGTCCAGCCGCTTGGCCGCAGCCACCAGGCTCTCCTTGGTCAGGTCGAGCTTCTTCCGGTAATGGGCCCCGTCCATGAGAAAGAAGCGGACGTGTTGTGGGTCGTAGCCCTTTTCGAACAGGTCCTCCGGGTAGAGGATGTTGCCCTTGCTCTTGGACATCTTGACCCCCTGAACCAGCAAGTGCTCACCGTGCAGCCAGGTGTGGCAGAAGGGCCTGCCCGAAGCAGACTCCATGATGGCCAGGGTGTAGTCGTGGTGGCGGTAGAGGTTGTCCACACCCCCGGTGTGGATGTCGATGGCGAACCCCAGGTGCTTGGCGATCATGCCCGCGTCCTGGATGTTCCAGCTCGGACGCCCCGTGCCCAGGTCCGTGTCCCAGAAGACATCCCCGTCCGACTCCCGGTAGCCGTGCCAGAGGATGAAGTCCCCCAGGTTCCAGCGCTGCCCCGGGTAGGTGTCCTTGCGAAAACGCTTCTTTCGGGCAGGCCAGCGGCTCATGTCCAGTCCGAACAGGCGGCCGAACCCCCTGTACTTGAGCGGGTCGAAAAAGATGTCGCCCTGGTGACGGTAGGCCACTTTCTTGTCCAGAAGTGTCTTGATCAGGGAGACGGCTGATTCCACGCTGGTGGTGGCCCTGGGGATGGGGCGGGACAGCCTGACCCTGAGCAGCTCGCACTCCCGGTAAAAGGCCTCCTCAACCGGGCGGACCACCTCCGCCAGGCTCTTGCCCGTGTCCCTGGCCTCGGCAATGCCCTTGTCCTCCATGTCCGTGAAGTTGATCACCCGCCGGACATCGTGGCCCAGCAGCTCCAGGTAGCGCTCCAGCACATCCTCGTAGACAAAGCTGCGGTAGTTGCCCAGGTGCTGCCGCCGGTACAGGGACGGACCGCAAGTGAACAGCGTGACCGTCCGCCCCTTCGTGGGCCGGAACATCTCCTTGCGCCGGGCCAGGGTGTTCATGAGAAAGAGGTGGTCGTGGACGAGGGTCTTCTCGGTCATGACGTGCTCCTGCGGTCTTCAGTGCTGCTCGGCACGCTTGTCGCACCGGGTTGCCCCAAAGCCTACACCAGAACCACTGTGAATTTCAAAGAGAGACTTCCGAATCATGTTCCAGGGGCATCTATTGACAAGCTTCCCCTGGCGGCCTGTTGAAAATATGGTCAGCCGCCCTAGCTCCCTTGGGCACATCAGAATTCTTTTCTGGTAGGGGCGCCTGGCAGGCGCCCTCTTATGCAGAAGTACTGCATCGACGATCGTGACCGGAAGAAGGGCGGCTACCAGCCGCCCCTCCCAGAATTTATCGGGTTCTTCGACGTTTCGGTGTAAAATACGCTCAGAAAGAAGGGGTATATTTCTTTCGAGAATCTCTGCCTGTGATGTATGCCTTTTGTTGCCTTTCGCGCCTTGCTGCTATCCCGCCAGACCTGAAGGAGGTCTCAGCTCCGATCAGTCGATCACCATCTCGATCCGGGGCGGGTCCACCAGGTGCTTCTTGACCCAGCAGGCATCCATGGCCTTGAGAATGGCGGATCGGTACTTTTCCGGAAACCCATCCGGAAGGGTCAGGGCAAGGGTCATGGTGCGGATCAGCTTGGTTGTGTCGTCCTTTGCCAGGCGCATCTCAAGTCCCATGCCCTGGGTGTCGATGCCCCGTTTCTCGCAGAATATCAGGGCGTAGTAACCGGCACAGGAAGCGATGGAGGCCAGGAACAGCTGGGACGGGGTGGGGGCGCTGCCCTGGCCGCCGTCCTTGACCGGCTGGTCGGTGCGGATGACCATCCCCTCCACGTGCACGTCCACCTTGCTGCTCCCGGGAAACCCAATCCGAAGTGCATCCATACCAGTCCTCCCACTGCACGCTCACCTGGTTCGAAGGAATTTTCCATGCCGGTCCAAAAGCCTGTTGCAGACGCCTCTTCGGCAGCTACAGCCCGCAGCTCTCCGGGAGCTTGCCCTGCGACTCCAGGTCGATCTTCTTGGTCTCCACGTAGTGGGCGGCTGCCAGAGCGGCCGTACACCCGTCCCCCGCAGCCGTGACGATCTGCTTGGCATACTTCTGCCTCAGGTCCCCGATGACATAGAGGCCCGGTATATCGGTCCCGCACCTGGGGTCGGTGATGACAAAGCCTCCTGCGTCCATGCTTACCCCGATGGGCACCAGCTGGTTATTGGGCTCGAACCCGATGAAGATGAACACTCCTTCGGCTTCCAACTCACTCTCCTCACCCGTCTTGGTGCTCTTTGTGGACACCCTGTCCACGCCCTGGTCGTCGGCAAGGATCGCGGTCAGCACGGTATCCCAGACCAGGGTGATGTTTTTTTCCTTCATGACCCGCTTCTGCAGGATCATGCTGGCCCGCAGGGCGTCGCGCCGGTGCACCAGAAAGACCTTGTTGCACAGCTTGGCCAGGTAGAGCGCCTCCTCGCAGGCACTGTCCCCGCCGCCCACGACCACGACTGTCTTGCCCCGGAAAAAAAAACCGTCGCAGACTGCGCAGTAGGACACGCCCCGGCCGTAGTAGTCGTCCTCCCCCGGTATCCCGAGCTTTCTCGGACTCCCCCCGGTGCCCAGGATCACGGCAAAGGCCCTGACCTGACTCTTGTCCGACAATTTGACCGTGTGCACATCCAGACCGGGCTCGATGGACTCGACCGTGTCCGCACGCAGCTCCAGCCCGTAGGACAGGGCGTGGTCCAGGAAGCTCTGGGAAAGCTCGTGGCCCGAAACTTTCTGCGTTCCGGGCCAGTTCTCCACCTCGCCGGAAAGCATCACCTGCCCACCCGGGGCGCCCTTTTCGATGAGCAGGGTCTTCAGGGCGGCTCGCTTTCCATAGATCCCGGCGGTAAGCCCCCCGGGCCCCCCACCGACGATCACCAGGTCGTATGTCTCTTCGGTTTCCATGGACACGTCTCCTTCGATATTGCGGGTTCGCAGAAACAGCTCAAATTTCCCGCCCTGCAGGAACCAGGGATTTTTCTATCCTGCTCCGGCTTTCACGCTGCGGTGAAACTTAGGCCGGGACTACAGCAGATGTGGTTTGAGGCGCTCCAGCAGCCAGGGCGTCTCCGACTCCATGAGGCCCTCGACCAGCGGATTCTCGCGCACCAAGCGCCGGGCTTCCTGAACCCTTCCCTGCTCGACCAGGGCCATCAGGGCCCGGAAGAAACTCTGCGCAATGTCGATCTTGATCCAGCGGTTCGCGAAATCGAGATCCCCCTCACGAACAAGAAAGCGCACGGGCATGCGCAAGTCAAGGAAGGACCTGGCCCGTTTGAGCAGAATAGCCCCGGAGCTCACGGCCACGGGCACCCACTCTCGCGAATCCAGGAAGCGGTCGATGATTCTCCTGCTCTTGTGCGGAAGCAGAGCATAGTCTGTTCCGTACCTGTCCAACAGCCCCACATCCCCGCCCTGGATCAACCTCCTGAATGCCAGGAGAAACCCTTCCTCGTGCACCGGGAAGCAGCCGGTTATGAAGACCTGTTTCTCGGGGTGCCAGCGCAGCAGGTAATACCCCCCCGACTCGACCGTGTTGAAGACCCTTGCGTCACCGTACTCTTCGAGCACATGGTCGGCCATGCGCTGGTCATAAAAGACCAGCCTTCCTGTACCGAAGACGTGACTGGCCAGCCCGGTCAGGGGTACGAGGTTGCCTGTCAGGGCCATGCCCCAGACCAGCAGCGTCCAGATTCCAACAAGGACCATGGCCGTCGTGCTGCCCACAACCCTGTGCATCGCAAACCTGTTCCCGACAAGCTGGCCCGTGCCCAGGCTGGAGCAGATCAGAAAGAGGACCACGACCGGAATGAAGCCTGTCGCCCTGACATAACCCAGCCCGAGAAGGGACAGACCGCAAAAAGGCAATACATAGGAAAGCCTGACCGGCCTGATGAAAAAGGCCAGAAGCACCACACCGAGCAGGAAAAAACCCAGGGAAACCCTGACATGGATCTGCCGCGTCTTGTCGAAGGGGGAAGCAAAATCCGCCGACGGGAAGGTCATGGAATCCGTCTTGAAAACCGTGTTGTTCAAGGCGTGCTTGATGGTCCCAAGTACCCCCCTGTTGTGTTCGAGATAAATCTCCCCCCGTTCCTGCCGGCTGTCCTCCACTTGGGTGTCCGGGAAAAAGGTTCTCACAAGGTAGTGCTTGGTGAAGGAGGCGTTGTATATGCTGATGCAGACCAGGGCCGCAACCAGCGACAGCAGGTAGAGAGTGACCTTCCTGACCCCTGCCTTTCTGTTTCGCACCAGGTCGTCCAGGATATCACCGATCAGCAGCAGCACCGCCAGCACGAAACCAACCAGGTAGGAGCCGTGCACACAGCTCCAGATCCCGAGGACCACCGGTACGAGCAGCAAAAGCCAGGTTCTGCCCTGGTAGCGGATCTGGTGGAAAAGCCACAGGATCAGGGCCGTGAACACCAGGCCGAAGAGGGAGTTCCTGATCAGCTGCATCTGGTAGGTGCCAAGGACAAAGGCGGTGGCAAGAAGGAGCATGCCCCAGGTGTACCTGGTGCCCGCCGGTCGCAGCAGGAGATAAATGGAAGAGAAGACCACGGCCACCATCAGCAGCTGCAGGCCCACGTCCCCGCCTGTTCTGTAGACCAGAAAGAGCAGCACATCTCCGAGAAAGGTGTACCGCAGATAGCTTGGAAGCCCCTGCACGGTCGGGGTGAAAAAATATTCCGAAAAGGAGGGGGGTGCAAAATTCTTGAGATACTCCGAACCGAACAGGATGTGCCACCACACGTCCACATCCTGGATCTGCTTCAACAGGACCGGCAGGGTGCACAGGAGCAACACGCCGAAGAATGAAAGGGGATGACCGATCCCCGGAGCCCGCCTCCTCTCCCCCTGCTGCTCATTCATGGACGTGTTGCCTTGTGATTGTCGGTCCCTGCTCAGGCAAAAACCCTTGGCCGATACGGCCATGTCCGCACGGACGGATCCAGGGCCTCAATGCTTGTATAGTCTACCGGGGATGGCCGGCTCTACTCACTGAACCGAACGGCATTGCGGCCGTCCCGCTTGGCCTGCAGCAGGGCCGTGTCCGCTGCCCCCAGCAGATCCTCCCTGCTGCTCTCCTGCCTGGGGATCATGGTGGCCGCACCAACGCTCACCGTGAGCCATGGGGTGACAGAGCCCGGGTGCCTGATGTGCATGGAGGCGATCTCCTGCTGTATCCTCGCGGCCATGCTGGCTGCCCCTTCCCTGTCTGTCTCCGGCAGCGCCATCACGAACTCTTCCCCCCCATATCTGGCCACGATGTCGCCTGCCCGCCCGGAAGACCTCTGTATGGCTCCGGCCACCTGCTTCAGGCAGTCGTCACCTTTGAGGTGACCGAAGGTGTCGTTGTACTCCTTGAAGTGGTCGATATCGATCAGCAGCACTGACAGGGATCGCTGGTACCGCAGGGCCCGCTTCCATTCCTGCTCGAAAGCCTCGTCGAAATACCGGCGGTTGGCTATGCCGGTCAAGCCGTCCTGCATGGAAAGGCGGTGCAGCCTGACATTGGCCTCCTTGATCTGGCTCAGGGCCTTGTCAAATCGCTCCACGGTCTCACCAATGGCGTCCAGCTCCTTGATCCTGGCCTCGGGGATCGAGACCGGGCTTGTGCCGGAACGTACCCGCTCAAGCCCACGGGAGGCATGGATGACCGGGGCCACGATGTGCTGCCTGAAGAGTATGACGAGCACCACCAGCAGGAGCATGAAGAAGACAATCACCACATAGCCGGCATTCTTCACCCCCAGGGCCGCGGACTCGATGTCCGTCATTCTGTCCGAGGCCGTTGCCGCCGCGTCAACAGAGAGCATGTCGGTCAGCTCCTGGAGCACGGCCAGGGCTTCCTGCCACAGGACCCTGCACCGGACCTCCTGCTCCAGGACCGTTGTCATGGTTGGAAAAACGCGGCCGAAATCATCCACTGCCGCTTCCAACTCCTGACGCACGGGCAGTACTGTGCCGGCTGCCGGTGGTGAAGCACCTGCCTTGAACGCTGTCTGCTGGCTGGTGAAGTCGTCTTTGATGGATGCAAGCTCTTCAATGGACCCGGCCCCGGCCGCCCGGTGCAGAATGTGGCGGATTTCCTGGGCTATACCAAGCAACTGGGCAACGGCCAGGCTTTCCCGGTCGATCTCAAGGCTCGCTGCCCGGCGCAACGATTTCAGGTCCTGGATAAGCTCGCCGCTCTGGTCCACACGTGCGGCAACTGCCTCACGCGCACTTGCCTGACGGTCCCTCATGGCGGCAATCTCCCTGATGGACCCAAAGGCGTCCCAGACCCTGCCGTGCACCAGGGGATCTTTTTCAAAGGCTGAGTCCTGGGCCAGGATCTGGGCTGCCAGGCGGGTGCTCCTCCTCCTGGCGGGGTCGTCTGTCGACAGGATGATCTCGCCGAACCGTCCCAGGCGCTCCACGTTGATTGCAGTGCGCTGGCGCTCCAGCACCTCAGGCAGGTGCTTGTGGCGGGTGTCCGATGCCAGGTTCACGATGCCGGAAAGGGATTTGCCGATCAGCAGCAGGGCCAGGGCCAGGAAGAGCACGACCATTCCCCCGATCAGAGCCACCACGGGAACCAGCCGTGGTTTTCCGCTTCTTTGCCGTGTTCCTGCCTGGTATTCGTCGACAGGCTCAAGGCCCTTCAGGAGGTCGCTGCCATCGAATCCTAGCATCCTGGTGTCACCCTTGCGAGCTCGTTCCCCTCATCTTGAGCCGCTCAATAAATGCTGAAAGGGAAGTATCTTCGGTTGATCCTGTCGTAGGTGCCGTCGAGCCTGATGGTTTGCAGGGCCTGGTTGATTGCCGTGCGCAGCTCGTCGTCACCTTCGCGCACGGCAATGTGGGCCGAGCTGGAGTGGTCTTCCGCCGGGAGGGCCTCCCCGATAAAGTCAAACCCCAGGCCCTTTTCGGAAGTCAGGAACTCGAGGCAGTTCAGGCTGTCGGAGAGCACCACGTGGACATCCCCGGCCACAAGGAGCTCAAAGGCCTCCACGTTGTCGCTGCTCAGCCTGACCGTGGCCACGTCACCGTAGGTGCGTTGCAGGTAATCGGCCTGGACCGTTTCAACCGGTGCGCAGAGCACCTTGCCATGTAATCCTTCGGGTCTGATGTCGAATTCCGCGTCTTCTGTCGCCACGAATGCCGAACGCGAGCGGTAGTAGTGATTTGTAAAGTCGACCAGTTTGTCCCGTTCCGGGGTCCTGGCCATGCTGGCCACGATCATGTCGTAGTCGCCCTGGACCAGGCCGTTTATGATCTCCTCCCACTGGACCGCGACCAGCTCGCACTCCCTGCCCATGGCCTGGCACAAAGCCGCGGCAATATCCACGTCAAAGCCTTCCAGCTCACCCTGGTCATTGAGGAAGTTGAAGGGGGGGTACGCACCCTCGGTCGCTATCCTGAGGGTATCTGCCCTGGCACCAGCGGCCAGGGCAAGCGTGACCAGCACTGCGCAAAAGAGCGCCATCCAGCCTCTCATTTCACATCCTCCTGTTGTCAAAGGCAGACATCCCCAGCCCACAGAGCCGGTCTAATCATCCTCCCCACAAAAATCCAGCCCAGACCCGGAAGCCTGAGGGTGAAAGAGTTCTGTAATCCAAGACAGAACGTATTACAACGGCTTACACTCGCTTCCGGATAGCCCTTCACGAAACTGGTTTGATCTGTCATAGCTTTCTTTAGGCAGCCGCTGCCATCCCGTGCTACAAGAAAAAACCAGCTGCAGATCTTCCCGGATGAAAACGCTTCCGCTGCAGCAATGGAGCGCGTATGTCCAGCGACATTTTGCTCGAGCTGAGAAAGTTCGTGGCCCCGGAGTTCGTCTTCGGGAACGGCGCCCATGCGCTGGCGGGCCAGTACGCCCAGAACCTCGGCGCGGGGAAGATTCTCCTGGTCACCGACCCGGGTGTGACCGCTGCCGGCTGGACCGAGCAGGTGGAGCACAACCTGCAGCACTCCGGGATGGAGGTGGTCCGCTTCGAGGAGATCTCCCCCAACCCCCGGGACACCCAGGTCATGGCCGGGGCAGAACTGTACACGGCAAAAGGGTGTGACGCCATCGTGGCCCTTGGCGGGGGCAGCCCCATGGACTGCGCCAAGGGTATCGGCATTGTCAGCGCCAACAGGCGGCACATCCTTGAGTTCGAAGGCGTTGACAAGGTCGATGTGGCCTGCCCTCCCCTGATCTGCATCCCCACCACGGCCGGTACCTCCGCCGATGTCTCGCAGTTCGCCATCATCACCGACAGCACGCGCAAGGTAAAGATCGCCATCGTCAGCAAAACCGTGGTCCCTGATGCAGCGCTCATCGACCCTCTGCTGACCACCACCATGGACCCCCTGCTGACCGTTTGCACCGGCATGGACGCCCTGACCCACGCCATGGAAGCCTATGTGTCCAACGCCAGCTCGCCCCTGACCGACCTCTTCGCCCTGGAGGCCGTCCGGCTCATCGTCGACAACCTGGTGCCCGCAACACAACATCTGTCCGACCAGTCACTGCGCGGCAAGATGATGCTGGGCAGCCTCATGGCGGGCATGGCCTTCTCCAACGCCATCCTCGGGGCCGTGCACGCCATGGCCCACAGCCTGGGGGGCTTTCTGGACCTTCCCCACGGCGAGTGCAACGCCATCCTCCTCGACCATGTCATGGAAGCCAACTATGCCTCGGCACGTGAGCGCTACCACTCCCTCGGCAGGGCCATGGGCATTGCTGTGGAGTCCCTTGCCGAGGCTGAGCGCAAGGAGGCCATCCTGGAGGCGGTGCGGAGCTTGAAGCGCGGTGCGGGCATGACACGGACACTTGGAGAGCTTGGGGTCACCCCGGCGGACATCCCGGTTCTCGCCGCAAAGGCCCTGTCCGACGCCTGCATGGTCACCAACCCCTGCCAGCTCTGCCAGAGCGATGTCGAAAAAATCTACCACAGCGCCCTCTGAAGGTCAGTCCACCAGGGACAAGCTGATCGGGCTGGGGGAGCGCTCGATCAGAAAGACCTACTACCCGGAGCTCCAGCAGCGCCTTCGTGAGCTGGAGCGGTTCAGAACGCTGCTGGACGATGCCGGCGACGCCATCTTCCTGGTCGAGTCCGCTACCGGGGTCATCCACGACCTCAACCAGTCCGCCTGCCGCCGGCTTGGACTGTCCCGCCAGGATCTTTTGCACCGCCCCTTTCTCGAGTTTCTCACACCCGGATCGGATCGCACCGGCATCAGGGAGTGCTTTCGGTCCGTGTCCTGCCGGGCCGTCAGCAACCTGCAGGTGCAGCTCCTTCCCCAGGGCAGACCGCCCTTCCCGGTCGAGATGACCCTGCGTTTCCGCAGCTTCGGCCGCGTGGAGTACGCGATCATCGTGGCCCGGGACGTGACCCGGCGCGTCAATGCCGAGCAGGCCATGAAGCAGGCCGAGGAAAAGTACCGCTCCATATTCGAAAACGCCCAGGTGGGCATCTACCAGACCTCACCGGACGGACGGCTCCTGAGCGCCAACCCCGCCATGGCGCGAATCCTGGGCTACGACTCTCCCAGCGACCTGACCCGCTCGGTGAGCAGCATGCAGGAGCAGGTCTACGTCAACCCCGGCGACCGGCTCCTCTTTCTGGAGCTTGCTGAAAGCCAGGGGACCGTGACCGGCTTTGAAACACAGCTGTACCGCAAGGACGGTGGTGTCATCTGGGTCAGCTTCAACGCCCACCCGGTCCATGACCGTGACGGGTCCGTGCGCTACTTCGAAGGAACCCTGCAGGACATCAGCGCCAGCAAGCAGGCCGAGGAGGAGAAGCTGCTGCTCGAAGAGCAGCTGCGCCAGGCTCAGAAGATGGACGCCCTGGGAAAGCTCTCCGGCGGCATCGCCCACGACTTCAACAACCTGCTGCAGGCCATCTCGGGTTTTGTGCAGCTCATGTTCATGAACAAGGACCAGGCAGACCCGGACTACAAGTATCTGGTCGAGATCGACCGGGCCACCAACCGGGCCTCGGACATCGTGCGCAGGCTGCTCTCCTTCAGCCGCAAGATGGAGGTCCGCCTGGAGGCCGTGGACATGAACCGGGTGGTGGAGAGCACCCTTGGGATTCTGCAGCACATCGCCCCAAAGATGGTCTGCATCAGCACCAGCCTTGCCCCCGCTCTCAAGCCCATCCAGGCCGACCCGGGGCAGATGGAGCAGGTCATCATGAATCTGGTTTCCAATGCCATCGACGCCATGGCCGAGGGCGGGCAGCTGAGCATTGAGACACGCGGCATCACCCTCGATTCCGAGTACACCCAGCGTTACCTGGAAATCGACCCTGGCGAGTATGTTATGGTCACGGTCACCGATTCGGGCTCCGGCATGGACGAATCCACACGGCAGAGGATTTTCGAACCCTTCTTCACCACCAAGGAGGTTTCCAAAGGGACGGGGCTTGGGCTGTCCATCGTCTACGGCATCGTCAAGGGGCACCTTGGCCACATCACCTGTTACAGCGAGCCCGGCACAGGGACCTCCTTCAAAATTTACCTTCCTGTAGCCGGGCCCAATCTGTCATCCTCGGAAACCGTTGTCACCGGAGTGGACAGGGATGTACCCGGGGGCTCTGAGACCATCCTGCTGGTGGACGACGAAGCCATGATCCTGGACATTGCCCAGGAGATGCTCCAGTCAAAGGGCTACTCCACTCTCCGGGCCCAGAGCGGCGAACAGGCCCTTGAAATCTTCCGCAACGAGCGAGGTTCCATCGACCTGGTCATACTCGACCTTGGCATGCCGGGCATCGGCGGAGAGAAGTGCCTGCAGGAGCTGCGCAAAATATCCCCGCAGGCCAAGGTCATCGTGGCCAGCGGGTACAGCGCCCACAAGATCGCCAAACGTCCGGGAGACTACGGCGCAGCCGGCTTTGTGCACAAGCCCTTTCCCCTTGGCGAGATCCTGCACATAATTCGGGCGGTTCTCGACGCCCCACCGCCCCAAGCGCCGAACACACCTTAGCAGACCGTTGAAAAATCCCCGCTGGACTTCGTTGCTTCACCAAAGGCAAACCCTCACGTAGATTTGAGCTGGAAGCTCGAAGCTGGAAGCTGGAAGCAAGAGATGAAACGTGCCGACGGCGAAGCTGCAAGCGAAGCCTGGGTTGCCAGCGTGGTTTTTGAACGGCCTGCAAAGAGAAAAAGGTTGAAAAATCCCCGCTGGCCTGCCCTCCGTAGCTTTATGCGAAGGAGGGAAGCAAGACACAAGAAAAGCACCGCAACCGACAAGTGAATAAGGGCATGTGCAACGTGCCCCTACAAAAAACCAGAAAAGGGAACCGGAACGACGTATTCTGAAATTTTGCCTTTGGTCTTCTGCCTTTGGGCCTTGCTGCGGTCCCGCCAGACCCGGAGGAAGCCTTTGTGGAATCGGCAGGATTGTGTACATTGCAACGAATGAACCCATCATGCCCGTCAGGCACCCAACCATTCCGATTCCACCCGCAGGGGCTGGCGATAAAGGACCGTAGCCGGCCCAGGCCCCCGGCACCTATCTTTTGGGTAAACCATCGAACACGGGATTGTATGCGAACAAGATCACTTTTCAGGACCCAGTAGGATTTCATGAGATAGGTGCCGGGTAGGTCGCCCGGCAGGGCGAAACTCTGCCTTTTCAATGCCTTACAAAGAAATCCTTCAAACCGGTAATGGAATCCTTGGACAACGATCTCAAAAAACACACGGAACTTCGAAGTACCATAAAAGGAGAACTCCATGCCCCTGCATCCCCTGGCCGGTCAGCCGGTCCCCGAAGCAGAGCTGGTCAACGTGCCCCGGCTGGTGACCATGTACTACGCACTCTCACCTGATCCGGCCGAACCCGGCCAGGGCATCTCCTTCGGCACCTCGGGGCACCGCGGCACCCCCCTGTCGCATACCTTCAACGAGGACCACATCCTGGCCGTGACCCAGGCTATCTGCGAGCACCGGGCATCCCGCGGCCACAGCGGCCCCCTCTACATGGGCAAGGACACCCACGCCTTGAGCGAGCCCGCCTTCTTCACGGCCCTGGAAGTGCTGACCGCCAACGGGGTCACGGTCCGCATCCAGTCGGGGCGGGGCTACACCCCCACACCCGTGATCTCCCACGCCATCCTGACCGCCAACGGACGCGGGGACGAAGGCATTGCCGACGGCATCGTCATCACCCCTTCGCACAATCCCCCCGAGGACGGGGGGTTCAAGTACAACCCCCCCGAAGGCGGCCCAGCAGACACCGAGACCACCAGCAGCATTCAAAAACGGGCCAATGAGATTCTCGCGGACGGCCTGCGCGAGGTCCGGCGCCTTCCCTACCGCCGCGCCCTGGGTTCCGGCCTGATTCAGGAGCGGGATTTCATCTCCATTTATGTGGAAGATCTGAACGAAATCCTCGACCTGGAGGCTGTGTCCGCCTCGGGCCTGCGCATCGGGGTAGACCCGCTGGGTGGATCCGGGGTGGACTTCTGGGACCCCATTGCCGAGCGCTACGGCCTCGACATCGAGGTGGTCAACCGCAAGGTGGACCCCACCTTCGGCTTTATGACCCTGGACAAGGACGGCAAGGTGCGCATGGACTGCTCCTCGCCCTACGCCATGGCCGGGCTCATCAGCCTCAGAGACCGGTTCGACGTGGCCTTTGGCAACGACCCTGACAATGACCGCCACGGCATTGTCACCCCCAGGGCCGGGCTGATGAACCCCAACCACTTTCTGGCCGTGGCTGTCTGGTTCCTGTTCCAGAACCGGCCCCAGTGGACTGCCGATACCGCCGTGGGCAAGACCGTGGTCACCAGCGCCATGCTCGACAGGGTGGCCCTGGACCTTGGCCGGGCCGTGGTCGAGGTCCCGGTCGGCTTCAAATGGTTTGTCCCGGGGCTTCTGGACGGATCGCTTGGCTTTGGCGGCGAAGAGAGCGCCGGGGCCTCCTTCCTGCGCGAAAACGGAACGGTCTGGACCACGGACAAGGACGGCATCGTCATGAACCTGCTTGCCGCTGAGATCACAGCCAGAACCGGACAGGACCTGGCAGAGATTTACTCCGGGCTGGAGGACAGATTGGGACAATCCTTTTACAGACGCATCGACGCCCCTGCCACTGCTGCACAGAAAGCCAGGCTGAAGAAGCTTTCCCCTGACATGGTCACGGCCTCGGCCCTGGCCGGCGAGGAGATCTCCTCCATCCTGACCAGGACCCGGGGCAATGACGCACCCATCGGGGGGTTGAAGGTGGGCACAGAGAACGGCTGGTTCGCAGCCCGCCCTTCCGGCACCGAGGACATTTACAAGATCTACGCCGAGAGCTTCAAAGGGGAGGGGCACCTGCAGGAGCTGCTGGACGAGGCCCAGGGCATTGTCAATGCCGCCCTGGAATGACCTTAGCAGTC
>CAZQOG010000042.1:0-20707 GCA_964594925.1 uncultured Desulfohalobiaceae bacterium
CCTCTTTCCGAAACCGGGTAAACTTTGAAAAAGTACGCTCGAACCGGATGAACCATTTTTCAACGGTCTGCTAAGGGGCGATCAGGGGCAGCTTGGGAAAGTAGGTGCGGTAGCGCCTGGCGTCGCGGGTGAGCAGGGTCAGGGAACGGACTGAGGCGTGGGCGCCGATGAAGAAGTCTGGCAGAGGAGAGCGCCGGGTGCCGCCCCGTTTGCGGTAGGAGAGAAAACATTTGCCGGCCAAAAACGCGGCCTCCCAGGGCAGGGGGTGGCGCTCGAAATCAGCTGCGGGCAGGGCTGCCTCCAGATCCTCGATGCGCTCAAAGCCTATGGAGACCTCGGAATAGACGATCGGGTTGATTACCAGCGCTGCTTCTTCGGCGCACGCGGCCAGGTGGTCGGCGGACCAGGCAAACCAGTGCGGGTCCTCGAGCAGCACGTCGAGGAGGACGTTGCTGTCCACCAGCACGCCGGAAGTCAATACTCCCCCCGGGTGAGGTCCATGATCTCGTCCGTGCTCATGGCCACGCCGGCCCGGCCGCGCAGGCGCGACACGATCTCCCGACCGCGAGAGACCGGCCCCTCCACCTTGCGCACACAGGCCACGTTGCCCTGGACTTCGAAGGCCACTTCGCAGTGCGGCAGGAGCCCAAGGGCGTCACGCACGTGCTTGGGAATGGTCACCTGTCCTTTGCTGGTGATGCGCATGGCTCGTCTCCAAGTATTACAAATTTAATTCTTACTTCTTACTTCTTCAAAGCCTGTCTGTCAATGAAGTGATACCTGTATCTTTGCGCAAAATCGAACTTTGAAGCTCTGGGTGCTGGCTTTCCATTCAGAACACGGCGCTCCAAATGTGCTTATTGCCCCATACCCTCGCACCGGGTTACCCTGCCGGTATGCACGCACCCAAGACGGGACATCTCCTGCTCCTTGCAGCCAGCATCACGCTGGGGGGCGGATCTTTGCTGCTTTTCGGGGTCTTCCTGTACCTGGGCTCCTTTCAGCTTCTGGACCTTGGCCTCTCCCAGGTTGCGGTACTGCTTTTCGACGCTGTGGTGCTGTCCCTGACCTTCTTCCTGCAGCACTCCCTCATGGCCCGCCCGGTCGTGCAGGACAAGCTGGCCGGGCATCTTTCCAAAGCCTGCCTGCCCGCCGTGTACTCCGCTGCTTCCGGCATTGCGCTCCTGGCGGTGCTCCTGCTCTGGCAACGCGCTTTTCCGGACCTCATCGCGCTTCCGCCGCCCTGGAGCTGGGGCTTGCGCATCCCCTTCTTCGCCGCCCTGGCCTTTGCCGCCTGGGCCGGACGCACCCTCGGCGGCCTGGACGCCCTGGGGATCAAGCCCATTCTGGCCGAAATGGACCTGTCCGAGCCGCCAGACGAGCCACCTCTGGTCACAAAAGGCCCTTACCGGCTGGTCCGCCATCCCATGTACAGCGCCACCCTGGTCATTGTCTGGAGCTGTCCTGAGGTCTCAGGGGACAGGCTGCTCTTCAATGTCTTGTGGAGCGCATGGATCGTTGCTGCGGCAAAGCTCGAGGAGAAGGAGCTGACAGCCCGCTACGGTGCGGCCTACCGGGCCTACAGGGAACAGGTGCCCGGCCTGCTCCCCTGGCCCCGGCCCTGACTCAAGCCCGTTCGGGCAGAAAAGACAAGAGACTCAGGAACAAAGAGGGTCATCTTTGCTTTTTGTCCTTCAGCCGGGACGCCAGGTCGGCAAAGGGGCTGTGCAGAGGGGCCGGCTCGTCCGGGTTGCTCGGGCCTGAAGGGGAGAGCCGGTCAGCCTCCAGCCCCCGGGAGTGCTCGCTCTCGTGGCAGAATGAACACAGCAGCTCCCAGTTGCTGCCGTCAGGGGGGTTGTTGTCGTGATTGTGGTCCCTGTGGTGGACCGTGAGTTCTTTGAGCCTCCTGCCCTCGAAATCCCTGCCGCACCGGCCGCAGACCCGTGGCAGGATCCTCAGGGCCTGCTCCCTGTAGCCCGAGAGGCGTGCCAGGTGGTCGCGCCTCAAGCGCTCCAGCACCTGAGACCGCTCCTCCTCGGAAAGGGGTTTTCTTCGCTTCATGCAGCCTCTTCCTTCAAAGGGGACAGCCCGGGCCGCTTCACTCCCCGAGACCAAAAGCGCTGAACGCTTCCTCTATCCGCTGCTCGTTTTCGCGCACGACCTCTTCCAGCTTCGCAGGGTGCAGCCCCAGGTAGTCGCGAGTGGAAGGGTCCAGCGGCTCGACAGGGATGTCGACATTGATGCTCAGCCCCAACCCGTTGGCCAGAAAGTTGGCCCCGTG
Source organism: uncultured Desulfohalobiaceae bacterium (assembly GCA_964594925.1). Taxonomy (GTDB): domain Bacteria; phylum Desulfobacterota; class Desulfovibrionia; order Desulfovibrionales; family CAZUBS01; genus CAZUBS01. Next base: position 2,282 of record CAZQOG010000042.1, read on the forward strand.
CAACACCTTCGGTTCGTTCCATTTGGCCCCCCGTGCAGGGGTGTGGTGGAAAGCCACCCCAGCCACCAGGAGCAGGGGAAGGTTCCACCGCTTGAGCAGGTAGGCCCCAAACCTGGCATGATCATATCCGATGACCCGCTGCTCCACATCTGTCAGCAGCCGCCCCTGCTCCCTGCACAGGACCCTGACATGCATGGCTGTGTCGGGGAAGGCTGCGGACATGGCCAGCAATCCCAGGTCGTGCAGCAGCCCGGACACGAAGAACTTTTCCGGCTCTTCCAGGCCCATGCGCACGGCAAGCCCGCGGGCCAATACGCCGCAGGCCATGGAATGGCGCCAGAACCGTTCCAGGTTCAGGGCCTGGTTGGACATGGTGAAGGTGTTCAGCAGAACAGCACCGGAAGCCAGGGTTGAGATCTGCCTGAAGCCCAGGATGGCCACTGCCCTGTCTACGGTCTCCACCCGGGAAGGGAAGCTGTACAGGGGGCTGTTGGCGATGCGCAGGATGGAGGCTGTCAGCTTGAGGTCGTTGCTGATGACCCGGGCCAGGTCCGAAGCCGAGCTGTCCGGGTCGTTCATGACCCGCTGCAGCTCGAAAAGTACCTGGGGCATGGCGGGGATGGTGGCCGAGCCGGCCAGCTCTTCCATGGAGGGCACCTTTTCCCTGTGGCCCGGGGGCGGATGCCTGGTGGCCAGATACGCATCCGGGAACATGTCCACGTCCCAGGGGAGCCGCTCCAGGCCCAGCCTGAGCAGTGCATCACAGACTGGGTCGTTTTCGTCCAGGCGACGAAAACGCTGTCTGAAACGCTGCTCCGCCGTTGCCAGGAGCCCCGGGTCGAGGTCCGGCCGTGTCTTTTCCGTCATGTCCACTCCTCTTCTTTTCCCTGCGTTGGCCATACCATGTTTTTCAGCGGTGCAAAACATCACAAGAGTGCAGTGGAAATAATATGAAGCTGTGATATAAAGGGGAAGAGGTGACCGTGTACATCAGTGCGTTTGATCCCTTCACTGAAAAAAAAGGAGCTGCTTCCATGCCTCTCACCAAGATTATCGGCATCGCCCTGCTGGTCCTGGGTCTGATCCTGCTCTACTTTGGGTATAACGCTGCCACTGCGCCTGTTGGGGAGGTCGGGGAGGCCCTGACCGGGCGCTACTCCGACCAAACCATGGCCTACCTGATCGGGGGCGGGGTGTCCGCAGTGGTCGGCGTGGTCCTGCTGCTCATCAAGGGACGCTGACGGGGAGTTCGCGGGGGCATTTCTTTTCCGGGACCCCCATGGTTCCCGTTGACAACCCCGCCCTGAACGGGCAGTCGGCAGGGGTCCTCAAGCAAACTCTCTGCTTTTTTATCCCAGGCACCCCTGCATGACCTACGAGTACCAGACCACCCACCGCTACTTTGTCCAGGTGGCCGATGACCTTGCCGGGCTTGCCGGAGGGGAGCTCCAGTCACTTGGGGCCGAGGAGGTGGTCACGGTCTACCGGGGGCTGCGCATCACGGCTGACCCGGCCTCCCTGTACCGGATCAACCTCCACTCGCGGTTGGTCAACCGGGTCCTGGCCCCTCTTGCGACCTTTGACTGCCACTCCGACCGCTACCTGTACAAGCGGGTCAAGGAGATCCCCTGGGAGGACTTTTTGACCACGGAGCAGACCCTGGCGGTCTTTGCCCAGGTCTCCCACAGCCGGATCAGCCACTCCAGGTACGCCGCGCTCAAGCTCAAAGACGCCGTGGTGGACCGGTTCAGGGACCGGACCGGCAGGCGGCCCTCTGTGGACACCCGCGCCCCTGACCTGTGGATCAACCTGCACCTCGAGGACAACCGGGCCACTGTCAGCCTGGACACCTCGGGCGGTTCCCTGCACCGCCGGGGCTACCGCCGCTCTTCGGTGGAGGCCCCCATGATCGAGACCCTGGCCGCGGCCGTAATCTGCACGACCGGCTGGGAGGGCGAAAGACCCCTCTACGACCCCTTGTGCGGCTCGGGCACCCTGCTCTGCGAGGCCTTTCTGCTGGCCAGCAACACCCCGGCGGGGATTTTGCGGGACAGATTCGGCTTTGAGCGCTTGCCCGACTTCGACCCGGGGCTGTGGGACAGCGTCCGGAAGCAGGGGCTGGCCGGCATCAGGACCCTCCCCCCCAAGCTGATCTCCGGCAGCGACAGCGACCTCGAAGCCGTGCAGGCGGCCAGGCAAAACTGCTCCCTGCTCGACCACGGGGGAGCGATCCACGTCGCCCGGCGCGACATGTTCGCCATCCCGGCACTGGAAGGCGCCACCATCGTCTGCAACCCGCCCTACGGCATCCGGCTGGGAAAAAGGACCGACCTGGGCGACTTTTACAAACGCCTCGGCGACTTCCTCAAGCAGCGCTGCACCGGTTCCACTGCCTTTATCTACTTCGGCGACCGCGCCCACCTCAAATCCATCGGCCTGCGGCCGGCCTGGAAAAAGCCGCTCAGAAACGCCGGGCTGGACGGACGGCTGGCAAAGTTCGAGCTGTACTGAGCGCTGCGGATTCCGTCTGCCTTTTTCCCAATTCCAGCTGGCATTTCACCCGCAGAAAGGGCTATACAGGAACCATGAACACCGACACCCGCACCACTCCCGCCAGCGAGCTCCTGCTCGACTTTGCCGACCGCACCGGGCTCACCTCCCCCGGCATCCCGCGGCGCTACCTGTGGACAGACGCCTTTGCCGTGTGCGCCTTTCTGGAGCTGTTTCGCCGAACCGGTGAGGCTCGTTTCCAGGACCTGGCCCTGCAGCTCGTGGACCAGGTGCACCACGTTCTGGGGCGGCACCGTGACGACGACATCCGTAGCGGCTGGCTGAGCGGCTTGAGTGACGAGAACGGGGAGCGCCACCCCACGGCCGGAGGCCTGCGCATCGGCAAGAGCCTGCCCGAGCGGGGCCCTGACAACCCCGTGGACCAGCGTCTGGAATGGGAGCAGGACGGTCAGTACTACCACTACCTGACCAAGTGGATGCACGCCCTGCACAGGGTCAGCGCGGTCAGCGGCGAGACCCGCTATCTTGGCTGGGCCATGGAGCTGGCCGCGGCTGCCCACGACGCTTTCACCCATCAGCCCGGTCCCGGGCTGCAAAAACGCATGTACTGGAAGATGAGCATCGACCTGACCCGCCCCCTGGTCGACTCCATGGGGCACCACGACCCCCTGGACGGGCTGGTCACCTACTGCCAGCTCCAGACCGCGGCCGAGCAGCTGGGAGGTCTTCCCCTCAACCTCAAGGCGGAGATCACGGACATGGCCGCCATCAGCCATGGCCGCAGCTGGGCCACCGAAGACCCCCTCGGCCTGGGCGGATTGCTCTTCGATGCCTGCCGCGTGACCCGGCTCATGCAGCAGGGCGCCCTGTCCAGCCCCGACCTGCTGGCAGCCCTGCTTGGTGATGCTGCAGAGAGCTTTTCAGCTTTTGCCCACAGCAGCCCCCTCGGGCTCCCCGCCACCCACCGCCTGGCCTTCCGGGAGCTGGGACTGGCCATCGGCCTGCACGGACTGGAGCTGATGCGGGCCATTGTTGACGCCGACCCCGGGGTGTTCCCGGCCGACGGGCCGGCCGGCCTGCTCGTCCCCCTGGAACGCCACCTGCACCTGGCAGAGCGTATCGAAACCTTCTGGCGCAATCCCGTGAACCAAAAAGCCGGGACCTGGACGGGTCACCTGGACATCAACCAGGTCATGCTGGCCGCCAGCCTTGTTCCTGAGGGGTTTCTGGAGATCGGGGACAGCAGCAGGGTGGACTGAGTGGTCGAAATGGGCTGGGTGGACGCAGGAAACGAAACTCTGCTTTCAATGTGTCCACCTCGTCCACCCAGTCCACTTCGTCCACATTCCTCACCTCTCGGCGTTCGCCACCGTGATCTGATCGTTGAGGGTCCAGAAGTCGTAGAGCACCCCCAGGCCCACCAACCCGCCGGTTACCAGGTAGAGCAAGCCTGTCAGCCACTTGCCCATGTACATGCGGTGCACCCCGAACACGCCCAGGAAAGTGAGCAGAACCCAGGCCACGCTGTAGTTGACGGGACCTGCCCTGAAGCGCAGGTCGGCCTCGCGGTCCATGGACGGGATCAGGAACAGGTCGATGATCCAGCCGATGCCAAGCAGACCCAGGGTGAAGAACCAGATCGTGCCGGTGACCGGCTTGCCGTAGTAAAACCGGTGCGATCCGGTGAACCCGAAGAGCCACAGGATGTAGCCGATGGTCTTGAGATGCGTGTCGTTGCGAGCGGTCATGGTCCCTCCGTTGTCCAGGCCTTCAGAAGCCCGGCAAAGTACACCTTCTGCAAACCTTTCTGATGGTCGGTCCTGGTCTTTATAGCTCAAGCGACTTGCCTGCCACCTGAAAACGCTGCACCACGGTGATCCCCCCCAGCACCACGTACACCGCCAGCCCCGCCCAGAGCAGCCAGGATGCACGGCCCGGGAAAGCCCCCGCACCAACTCCCAGGACAAGAAGAAAGATGACCCGCTCCGGACGCCCGAAGAGCCCCCCGGTGCAGGTGGCCCCCAGGGCCTCGATCCTTTCCCGGGTATATTCGGCGAGCAAGGTCACGGACAGGGCGGCCATGACCAGCAACGAACCCGCAATGAGCTGACCCCGGGGAAGGCCCCACAGCAGCACCCAGAACCCTGTCAGGTAGAGGACGTCGGAGAAGCGGTCCAGGGTGGAGTCGAGAAAATCGCCCAGCCTGCCGCTTTCGCCCCGTGCCCGGGACAGCAGGCCGTCCAGGTTGTCCAGCACACCCGACACCAGCATGCAGCCCACCCCGGCAAAGGGGTGCAGCCAGAATGCCGGAGGAACCAGGACCGCAGTCAGGACCCCCAGGAGAGAGATGCCGCCGGGGCTGACCCCGGTACGCTCAACCAGCGGCAATACCCAGGCTTCAAGGCGCCTGTAGTAAGCCTTGCCCAAACCGCTCTCTCGCAAGGCCATGGCTGCCCTCACCCCTGCCCTGCCGCCTGTGGGCGCATGGCCTGGTGCAGCCGTCTGGCCTGGAGGCAGAAGGCCTCCAGCCTGGCCTCGATGATCTGGGGAAAGGGGTTGCCGTCGGTCTCTATGGCCAAAAAGGGCAGCTTGCGGTCATCAAATCCCTGCACAAGATGGCCGTTGCGGCCCATGCGCCGCAGCTGCCCGGTGGAAAACTTCTCCGAAAGAATCGCCTCGGCCAGCCGGGAGGGCATGCACCCGAAAGGACCGATGGAGATGACCCCGCAAGCCGGGGCCATGATCTCGTGGAAAGCCGCACCCACCGTGAGGATGGCTTCACCGTGCATGCGCGGGGAGATGAAGGGGCTGCCCGCCTCGATGATCTCTCTGGTCGGGGCCACGTGGTGGTGGAACAGGCCGCTCGGCGCCAGAAGGGACCTGATCTTCTGATCGAAGTACCACTTGACCAGGCTGCTGATCCAGAAGCCCGTGTCCCGGCGCCCCTCCTTGCCCGTTCTGACCAGCCAGTCCGTGTACTTCATCCACTCCGAGACCTGGGACGTGCGCACGATGAAGCCCTGCGCGGCCAGGCGCTCGATCAGGCCCTGGCGGGAGATGGGATCGTGGCGCACATAGATCTCCCCAACCAGGGAAATTTTCGGGATCTCCTCGTAGGGGCGGGTCAGAGTGATGGACGACAACGCTGCTGCGCTTTGCTTGAGCCGGGCGGACAGGACCTTCCACTCCCGGTCCACCACCTCCAGGATGTTCTCGAACTCCCTGGTCAGCAGGGCCATGTCACGTTCGGGGTGTGTTGCCGCGGCCAGCACCGTGGACCGCATCTCCTCCAGAAGATCGCCCAGGATCACCGCCCTCCAGGCCCGCAACGTGGTGGACTGACCCAAAGCGCCGTACCCTTCATCGGAGCTGGTGGAAAAAACCACGGCATTGTCGATCTCCCGGCGCTTGATAACCTTGGAGGAAAACACAGCATACTGGCCGAACCTGCACGGCCCCCCCGCAGCAGGCATGAAGTAGAGGGAGATCTCGTCCGGGTCCCGGACCTCTTCCAGGTAATGGATCATCGAGCCCACGGTCAGCTGCAGGGGCAGACACTCCTTGCAGCTGGAGTTGCCCCGCCCCAGCTTGAGCTGGGACTCGCCGGCCGGCGGCAGGACACCCGCCCTGATGCCGCTCCCGGCCAGGGTCTTGGCGATCAGATGAGCTCCCCACTCGTTCAGGGAAGGGAAGACCAGGCGTACCCGGGGGTGGGTCAGGGGAAACCACTCCCCCCTGGAGTCCCACACCCCGTGGCCATCCTTTTTCGCCTCCAGCCGGGCCGGCTGAAAAGCGCTGGTGAGCGAGGGCGCGGCCCCCATCCTGCGGTAGTAGGTCACGATGTCCAGAAAGGCCTCGATGCGGGTCTCGATGCCCGCATCTGCCGTGTGGCTGTCCAGCTCCAGGGTCAGGGAGGGCTTGCGACCCATGATCTCGCGGAAGTAGCCCACCAGGAAGGAGTCCGGGCCGCAGGAGAAGTTGGTGATGTAGACCGGGAACAGGTCGTTGCGTCCTGCCACATACCGGGCCGCCTTGAGGATCTTCCGGCCCAGGGCCCAGTACATGTGGTGCTCCGGGGACAGCTCCTGGTCTTCGAAGGGCAGCATGTCAAAGGGGATGATGCGCACCCCGCGGGAGGCGAACTTGGCCGGGATGCCCTTGTTGGCCTCGTCCGCAAAGGCATTGTAGGGCCGTCCGAAAAGCACCATGCCAAAGCCGTCCGCATCCCCTGCCAGCGCCTCCAGGGCCCGGGCCCCTTCCCTCTGCAGGTCCTCCTCGAAGAGCATCTGGGCCTCGAGCGCAGCGGCAAAGGCCCGCCTGCCTTCCGCCCTGGACCGGCCAAGCTGCCTGGCCATGGCCGCAAAGGTGGGCTCTGCCGCTGCCAGGCCCTCCCTGAAGTCCAGCACCGGGCTGAGCAGCCCCTTTCCGAGCCCCTCGATCTCTGAAAAGCAGCTGCGCAGATAGTAGGGTTCGCTCTGCACCAGCACGCAGGCAAAGGCATTGTCGTCCGGGGTATCTGAGGGCAGTGTCCGCATGTGCGGCAGGAACAGGAAGTCGGTCTTCTTGGACAGCAGGTCGGCCATGAAGCCGTGGGCCAACTCCCCGGGGAAGCAGAAGGCCGAGGCCTGCTGGTCCACGCCCCGGGGGTCGACACGGTCGGGCAGGACCACCTCGCAGCCCAACCCGGCAAAAAACGTGCTGAACAGCGGATAGTAAGACCTGGTCAGGTAGGAACGGTTCACCCCGACCGTGGGCCGCTTCTTTCCGGAACCAGCCTGGGCCGCAGGTGGCTGGAAGACCCTGCGCTCCCGCCAGGCCACCAGGTTCCTGCCGGCCTGGTCCACCTTCTTGTTTCTGACCAGATTCTCGTAGCGGTTGCAGATCCCGCCGAAGGGAAAGGTCTTGTCACCGACCCGGATGCGGGCGATCTCGCACCCCCGGTCGCATTTTTCCCTGCCCCCCTTGCAGATGAATGGCTCCAGGTACTCCACCTCCCGGGAGGCCAGCTCGGCCAGGTCGAAGGTTTGCTCCTCGAGAAGCCCCTGCTCCAAACGGTGCCTGACCTCCAGGGCAACCCCCAGGGCGCCCATGAGCCCGGGCTCGGGCGGAACCACGATGCGTTTCCCGGTCAGGGAGGCCATGGCCATGGGCACGGCCTGGTTGTAGCACACCCCGCCCTGCATGAAGACCGTGTCACCGACAGGCCTGTTGCCTTTGACCCGGTTCGTGTAGTTCATGCAGATGGAGTAGACCAGCCCGGCCAGGATGTCCGTGAGGGGGAGGCCTTCCTGGGTGGCGATCTTGATGTCCGAACTGATGAAGGCCGCGCACTGGTCGTTGAAGTTGGGCGGTTGCTTTGCCGTGACCGCCCGCTCCCCGATCTCGGTCACCTGCACTCCCAGGGTCTCCTTGGCCGACTCCTCCAGAAACGACCCCGTGCCGGCGCTGCAGGCCTCGTTCATGGCGTAGTCGCTGGGCACGGAGTTGGTGATGGAGGTGTACTTGGCGTCCTGCCCCCCGATCTCGAAGATGGTGTCCACGTCGGGATCGTGGTGCACTGCGGCAGCGGCGTGGGCGATGATCTCGTTGATCACGCCCCGGGTCCTGGCATGCAGCCCGGCAATGGCCCGGCCCGACCCCGTCACCCCCAGGCCGATGATCGTGATCGGCACCTCCAGCTGGCGGTCCAGGCTGGCGTACACCCGCCGGGAGGCGTCCACGGGGTCGCCGCTGGTACGCAGGTAGTCCGAGGCCAGCACGGCCGCATCCCCGACACGCATCAGCACGCCCTTGGTGGTGGTCGAACCCACGTCCAGCCCCAGGATGACCCTGTCACCCGCCCGGGCAGTGCCTTCTGCACCCTGCTTGAACACTACCTGGTCACGGAAGTCTGCCAGTGGGGGGAGAAAGGAAAAGCTGATCCTGCGCCGCCGCAGAATGCCTTCCCTGCCGGGATAGGGCCTGCACTCGTTCTCAAGCGCCCACAGCCCGGCGCCAAGGGCCTCGAACCAGGGGGCCTGCTCCGGGATGTACAGGTCCTCGATCTCCTCCTTAAGATACCTGACCATGAACCTGTTCCGGGCGCAGCCGCCAACGAGCACCACGTGCTCCTTGGGCAGCTTCTTGAGCAGTTCCAGGCACTTCCCGGCCATCATCCTGGCCAGCCCGGAGACCACGTTCATCTTGGGCACGCCCTTGTTCAGGGCGTGGGTGCAGTCGCTCTTGCAGAACACTGAGCAGCGCCCGGAGACCTTGTGGGAGCGGGCGGTGTGGTCCAAAGTCTCCAGGTCGTCCAGGCTGAGCTCCATGCGCGACAGCTGCTGCAGCAGGAACTCCCCGGTGCCCGAGGCGCACTTGTTTCCGGTGTGGATGTTCTGGATGCGACCCTGGGCGTCCAGGTGGTAGACCATGAAGGTCTCCCCGCCCGCGCTGATCACCGTGCGGTAGGGATGGCCTTCGGGCAGGGCGAACTTCAGGGCCAGCTCCAGGGCCTGGGGTTCGGAAAGCCTGGACAACTCCAGCAGGTGCCGGAACTTGCGGCCAGTGGCAGCTATCCGCAGACCCTCCGGGTCCTGTACCTGCTCCAGCATGTCCAGCAGGGTCCCCCGGGCATTCCCTTCGTGCGCCCTGGTGCCGGCCCAGTCGACCTGAGGCCTTCCGTTGACAAGGGACAATCCCACCATCCCGATGGTGGACGCCCCGGCACAGATCCCAAGAGAACGCATGCCGTCTTCTCCCGTTGGAAAGATTTGCTACCGGGTGCTATTACATACCAGAAAGGAAAAAGCCTCAAGCCTGAATGAGATCATGCTGGGTGCTGAGAGAAGCCAAAAGCCCCGACCATGAACCTTTTTCCTACAGATTGTCGTGATTCATCCGGTCGGAGCATACATTTGCAAAGGAAGGTTGGTTTCGGAAAGAAACTTGGGGGAGGGGGAGAGGACTTTTTGAAGGGACGTTGAAGAGCTGTTTGAAAGCAGGGACTCGGGACCCGGGCTCACGCTCACGGTTCGATCAACAGCCGCTGTCCAGCACCTCCCTGATCCTGAGCAGCAGCTCGTCCAGGCGGTAGGGTTTGGTCAGAAAGCCCACCGCACCATAGCGCTTCGGATCACGGGCGATCTTGTGCGCGCCGTAGCCGCTGGCCACGACCACCTTGACACCCGGATCAAGCTCCAGCAGCGTCTCCAGACACTTTGCTCCGCCCATGCCCGGCATCCCCAGGTCCAGGACGACCAGCTGCACATCCTTTGCACGGTCCACAAAAACCCGCACCGCCTCCTCACCGCTTGCGGCACACACGACCGTGTATCCATACTGGGTCAGGACATCCTTGCCGATCTCCCGGATGATGTCCTCGTCGTCCACCAGCAGAAGGGTCTCCGACCCGCCTTCAGGCTCGATCGCACTGTCCAGCAAAGGGGCTTCCTGCAAACAGACCCGGGCCAGCACCGGCAGATAGATCCTGAAGGTCGTTCCCTTGCCCGGCTCGGAGTAACAGGTGATGTGCCCCCCATGCCCCTTGACGATGCCGTAGACCATGGACAGGCCCAGACCGGTCCCCCTGCCCGCCTCCTTGGTGGTGAAGAAGGGCTCGAAAATCCTCTCCAGCGTCTCTGCGTCCATGCCTTCGCCAGTGTCCGTGATCGAGAGCAGGACATACTCTCCCGATGCGAGCTCCAGATACTTGTTCCTGTACTCGGGGTCCACGGTGAAGTTGGCGGTCTCAAAGGTGAGGGTTCCCCCCTCTCCCATGGCGTCCACGGCATTTGTGGTCAGGTTGACCAGCACCTGCTCGAGCTGCAGCGGGTCTGCCTGGATGGTGTGCAGATCGGCCGCCAGACTGGTTTCGATGGAGACCATCTTGGGAATGGTCCGTCCAAGCATGTGCAGCGTCTCCTCGATGACCCGGTTCAGGTCCAGCTGCTGCGGCCGGACCTCCATCTTGCGGCTGAAGGTGAGCAGCCTGCGCACCAGATCCCTGGCCCTTTCAGCGGTGCGGTCCACCTCGGCCAGGTACTTGTAATCGGGATCGGAAGGGTCCTTCTTCAACAGCAGCAGCTGCACGTAGCCGGACATGGCCTGGAGCAGGTTGTTGAAGTCGTGGGCGATGCCGCCTGTCAGGTTGCCCAGGGCCTCCATCTTCTGGGACTGCCGGAGCTGCTCCTCAAGATGAAGCTTGGCTTCCTCAGCCTCTTTTTGTGCGCTTATGTCAACGCAAAAGCCCTCCAGGGTCTTCCATTCGCCCTGCGCGTCCCGTATGACCCGGGCAGACTCGGATATCCAGAATGTCCCGCCGTCCCTGTGCCGCACCCTGGCGGTGAAGCCGCTGACCACGTCCCTCTCTTCAAGCCCCGCCAGAAAGGCCTCCCGGTCCTCGGGGTCCAGATAGACCTGTCTGCCGATGTCGGTGATCGACTCCATCAGCTCTCGGGGCGAGGTGTAGCCGAACATGCGGGCAAAGGAGGGGTTGACGCTCAGGTACCGCCCCTGCGGTGTGCTCTGGAAGATGCCCTCCACGGCATTGTCGAAAATGGAGCGGTATTTTTCTTCACTGCGCCGCAAGGCCTCTTCCGTGCGCAGCCGTTCCGCGACCTCCTCGCCCAGCTGACGATTGCGCTCCTCGAGGCTGCCGATCAGCTCCCGGAGCTTGGCGGTCATGGCATTGGAGGCACCGGCCAGCACCCCGATCTCATCCTCGGTGGTGATGGGGATGTGGGTACCCAGGTCGCCGCGGCGGATGCGGTCCGTGCCTGCAATGAGGGTGTTGATGGGCGCGACGAGCCGCCTGGCCAGGATGAGCAGCGGCAGGGAGGCAAGGACCAGGCTCAGGCTGGCCATGACCAGGATGTAGCTGCCCAGCTGGTTCAGCGGTCCGGTCAGCTCGTCGGACAGGGCGGTGCTGACCAGGTACCACCCCCACGAATCCAGGCGTGAGAAGACAGCCCAGTGGGTTTCCCCGTCCAGCACGAAGCTGGACTGTCCCGAGCCCTTCACGACCATGTCCTTGAACCAGCCCCTGGAACCGACGTGCAACCCCTGCCTCTGGTCCTGGGCATGGGCCAGTACTACACCCGCCCCACTGACCACGAAGACATGACCGGTTTCCTTGAAGCGTATGGACCCGACCGCCTCGGCTGCCCTGCGCTTGGCCTGATCCAGGGACCGCCCTCCTGGCATAATGGCCGCGGCCTGTTCCCGCTCGCAGATCCCGACCGCCCTCGAAAGCGGGAACTCGAGCACGTCCTGAACGGCTTTCCACAGGGCCTTGTGGGCCACGTTGTGACAGACATAGCCCACCAGCAGGGCCGTGATTACGATCAGGGGCAGTGTGATGAGCAGAATCTTGGGGTAGATCTTCATGGTAATGCACCGCCGAAGCCGCGTTCCGGCATCTTCAGCCCGCCCCAGGAGAAGAGATAAAAATCCGATTGTTTCCCGCTTCCCAACGCTGGTTAAGGGATTGCAAACGTGTTAGCCCTGCTTGTAAGACAAATACCCTCTTACCGTCGAGCATTTTTATGCGGGATCGTCACTCCGGCAGCTTTTCCAAGCAGGAAAAAACCTTTCTGCACAGCAGGCCGTGGAGGCAGCTGCGTCCTTTCAGCACCTTTGACGGGTTTGTCTACGCCGTCTTTGCCAACTCCATCGTCATCGCCGCCGCCCTGACCTACTCGTTGACCTGGCCCTGGCCCGAGGCCAATATCCCCCTGGGCATCGTCATGGTCTGCCTGGCCTTTGTTCCCATGTTCACCGTCTATGCCCTGCTGACCACCATCATGCCCAGGCCTGGAGGGGACTATGCCTGGCAGACCAGGACTTTGGGAGGATTCTGGTGCATTGTGCTCATCGTCACTCCCTTGGTCATCGGCCCCTGGTTCTACATGGCCTCCAATGTGGCGCCCGGCTCGGTCATGGTAGTTGCGCCCCTGCTCATCAGCCTGGCCCATCTCCTGGACGCCCCCTCGCTGGTGGATGCGGCCATTTCCATGTCCACACGGCAAGGGACCTGGTGGTTCTATGTCTTTTACGTGACCTTTGCCGCCGGGGTGATGCTGCTGGGCATGCGCTTCTACGCCCGGTTGCTGCGGACAAGCTTTGCCCTCGGCATTCTGGTCCTCGGCCTGTGGATGCTGCTGCTATGGGGTACCGGGCAGGACGAGTTCAGAGCCGCATTTGACGGCTTCATGCTCAAGGCCCTGCAATGGGGCGACGGGCAGGCGGTGGAGACCATCCTGGCTTCGGCACGGGCCGAAGGGTTCAGGCCCGTTCCCCTGAGCGGTACCACCTGGCGGTCCAGCTTTCTGATCGGACCGGTCCTGGCCTACACCTTCATGTACGTGGCCTGGACCGGCACCCTGGCCGGGGAAATCCGGGGAGTGAAGAACGTCCGCAACTCCGCCGGCATCTTCCTGGGGGGCAACCTTTTTTCGCTGCTCGTCTGTGCCGGGTTCATGTGGCTGCTCATCACCACGGTGGGCAATGAGTTCTTCACCTCCTCCAACTTCCTGTGGGCCACCGGCCTGGGCCAGCAGACCACTGTCCCTCCCCACATGGGGCTCTTCCTGATGGCTCTTGGCTCAAGCCCCTGGTACTGGCTCCTGGCGGCCGTGGGGCTCAACGCCTGGTTCTGGATCTGGCCCACCAACAACATGGTCATGTCCTCCAGGGTCATGATGGCCATGTCCGACGACCGGCTTTTGCCCTCGCTGGTGGCCAGGCGGTCCCGCCGGCTTGGAGTTCCCGTGGTGGCCATCGGCATCTGCTACCTGGGATCGCTGCTCTTCGGGTGGCTCTACTTCTTCACCGGCTTTGCCCGGCTGACCCTGAACATGCCCCTCATGACCTCCATTGCCTTTGCCGCCAGCACCCTGGCCGGAACCCTGCTGCCCTTCCTCGAAAAGACCCGCCCCCTGTACGAGAGCTCACCCATCTCCAAGTACCGCATCCTTGGAATGCCGCTGATCACGGTCTCCGGTTGCCTGGGTCTGGTCTACTTCGGGATCATGTTCTTCCTGTACCTGACAGATGACCGCTACGGCGTTAACGATCTGCTTTCCGGCGGCTTCATCACCTTGTTCATCGCGGCCAGCGCTCTGGCCTATCTCGGGTACAGGTTCTACCGACGGCGGCAGGGTATCGACCTCGACCGCTCACTGCAGGAGATCCCTCTCCAAAGCCAACAGCCGGAGCTCCCTGAATGATCAGGCTCTTCTACGCCACCGACCTCCAGGGATCCGAGCATTGCTGGAACAAGTTCCTCATGGCCGCAGAGATGCACCGGGCGGACACGCTTATTCTCGGTGGAACCCTCCTGGCCCGGGGTGTCCAGTGCCTGGTCAAGGGCCGCGGAAGCACCTGGTCCAGCCGGTTTGGAAATCGGGTGCTGGAGGCCCGGACAACCAGTGGGCTGCAGCAGCTGGAAAACCATGTCCGCAACCATGGCCTCTATCCCTACCGGACAACCGGGCAGGAACGTCTCCAGCTGGAAAGCTCACCAGAGCTGTTACAAACCATCTATCAACGACTTGCCGCGCAAACACTCACCCGGTGGCTTTCCCAGGCCGGGGAGCTGTGCAGGCAGGGAGGCCGTTGCCTGTACCTCACCCCCGGCGGCATTGCCCCTGCTCTTCCCGGTATACTGGAGGAAGGAGGGGGCGAGGATGGTGTTGTTTGGGCCCGGCAGGGTGTTTTCCAGCTGGACCCGGACCACCAGCTGCTCAGCCACGGCTGCACCCACCACACCCTGTTCGATTGCGCCGAGGCAGCTGAAGAGGGCACGCTGGTCTCCAGCCTGGACACTCTGGTGCAGCAGCTCGACGACGTCTACAGTGCCGTGTTCAGCCTCCACGCCCCCCCCCACGATTCCGGCCTGGACCACGCTCCTGATCCTGGAAGAGCTTCATCGCTCCTCCCGACCGGCAGCCGTGCAGTGCGCTGGGTCATTGAAACCCACCAGCCCCTGCTGAGCCTGCACGGAATGGTCCCGGTGCCGGGCAGGCGCTTTGCCCGCATCGGGCGCACCCTGTGCGTCAATCCAGGATCGTTCTGCTCCGACAGTGTACTTTCCGGGATGCTGTTTGTCCTGGACAGGACAGGGGTCAGATCCTTTCAGCCCGTTCAGGGATAATCCAACCCGGACACCCTTCCGGCTCAGACTCGGACAAGAATCCAGGAAAAGGTGCTTTTCAGTGCGAGGGTCAGATCCTGGCCACGGCCAGGAAAACCGCGTGCAGGGAAACCACCAGGACCACGAACAGCCTGCGGGAGCTGCGGGGCGAGAGGTGGAGGAAACCGTAGCTGATCTCCCTGCCGGGGCAGATCCCCACGCAGTCGCCGCACAGGGTGCAGGACAGTCCCGGCCGCCCCCGCTCCAGGTGGTTCCTGTTCAGGGCATTGTAGCGGCAGACCCGGGTGCAGGCCATGCACCCCGTGCAACCGGATGCTATCCGCAACCGCCAGGGGGTCAGCCTGCCCAGCAGGTTGCCCAGCAGGCCGATGGGGCAGTAGGCCGAGCAGTGGACCATCATGCCCCTGCGCCGGGACAGCCAGACCATGATCCCCACCCCCACCAGGCCGAACACAGCGGCGATCCAGACCGCGGTCAGCCCGGGCATGCCTGCCGTGCGGAATGCCAGGGCGGCCAGTGGAACCAGGAGAAAGATGGCCCAGCGCACCTGCCAGGCCCAACGCGGCAGCCCTCCCAGGGGGCGCTTGTGCTTGAGCCGCCCGGCCCTGTCGTCCCAGGCCCCGATGTAGCAGAGGTGGCTGCACCAGGCCGGGCCCACCAGTGCCACGGTGGACAAAAACAGGATGAGCATGAAGAAGCCGTGCCCCCGGAAGATGGGGCCGGCCATGATCAGTGCCGGCACGGGCAGGTGCAGGTCCCCGGTCATGAGCATGCGCTCCTTGCCCAGCAGGCCCAGCCCGAGCTGGGCAAAAAAGACCAGGGAAAACAAGGCCCAGATACGGGACCGGACCCGGGGGGCCTTTTGCGCGTCCAGCATCTTGTTGCCGATCCAGGCCCCGTAGAGACCCAGGGCAAAGATCTGCAGCCAGCCCCAGCCCGGGAAGTAGCGCGCCGCCAGGAGCAGGCTCAGCTCCACCCTGGTGTGCAAAAACCCGAGCCCGGCCACTGTGAGCAGAAAGATTGCTGCAACAGGTCCGGCCTGATCCTCCCCCTTGGGGAAAAAGCGTCTTCCGGGTTCGCCCGCCAGCAGCCCGGCCGCCAACAGGGTGATCAGGACCACACCGGACATGATCAGGGCCAGCCGCCCCCAGTCCACGCCAAAGGCCATGCGGACCTGGATGAGCCCCGTGCTGACCTGGACCCAGGTCAGCACCCCAAAGAGCAGGGCCGCGAGGAGCACGATCCTGACCCAGGCCCGGCGCAGGACCACCAGCCCGGCCATGCCCACCCAGGCCAGGGTCAGCCCCCAGTCCCCGGTGCGCAGGGCGTGCGCCCCGAGGAGGAGACAGGACAGCGTGGTGAGGATGACGGTCAGGGAGGTCATGGCGCAACCGTGGGTGAGGTTTCAGGGTGGCATCTGTCCGCAACACCCTCTCTACAGGAGCAGCATCCGCAAGGATTTGAGCTGGGTCAAGGAGACCTCCGGCCAGACTTCGGAAAGATTCGACCGGTCAGTTGGATGGTCCGGAACAAGATCGATCTGATCCATCCGATTCCCCGCTGCCTTTCAGACAACCATTCTTCTTGGAAGTGCAGCAGGGCTCTGCTATGTTGCCCTTTCCTCGAACGCGCGTCCCAGGAGAGCACCATGGAGTTCGGATACAGACCGTACGCCCCGGCCGGCCGCACCCGCATCCTCTGCCCCAACTGCAGCGGCAGGCTCCTGCTGCGCCGCGGCTGACGCCGGGTCGAGCTGGCCTGCAGGTCCTGCAGCCGAACCTTCACCCTGGAGCAGATGAGCGGACACCTGGGCGACGAGGAGCTGGAAAACTTCCTGGCCACCGTGCCGTGTGACAGGGTGTAGAAGCTGGAAGCTCGAAGCTCGAAGTTCGAAGGAAGAAGCGTGAAGAAGTTCGAAGTCGGAAGTTCGAAGTTCGAAGGGAAGATATAACAATTTCAGGGGCTTTAAAAAGGACTGCCTGCTCCCCTCTGCAAGCAGTGCATTTTGATTTTTTTCTTGCTTCGAGCTTCCGACTTCGAACTTCGAACTCTTTTTGCTGAGCAAAAAGGAGTCCCCATGCCTGCCAAGCCAGTAGCCGCCTCCAGCCTGACCATGGCCCACATGACCCTGCCTGAGGACGCCAATGCCGCGGGCAGCGTGCACGGCGGGGTGATCATGAAGCACGTGGACACCTGCGGCGGGGTGGTGGCCATGCGCCACGCCCGTGCAAACGCGGTGACAGCCTCCATCGACCGCCTCGACTTCCACCAGCCCGTGCACGTGGGCGAGCTGCTCCTCCTCTGGGCCAGCGTCAACGGCGTCGGGAAAAGCTCCATGGAGGTTGGGGTGCGGGCCGAGGCCGAGAACCTGCTCACCGGCGACCGCCGCCACGTGGCCTCGGCCTACATCACCTACGTGGCCCTGGACGAGGAGCGACGACCCACATCCGTTCCTGAAATCATCCCCGGGACAGATGAAGAGAAACGCCGCCACGCCGCCTACATGGACCGGAGGGAAAAACGGCTGGCTGTCTGCCGGGGGGAGTGAGTCGAGGGCAATCATCTGCCACCGGCCTACCCGGAATGTTGGAGCAAGGCCGGATCGTCTTGTTTTCTCGTCAAGGTGAGGGGGTTCCGGGATTGGCCACAGGATTGGCCACACCACAAAGACCACCTCTCTGCACACCACAAAAGTCATCCTCGGGCTTGACCCGGGGATCCAGGTTCTTTTTTCGGAGCGATGGCATAGAGGCACTGGATTCCCGTTTTCACGGGAATGACGGAGGAGGGGGATCGGTTATCCTTGCCTTCCTGACCAATAGCCGGTTGCCGGGATCGTGCAAAACTTAAAAACCTGTCTTGACACCCCACTCCAGCAGTCGTACAAGTAACTGTACAACAAGGAGGCGACATGAAAGCCATCACTTACAGCGCGGCCAGGCAAAACCTGGCCAAGACCATGGAGCGGGTCTGCCAAGACCACGCCCCGGTCATTGTCACCCGCAAGGCCAATGAATCCGTGGTCATCATGTCCCTGGAAGACTTCGAGGCCCTCGAGGAAACCGCCTACCTGCTGCGCTCGGCCAAGAACACCCGAAGGCTCATTGAATCCATCGCCCAGCTCGAAGAGGGCAGGGGCGTGGAGCGGGAGCTTGAGGAGTGAGGCTCGTCTTCTCGGACCACGCCTGGGAGGACTACCTCTACTGGCAGAAGACGGACAAAAAGATCCTCAAGCGGATCAACGCCCTGATCAAGGAAATCAAACGCAACCCATTCGAAGGCCTGGGCAAACCCGAACCCCTCAAGCACGCCCTGTCCGGCTACTGGTCCAGGCGCATCAACGAGGAACACCGCCTGGTGTACAAGGCAACCGAACAGGCCGTCCTCATCGCCCAGTTACGCTACCACTATTGAACCCCCAGCTCCCACCCTTTCCTTGGATTCCCGTGTGCGCGGGAATAATGTGGGAGGATGGCCGGATTGTCTTGCCTCTTCGTCAATGTGGTGGGTTCCGGGGTTAGGCGAAAACTCAAAACCAAGACCCGGCACCCCTCAAAGTCATCCTCGGGCTTGACCCGGGGATCCAGTGGTTCTCAACGGAGGGAACCAAAAGCACTGGATTCCCGTTTTCACGGGAATGACTAGGGAGGAGGAGCCGATTGTCCTTGCCTCTTGACCAAATGGAGTGTTGCCGGGATTACGCGAAACCCAAAACCAACCCTCGCCACACCCCCAAAGTCATCCTCGGGCTCGACCCGGGGATCCAGATTCTTCCTCTGCTAATG
>CAZQOG010000043.1:0-20064 GCA_964594925.1 uncultured Desulfohalobiaceae bacterium
GGTGGTCAAGGGAGCCTACTATCTTGTGCTGCGGATCTGGTTCGGGGTCTTCCCGGGCCTGGTCACCTTTCCCGCGGCCCAGCTCCTGGGGACTCTGGGTGCTCTGGCCATTGTCTGGGGATCTCTGCAGGCCATCAGGCAGAAGCGGCTCAAGCTGCTGGTGGCCCACTCCACAGTGAGCCAGATCGGCTACCTGTTCCTGCTTTTCCCCCTGACTGCTCCGTCCACCATTGCCGGGGAAGCCCGGGGCTGGGAGCTTCAGGCCTGGACAGGGGGGATCTGCCATGTCTTTGCCCACGGCGTTGCCAAGGCCGCCCTGTTCATGGCCGTGGGAAACATCATCTATGCCCTGGGCACGGACCGCATCAACAGCCTGCACCTCATCGCAGGCCGCATGCCCCTGACCACATTTACCTTGGGCCTTGCCGGGGTGAGCCTGATGGGCCTGCCCCCCAGCGGAGGCTTCGTGGCCAAGTGGATGATCCTCAACGCGGTCCTGGCCAGCGGCCAATGGTGGTGGGTGCCGGTCATCGTTGCCGGAGGGCTGCTCACCGCGGGCTATGTGGTCCTCATCCTGGGGCATGCCTTTCGGCCACCGGGCCGGCCGCATGAACTGAAACCGGTTCCCAGGATCATGGAGAACACCGCGCTGCTCCTGGCCCTGAGCGGCATAGTGCTGGGATTTCAGGCCGAGGAACTGATCGAGCTTCTTGGCGCCGGCCCCTTTCTGTCCTCCATCCCGGAGGGTGGGCCATGACTCATGAGCTCTGGCTGCCCCTGCTGGTCCTGTCCAGCTCCCTGGTGACCGGGATCGTGATCTTCTTCCTCTCCGAAGAGCACTCCACCCTGCGCTCGGTGCTGAACATGCTCGGAGCCACGGTCAAGGTGGTGGGCGTCTTTGCCATGAGCTGGGGCTTTCTGGTGCACGGCATCGACTACCAGGTCAGGTTCACCCTGGGCCTTGGCTTCGACTTCCTGCTGCGGGTGGACTTCCTCTCCCTGGCCTTTCTCTCCCTGTCCAGCAACCTGTGGTTCGTGACCACCATCTACGCCATCGGGTACCTGGAGGGCTCTCCGAACAGAAGCCGGTTCTTCGGCTTCTTCAGCCTCTGCGTCACGGCCAGCACCGGCATCGCCCTGGCCGGCAACCTGATCACATTCTTCATCTTCTACGAGTTCCTGACCCTGGTCACCTACCCCCTGGTGGTGCACAGGGGCACGCCCGAGGCACTGCAGGCCGGCCGCACCTACCTCTGGTACACCATCACCGGGGGGACCGTGCTCTTCGTGGCCATTGTCCAGCTCTACGTAACCCTTGGCACCTTCGAGTTCACCGCTGGTGGGCTTCTCGGACAAACCGGCCCGGATCAAAGACTCCTTCTGCAGATCATTTTCCTGCTCTTCATTCTGGGGCTGGGGGTCAAATCCGCCCTGGTCCCGCTGCACGGCTGGCTGCCGGCAGCCATGGTGGCCCCGGCCCCGGTCAGCGCCCTGCTGCACGCCGTGGCCGTGGTCAAGGCCGGGGCTTTCGGCATCATCCGGGTCGTCTACTACGTCTTCGGTAGTGACTTTGCCGCTTCCCTGGGCCTGCTCACGCCGCTGGCCGTTGCTGCAGCCGTGACCATCGTCATCGGCTCTGTGCTTGCGCTGCGCCAGGACGACCTCAAACGCCGGCTGGCCTACTCAACAGTAAGCCAGATCTCCTACATCGTCCTGGGAACCGCCCTGCTCTCCCCCCTGGCAACCACCGGGGCCCTGGTGCACCTCATCCACCAGGGCATCATGAAGATCACCCTCTTTTTCTGTGCCGGCAACCTGGCCGAGACCCTGGAGCTGCACAAGGTTTCCGAGCTCAAGGGAGTCGGGCGGCGCATGCCCGTGACCATGGGGCTGTTCACCATTGCCGCCTTCGGCATCATCGGCATTCCCCCCATGGCCGGCTTTGTCAGCAAGTGGTACCTCCTGCTGGGCGGCATCCAGGCCGGGCAGCTCTGGGTGGTCGCCCTGCTGGTGCTGAGCAGCCTGCTCAACGCGGCATACTTCCTGCCCATCGTCTACACCGCCTGGTTCCGGGAACCGGAAGAGGACTGGAAAACCCACCGTCGCAGCGGGCGGCTGGAAACCCCGTGGACCCTGCTCCTTCCACCACTGGCAACAGCCTTCTTCACCCTTGGCGCCGGGCTCTGGGCAGGATGGGAATGGAGCCCTCTGGGCGTGGTCGAAAAGATCATCACCGGCATGGGGGTGGGCCCGTGATCTGGATATTCCCGTTCCTGATCCCCCTGCTTTGCTCCTTTTTGGTGCTGACCCCTGGAAGCAGGGGATCTTTCGCCCGTTTCGTGGTCCCCCTTGCGGCTCTTCCGGCCCTATGGCTCACTCTTGTCGCTCCCGTGCCCCCGCCGGCTTCACCAGACCTTATCCTGGGAACGGTGTTCGGCTTCGGTCGCTACGGCCGGCTTTTTCTTTTCCCCACGGCCCTGCTTTGGTCGGCTGCCGGCCTGGCCTTTGCCATCCAACCCACCACCCGGGCCTCACGGTTCGCATTTTTCTTTCTGCTGACCATGGCCGGCAACCTCGGCCTGATCATCGTCCAGGACGCTGCCTCCTTTTACAGCTTCTTCGCATTGATGACCTATGCTGCCTACGGCCTGGTCATCCACGATCGCACCCCCGAGGCCCTCAAGGCAGGCAGGGTCTACCTGATCATGGCCCTGGCCGGAGAAGGAGCTATCATCGCCGCCCTGGTACTCGCCGTGTCCGCCGGGGAAACAAACTCCCTTGCAAACGCTGCTGCCGCGCTCGGAGCTTCCCCCTGGAAGAACCTTGCACTGGGGGCGGCGGCCCTGGGTTTCGGCGTCAAGGCCGGGGCCTTCCTGCTCCACTTCTGGCTTCCCCTGGCCCATCCCGTGGCCCCGACACCGGCCAGTGCCGTGCTGAGCGGTTGCATGATCAAGGCCGGGCTGCTCGGATGGCTGCACTTCTTTCCGGCACACTCCCTGGACCAGCCCGGCTGGGGGGCCTTGCTGGCCCTTTTTGGCGCCCTGGCCATGTTGTACGGAGTCCTGGCCGGCGTGGCCCGCTACCGCCCAAAAACCATCCTGGCCTACTCCAGCATCAGCCAGATGGGTCTGATGACCATGGCCCTGGGAATAGGGATCATGAACGACCGGCTCGCAGATCTCATCGTGCCTGCCCTGCTCCTGCTGGTGCTGAGCCACGCCCTGGCCAAAGGGGCCCTGTTCCTCGCCTCGGGCACCCTGCAGAAGACGCGGGGCAACAGCCTCCTGGGCACGGCACTGCTCGCTCTGGCAGCCATTCCCGTCCTGGCCTTGTCAGGATTTCCCCTGACCGGGGGTGCAGCGGCCAAGCACGCCCTGAAGCTGGCCGCCAAAACCGATGATCTGCCTTGGCCCGTCCCCGTGGACCTTCTGCTCACCGTGGGGTCCATCGGGACCATGCTTCTGCTGACCCACTTCCTGTTTCGCGTGCACCAGGCCATGCCCCGCAACGGGAGCGTTCCTCCCCCCTTCTCCTGGGTCGCCTGGGTCCCCCCCCTGCTCTTGCCCCTGGTTTTCGCACCGGCACTGACCAGGGTTCTGAGCGGTGATGCCCCAGCTGCACCCCACCTGTCACCCGAATCCTTTGTCCAGGGCGCCTGGCCGATTCTGCTGGGAGCGGCCCTGGCCTGGACCCTGAACGTGGTCTGTCATGAATGCCTGCCCAGCAGGCTCCTGCCCTGGAACATGGTAATGAACCTGTGCCGATCCTGCTCGAACCTGGTTCTGGAACAGCTCTCCCCGGCTGCACGCAGGTTGTGGGATACGGCCCGGATCGACTCTTCCCGGATCACGGACCGGATAACGGACAGCGACTCGGGCCACACCCTGACCGGGAGGCTGGAGAGGAGGTTCATGCACTGGCACACTGCAGGAGTGACCTTTGTCTTTTTGCTGCTGGTGTTCCTGGTCATCTCCATCTGGATGCTCAACCCTTGAACAAAACTGCGGATCAATGAAGACAACTTCAAAAACGGCAGGAAAAAGAAAGGGTCGCCGTATTGCGATGATCCGGGCCCTGGCCCTGCGTACCCTGCTCTTTACGTTGATCTGGTGGGCGTTGAGCGAAGAGTTGTGGAACGTGCCTCTCCCCGGGGGCTTTTTCATCCTGGGAAGCGCATGGGCGAGCCTGCACTTCATCCCCCCCGGGCGATGGGTGGTCCGGTTTGGGCCTCTACTGCGCTTTATCCCCTACTTCCTGGTCGAATCCTTTCTGGCCGGTCTGGATGTTTCCAAACGTGCCCTCACCCCCCGCCTCCCGGTGCAACCCGCTCTGCTGCGTCATCCGCTCACCTTGCGCAGCGAGCCCGCCAGGGTCTTTCTGGTCTGGATTGTGAGCCTGCTGCCCGGAACGGCCAGCGTCCGGCTGGAACAAGACTCCATCACTGTCCATGTGCTCCTGCGCACCCAGCCCCACCGGGAGACGTTCAGCAATCTTGAACAACGCATAGCCGGGTTGTTCGGTGAGAAGAGTGTTGAAAAATGAACTGCACCATCAGGCAAAGATCGCTGTTCAACCCCTCTCCCGCGGAGGATGCAGGCGGTCTTCAGGCAGCTCTGGCAGCCCGTCCACCAAATCCAGACCCCGCTCCACCCCGGCCCGTTCAGCCTGCTCCGCTGTTTCAAACTCCCCTGAAAGACGTTCCTGTCGGATGAGTGCCTCGTCTCCGGCCACGTTCCGGCGCCGAACTGTCACCGCGCACAGCCACCCGGGGCCGTATGGCTCGGCCAGGCTCTCAATGATGTACCCTTTGTGCTCAACCTGCATATCTGCTCCTTGCGACCAACAATGCTCCTGGCTGACGCTCCCTTTTCCCGGGCTGCATCCCTTTGCTCTCCTCCATTCATGACCCAGCACCGGTGCGGGACAACGACTCCGGACCGGGTTCCGACCTGTTGAAGAACTCGGCGTACTCGTGGGGCAGCCAGGACAGCAAAAGGTCCATCTCCGCAGGGGAAAGTGCCTCCTGCAGGGTCATGGCCACGGCCTTGGAATAGACCACCGCCTGCGGTGTTCCCACGTCGGCCCTGGCCCGGACACGGTTGTAGAACTCCTCCAGGCCGATACGGTCGGTACGCCGGCGATCCATGAGCGGCTTGAGCTCCACCGGGAGCTGGGCTGCCACCTGCCTGCGCTGCTCTGCATCGAGCAGCTCGCCCAGTGTTTCAAGAACCACGGCGCTGACCCCTTCCGCCTCGATCCTGGGAAGATCGGCCCTGCGCTGTACGTGCTCGACAAAAACTTCGTAGTTCATTGGCTTCCTCCGGTTTTTGATTGCGTATCCACCTTAGCCCGGATCAGGCGCTTTATTCAACGCCTGAGTGCTTTTTCCGGGTTTTGCCCTTCATTGCTTCACATCCTGCACGGGCATGGTAGGCTTGGAGAAACAAGGAGGTGCGAACATGACAACCGAGACACACTTTGCGGTGGATGGCTGCCGCGTCCACTGCCTGCAGTCCGGGACCGGGGGGAAGGACGTGCTCCTTCTGCACGGGGCGAGCTTTCAGGCCTCCACCTGGGACGAGCTTGGCACCTTGGACACGATCTCACGGGAAGGGTACAGGGCCACTGCGATTGATCTTCCCGGTCATGGGAAGTCACCCTCCTGCCAAGCCCACAACACCACGGTCCTGAATGCGGGGATACAGGAGTTGGGGTTGGAAAACCCCGTACTGATAGGTCCGTCCATGGGAGGGAAGGTCTCCCTGGACTTTGCCCTTGAGCATCCTGAGCTTGTCCAGGCCCTCGTTCTCATCGCCCCTGTCGGGGTGGAGAAGGTGCAGGACAGGCTTCCAACCCTGCACAAGCCTGTTTTGATCATCTGGGGTGAAAACGACGAGGTCGCTCCCCTTGCACACGGCCGCCTCTTGCAGGAAAAAATCCAGGGGGCCCGGCTCGTGGTCTTCGAGGAAGCCCCCCATCCGGCCTACCTGGAAAAAACCGGCCGCTGGCACCGGGAACTGCTCGTTTTTCTCAAAGGGCTGGAGTGACCGGCACACTCATACCAAGAGGCATGATCACAGTGGCCCCCAGCAACGATTGCCCGCCGTGCTCTCCCGGAGACCGTTTGCTGCACACCAGGAAAGGGCGGCGGCTGGAGTACCTGACCATCGGATGGAACGTACTCGAGGCCGTGATCGCCATCGTGGCGGGAATCTTAGCCGGAAGCGTGGTCCTGGTCGGCTTCGGCTTCGACTCGGTTATCGAGAGCGTGTCCGGCGGGGTGCTGCTGTGGATGCTGCTCAAGGACCACTATGACGAACAGCGCGAACGTCTCGCACTCCGGCTCGTCGGGGTCAGCTTCTTCATCCTGGCGGCGTATGTGGGCTGGGAGGCGACAGTCGCGCTCATCAACCGCGAGCCTCCGGACGAGAGCTGGGTGGGCATCGGTCTGGCAACGGCTTCGGTCGTGGTCATGCCCATTCTGGCCAGGGCCAAGCGCAGGGTGGCAGCACAGCTGGGCAGCCGGGCCCTTGAAGCCGATTCCCGCCAGACCGACATATGCGCCTGGCTTTCGGCCATCCTGCTGGTCGGCCTGGCCGTGAACGCATTGCTCGGCTGGTGGTGGGCCGACCCGCTGGCTGCCCTGGTCATGGCCCCCATCATTGCCAGGGAAGGCCGTGAAGCCTTGCGCGGCCAGGCCTGCTCCTGCCCCTGATCGAACCCCTCTTTTACAGGCTCTTGCCTCAATTCCCGACAAGAGGGTTGTATCTTCTTCTCCACCTGATACGGTAGAAGGTGAATCTGTTCAAAGGAGGTTCCATCATGTGGCTGCGATCCATTGCTTCCGTTTGTGTTTTCCTGTTCCTGTTCTCCCTGTCAGGGCTCGCCCTGGCCCAGCAGTACGGGTATGGGTGGCAGGATCAGGGCCGGTATGGTCAAGGCTATGATCAAGGGCAAGGGTATGGTCAGGGTCAATACGGACAGGGGTACGGTCAAGGGTACGGCAGGGGCTGCCCGCTGAGACAGTACAGCCTCAGCCCGGAGCAGGAACGCACCTACCGGAACATCGTCCGGGAGTATCAGGACAAGGCTTTTGACAAGGAAGAAGAGCTGCTGGAGAAGCAGTACCGGCTGTACCGCCTGTCTCTGGACCCTGAGGCGGATGAAGAGAAGATCCGGGAAGTTACCCTGGATATCCGGTCCTTGCGGCGGGACCTGTACAACCTGTATCGGGAAATGGAGGACCGCCTGGAAAAGGAGGTGGGCATCTCCGGGAACTGGTCGGCCTGCCCCTTTGCCGGCCCCCGCTCCGGCATGATGTACGGGCCCGGAATGGGCAGCGGCATGATGGGCGGCCCGGACATGCGGTCGGGACCCTACGGTCCGGGTGGTCCCGGGATGATGGACCAGCCAAGGATGCGCCGCGGGTATCCCTACTGAGCTTCAGAGGTGCCCGGATACGGGAGTGAATCCCGGTCCGGGCATTCGTTGAAAAAGTATCCCTGTCCAGGGTGACACGGACTTCCTTGCGGAGGTATCCATGGTTCTGAAAAGCTTCTCCTTTCACCTGCCCGTCCTGCAGTACGGCCCCATGCATGGGCCGGGAGGGGGCTGGCATTTCATGCCTTTCGGCGGACTGGGCTGGCTCATTATCATCGGCCTGGCCATTGTTTTCATCGTCTTTCTCGTCAGACGGGGGCAGGCCCCATCCAGGCCATCTGCGCATCACGACAGGGAAACGGCCCTGGATGTGCTCAAAAAGCGGTATGCCCGGGGTGAGATCACCAGGGAGGAGTTCACCGCCATGAAAGAGGATCTGGACAAGCCCTAGCAGGCCGTTGAAAAATCCCCGCTGGCCTGCGTTGCTTCACCAAGTCCAAACCCTCACGCATGGGATTACGCTGTGATTTTTGAACGGTCTGCAAATTTCTTTCACCCCGTACAGCCCAGCGTGGGTGAGCGCTTGCCCAGCAGGGCGGCGCGGGCAGGTTCCGGCAGGCCGTAGTGATCGATTTCCCCGGCCAGGGTGTCCCTGGTTCCATAGCCCCCGACATACCCGTTGAGCCGGGCTGCGGCAGTGGAGTTCACCAGGTCCTCCATGTCCGGGTAGACCGCCTCCAGAAAGGAAATCACAGGACCCACCCTGCGCAGGTAGTACTTCTGGTGATAGCCCTCGGCCAGGGTGAACGGCGCAGGACCCACGATCTCTGTCCAGACGCTTCTGCCGGCACGCTCCTCCAGGGCACGCTTGCTCTTCTGCGCAACGTCCATCTGGGCCTCGTCGGCACAGATTATCAGGCTCATGTACTGCCGCGACCAAGGTTTGCGAAATGGGTCGTGCGCGGCCCAGAACACCTCGAGCTGCCGGGCGTAGCTGGACTCCTCCGGACTGAAGTCCACCTGCACTGTTTCCGTGTGGTCCCCCAGGGCATGGTAGGTCGGGTTGTTCCGTTTTCCCCCTGCATACCCCACCCTGGTCCTGTAGACACCGGGGACGAGCCCGAACCGGGCGTCAGGACCCCAGAATCACCCCAGGCCGAATGTGGCGGTATGCAGCGGCGCAGGAACACTTCGATCGATGGGGGGTATCTGCGTTATCTGCGGATCTCTCAAAGGCAATGCGGCCATGTCGTCTCCCGAGGTTTGGCGAAGTTGAGGAATGAAATCGCAAAAACATTGCAATCGGCTTCATAGAGTCGATAATCATTCTTACCCTCAGGGCAAGTCAAGGCAATCCAAACGCCGCCTGCCTGCCTCTTCCGCCAGGGGGCGAACCAACGGACAAACAACCTCCCGGCATGCTGCAAAATATCAACTGCTCAAGACGACACCCCAGGGTTGCGTCATAGCCGTCATCCCGCAACCCCAAACTCCGGCTCGTCACGACGCATCCAAAGGCGAAGCATGAAGCCGGGCTTGCCACGACGCAGCTGCAAGCGAAGCCGCCCCCCGCGGCGACTCGTCACGGCGTAGCCAGAGGCGAAGCCGGAAGCTGCAAGCGAAGCCTCCTGAAGCCGGGCATGCCACGGCGTAGCTGCAAGCGAAGCCTCCTGAAGCCGGGCATGCCACGGCGTAGCTGCAAGCGAAGCCGGGGATCAATCCACCACGTGTGAAACCCCCTTCCCCTCTTTCGCCTTCTTGGCCTTGGCCTTCTCCTTGTCCTTGCCTTTTTCGGGCTTTTTGCCTTCTGTTTTCCCCTCCTGGCTCCCGCCGGTTGATCCGGTGAGGAACAGGCCGTAAAGCTCCAGGAACAGCCCGGGGATGTCCTTGGCCTCGGGCTCTCCCGAGCCGGCATAGATCTTGGTCAGCTCATAGGCCATGCTGAAGGGGTCCCCGCCCCTTTTTTGGACATCTTCCACTAAGGTCCGTGCCAGTTCTTGCATGTCACCCTCCTGATGACGATCCGTTGTAATAACCCGAACGCCTCGTTTTCCTTCCGTGGGGAAGGGGACGAACTTCCGTCCCGTCTCCTTCATCTCCACAGT
The DNA here is from genome assembly GCA_964594925.1 of uncultured Desulfohalobiaceae bacterium. GTDB lineage: Bacteria > Desulfobacterota > Desulfovibrionia > Desulfovibrionales > CAZUBS01 > CAZUBS01. The sequence continues at coordinate 9,486 of CAZQOG010000043.1, forward strand.
GCAGTACAGGCCTTTGCCCTTGCGAACCGGACCGAAACAACCATTGTCCGAGATACACCGGGACGGGGTCGCGTCCCCCTCCTGCCAGCGCCTGATGAGGAACGGCTCGCGGATCAGCGGCCGGCTCATGGACACCAGGTCAGCCGTGCCCTTCTCCACCACCTGCCGGGCGGTCTCGAGGGAGCGTATCCCACCCACCAGGATGACAGGCACCTGCACGGAAGAACGGAGCCGGCCGGCCGCATCCCGGTAGTACCCTTCCTGCTCCGGCCGCTGCAGCTTTCCCGGCCTGACCGGGATGAGCTTTCCCGACTGCGGCGTCCCCCCGCTGAGCTCGATGGCATCGAGTCCGGCGGCCACCAGGACCGTGGCCGACTCGATCATTTGCCCGACGTCCAGGCCGTCGTCCAAAAAATCCGAGGCGTTTATCTTGGCCAGCACAGGATAGTCCGGTCCCACCACGTCCCGGACCACCTGCACCACCTCCGCGACGAACCTGGTGCGCTCGGCCTGGCCGCCGCCATGCTCGTCGTCACGCCTGTTGTAATGCGGGGAGAGCCATTGGCTGAGCAGGTAGCCATGGGCGGCGTGCAGCTGCACGCCGTCGAAGCCGGCCCTTTTGGCCCTGCCTGCGGCTTGCGCAAAGCTCTCCTTGATCCTGGCCATGTCTTCATGGGTGGCTTCCCGGCACATGGGGCGCCCCTTGGCGTTCGAAATCACCGAAGGCCCTACCGGCTCCAGGCCGGTCAGCTTCTGCGGCGACTGGGCCCCGGCATGGGCCAGCTGCAGCACGAGCACCCCTCCCAGGTCGTGCACCGCAGCGCACATTTTCTGCAGACCAGGGAGCAGGGAGTCGTGATGAACCCCAAGTTGCCACGGGCCTGCCTGTCCTTCTGCCGAAACATAGGCGTGCCCGGGGATGATCAGGCCCACATTACCCCGCACCAGTCGGCACAACAGCTCGGTGAGATGTTCGGTCACTTCCCCCTGATCCGTGGCCAGGCCCTCCCAGGTGGCGGAACGAACGAAACGGTTCGGCAGGCGCAAGCTCCCCAGAGTGGCTGTGGAAAAAAGATCTGTCACACGTCCTCCATTTTTTTCAGGCAAAGAACACCTTGTTGCGTGCCGTCTCCGGGCCTCACCGGAGGCGGAAATAGCGGAAGGTACTGACGGCCGCCGCTCTTTTCCCCTATACTGGTCCAGAAAAACGCGAACGGACCGGCATTGTCAATGGCGTTCCTGTGACAGTACGTCCACAGGCCTGATGCACAAAAAACAGCACACGAGCCTCTGCTCTCAGGAGTCACCCGTGGAACAGCTCATCATCCTGGCCCTGGTAACCCTCGTGGCCTCCGGAGTCGGCACGCTGTCCGGTTTCGGCACTTCGACCATCATGGTCCCGGTGCTGGCACTGGCCCTGCCGCTTCCCGTGGTGCTGCTCTTTGTCGGCATCATTCATTTCTTCGGGGACATCTGGAAGATGCTGCTCTTTCGTCAAGGCCTCAAACCCGGGCTGCTGCTGGCCTTTGGGCTGCCCGGAATCATTGCCGCATACCTGGGGGCACGGATCCCCCTCGGTGCGGACCCCGCCCTGCTCAAACGACTCCTGGGGGCCTTCCTGGTCGCCTACGCGGCCTTCATTTTGTCCCGGTCACGCTGGCGCCTTCCGGCAAACAGGAAAGGAGCCTTTCTGGGGGGGGCGCTGTCCGGTCTCTTTGCCGGGGCCTTCGGCGTTGGAGGCGCGGTGCGGGGTGCCTTTCTGTCCGCGTTCGATCTGCCCCGGGCGGTGTACATCTTCACTGCAGGATGCATAGCCTTCATGATCGATTTCTCCCGGATCGTCTCCTACCTCGCCGGCGGGGTGAGGCTTCCCACAGTGCTGGCCCTGTCTCTGCTGCTGTGCATTCCAGTCTCATTCCTGGGGGCCTTTCTGGCCAAAAAAGTAGTCCACAAGATTCCCGAGGGGTCCTTCCGCTCCGTGATCATGGTCATGCTCGGCCTGGTGGCGCTCAAGCTGCTGTTCTGGCCGTGAAACAGAGGGCTGTTGACCATCCATGCCTCACCGTGGTGGGATGCCTGGAGGGACCGCGTACGCACAAACAGGAGTCCACTGTTGCCATGCCCATGATGCACGCCAGACGATTCATCCTCAAGGCCGTGACCGACAGTGGGCTCCGAAGCCTTCTGAACCAGGCCGGAGACCGGGCCGCCCGGGCCGGGGTGCTCCTCGACGCCGGTTATGACTTCAGCCAGCTGGAATTCGACGAAGCCATGCGCAGCCTGGAGGTGACCTGCCAGAGCCTGGAGCAACACCAGCAGCTGCAGGAGCTGCGCCTGTGGTGGGAGATGGTGCAAAAGGACTGACATGTCACCGGCCCGGTTTTCATCTGAAGAAGTAACCAAAGGGAGATAATCATGCCCGACAACCGCATCCTCAGGCTTTGCCGGTCAGCGAGCCTGCTCATGCTCCTCGTCCTTGTCTGTGGCTGCCGGGCTCCGATCGAGGTCGTTCCCCCCCGCAGCCCTGAGCAGGGATCCACGGTCACTGTCCAGGGAACGGTCCACTACCAGGACCTGGAGGGAGGGTTTTACACCCTCACCTCCGAATCGGGGCGGGTCTACAACCTGATCGGGCTTCCCCCTGAACATCGGCAGCAGGGCCTGCGGGTCAGGGTCACCGGGCTGGTCGATCCCGAAACAGCCACTATACATATGCGGGGGACGCCGATGCAGGTTGAAAAGGTTCAGGTACTCGACAGCGGGGAGGGACAATGACCGCTCCCTGTTGCAGAGATCTCTTCCCTGTCACCCAGAACCTGGTCTTCCTCAACCACGCCGGCATGTCCGCCCACCCCCTGACCACCAGCCGGGCCATGCAGGACTTCAACCGGGAGCGTCTCCTGTATGCCAGCAAGGGCTTTCCCCGTTGGATGGAACGCGTGGAGGAGGTGCGCGCACAGGTGGCCCGGCTGATAAACGCCCGCCCCGAAGAGATTGCCTTCACCGCCAACACCTCCGCAGGGCTGAGCCTGGTTGCCGAAGGGCTTGACTGGCGCCCCGGGGACGAGGTGGTCATCGTGACCCCTGATTTCCCATCCAACGTCTTCCCCTGGCTCCACCTGGAGCGGCGGGGGGTGAAGGTTCGCCGCGTCCCGCGCAATCAGGGGCGTTTCACCACCAGGGATGTGGAGCAGCACTTCACGCCCCGCACCCGACTCCTGGCCGTGAGCACGGTCGACTATGCCTCCGGGTTCTGCTCGGACGTGCAGGGGCTGGGAGAGCTGTGCCGCGATCGCGGTGTGCTGCTGGGGCTGGACGCCATCCAGAGCCTGGGCGTCCTGCCCATAAACGTGGCCTCCTGGTCGGTCGACTTTTTGGCCAGCGGGGCCCACAAGTGGCTGCTCGGACCGGCAGGCACGGCACTCCTCTATGTGTCCGAACGGCTGGTGGAGTGCCTTGACCCACCACTGACGGGCTGGCGCAGCGTGGTCAACGAGGAAGAGTTCACCCTTTGCTTCGAGCTCAAGCCGGATGCCCGCCGCTTCGAGAACGGGTGTTTGAACCTGGAAGGGATCTTCGGCCTGGGCGCCTCACTGGACCTGCTGCTCACCCGGGGCGTTGAAACGATCAGGGAAGAGGTCTTCGCGTTGAACGACCGCCTGGCCAGCGGGCTGCGGGAACGGGGGCTCACTGTCAGCTCGCACTGGACCGGGAGGGAGCGCTCCGGAATCCTGACATTCCTGCCCCCCGGTCACCCACAGGAGTGCTGGCAGCACCTCATGGACCACCATGTGATGTGCTCCCTGAGGGGCGGGGCGATCCGTCTGGCCCCGCACTTTTACAATGACGACTCCGACATGGAAGCCTTCTTCACCGTCCTGGACGAGTATGTCCATCTCACATCCAGGACCGGAGCCGACCGCTAGTCCGCCGCCGCAGGACGCCCTCGGCCGAAAACCCGGCTACCCGAACCGCGAGGCAAGAAAGCCGAGCAGCTCCCGGTGCCAGAGCTCGGAATCGTCAAGATAGCAGGGGTGGCCTGCGTTTTTGACCACGACCAGCCGGGAACCCTCGATCTTCTGCTCCAGGAGCCGGGCGTCCTCCAGCGGGGAGACCGCGTCGTCCTCCCCCCACATCAGAAGGGTGGGCAGGGTGATGGACGACAGACGGTCCTGATTCTCTTCGATGCCCACCGCTCCGAGCAGGACCAGACCCCCCAGCAGCTCCTGCCCGGCCAGGGCGCATTCCAGGCTGACCCAGCCGCCCATGGAGGGCCCCACCAGCACCGGCCGTTCCAGGCCTTCGGTCACTATCAGGTCGCGCACGACCTGGTACTGGGAGTTGGCGCAGGCCAGGGATTTTCCAAATCCCGGAAGGTCCACGGCCAGGGCCGGATACCCCTCTTCAGCCAGCCTTTCCAGGGTGCCCAGCTCCCTCCAGGTCTCTGCACTGAACTTGAGCCCGTGCAGGAGCACCACCGGCGGCCTGCGGCTGCCTTCGCCCCTCAGGGCATGGACCACGCAGGGTCCCGCTGTTATCTGCCGATCGTGTATGCTGTTTGCCATGAACCCTCCTCAGGTTGCAGTGCGTTGCTTTCAGAGTCCGCTGCTTTCAGCTTAGGATATTTCAGCGCTGGTGCAACCCCCGCCTTGAGTCCGGCGCAATGCAGGGTCTCCCTCCGTCCCGGGCCGGGTTCCTTTTGCACCCAGCCTTGATACCGAGAACGATCCTCCAGTTCCGAAATGGTGATATCTGCGGCCACCAAACGAACGGCCGCGGACATTATCTGCGGCCGTAAACAAAGTCCCCGCAACAGGTGGCTGTCGTCAGCCTGCCCCTGGCAGAGCCTGCTGCAGATCAGCAATGATGTCGTCGATGTGCTCGATGCCGATGGACAACCGCACCATATCCGGCGAGGTCCCTGCGGCCCTCTGCTGGTCCTCGCTCAACTGGGCATGGGTGGTCGAGGCGGGGTGGATGGCCAGGCTCCTGGCATCGCCCACGTTGGCCAGATGGGAAAAGAGGGACAGGCCTTCGATGAACTTTTTGCCCGCGGCTGCCCCGCCCCTGATCCCAAAGACCACCATGCCCCCATAGCCGTTGGCGAACTGCTTTGCGGCAGCTTGGTGGGACGGGTCTTTCGTGAGGCCGGGGTAGCGCACCCAGCTCACACCGGGGTGATCCTCCAGAAACGCGGCCACCTGCAAGGCATTTTCGCAGTGGCGCTGCATGCGCAGCGAAAGAGTCTCCAGGCCCTGCAGGAACATCCAGGCATTGTCCGGACTGAGGCAGGCGCCCAGGTTCCTGAGGAGCACGAGGCGCATGCGGAGGATGAAGGCCAGGTGGTTCAGCTCCCCGAGGTCGTGGGCATACCTTAGGCCGTGGTAGGAGGCGTCGGGTTCGTTGTAGAGCCGGAACCTGGTATCAGACCAGTCGAAACGCCCCCCGTCCACCACAATGCCGCCGATACCGGAACCGTGCCCACCAAGCCACTTGGTCATGGAGTGCACCACCACGTCCGCCCCGTGCTCGAGGGGGCGCAGCAGGCAGGGCGGGGTGAAGGTGGAGTCCACCACCAGGGGGAGATGGTGCTCCCGGGCGACCTCCGCCAGGGCCTCCAGATCGACCACGTCAAGGGAGGGGTTGCCGATGACTTCGGTGAAGATCATCCTGGTCCGTTCGGTGATGGCCCCGGCCACCGCCTTGGGGTCGCAGCAATCCACGAACCTTGTCTGTATGCCCATCTCCGGGAGGATGGCGTCGAACATGGTGTAGCTCCCGCCATAGAGGGCGGCGGAGGCCACCACTTCGTCACCCAAGCCACAGACATTGATGACGCTGTAAAACACGGCCGAGGTACCTGAGGACAAGGCAAGGGCTCCTGCTCCCCCCTCCAGGGCAGCCATGCGTTTCTCCAGCACGTCCTGGGTGGGGTTCTGGATTCTGGTGTAGATGTTGCCCTGCTCCTTGAGGGAGAAAAGATTGGCGGCGTGCTCGGTGTTCCGGAACAGGTAGGAGCTGGTACGGTAGACCGGAACGCCGCGCGACCCCGTGGCATCGGCCTGGAATCCGGCATGCAGGGCCAGTGTCTCGAACTTGTGAGGTAGTGACATGTTCGCCTCTGTGTTTGAGTATCGAACCTACCTGGGCGGTGGGCTGAAAACGTCCGCTGGCAACCCGTCTTCGCTTTCAGCTTCGCCGTGGTAACCCGTCTTCGCTTTCAGCTTCGCCGTGGTAAAAAAGGGGCGAGAGGGAAAAGCAAGGCCGAGCTGTATCCCAATACGCGAGGCCTTGCTTTTCCCGAACAACGCAGTCCAGCGGTCGTTTTCAGCCCACCGCCCCGCCGAAGATCCAGGTGGAGAGGTAGCGCTCCCCACTGTCGCACAGCACGGTCACAATGGTCTTTCCCCTGTTCTCCGGGCGCTGGGCCACCCGGGACGCGGCCAGGACATTCGCCCCGGCGGATATGCCAACAACCATGCCTTCGGTGCGGGCCAGGCGGCGGGTCATCTCCGCCGCCTCCTCAGATCCGATGCGAACCACCTCGTCATACACGCCGGTGTCCAGCACCTCGGGCACGAACCCGGCCCCGATGCCCTGGATCCTGTGCGGGCCCGGTTTGCCCCCGGAGAGCACCGGGGACTCGTCCGGTTCTACCGCCACCACCTGGATGGTGCTCTTCTGCCCCTTGAGGTAGCTCCCCACACCGGTGATGGTCCCGCCCGTGCCCACGGCAGCCACGAAGATGTCCACTTTGCCTGCCGTGTCCCGCCAGATCTCCGGCCCGGTGGTGGCCCGGTGCACTGCCGGGTTGGCCGGGTTTTTGAACTGCTGCGGCATGAAGCTGTCCGGATGCTCCCGGGCAAGTGCCTCTGCCCTGTGCACCGCCCCGTTCATACCCTGGTCACCGGGAGTGAGCACCAGCTCCGCTCCCAGGGTCTTGAGCAGGCGCCTGCGCTCCTGGCTCATGGTTTCAGGCATGGTCAGAATCAGGCGGTAGCCGCGTATGGCGGCCACAAAGGCCAGACCAATGCCGGTGTTGCCGCTGGTGGGTTCGACAATGGTCCCGCCCTTTTTCAAGAACCCTTTCTTCTCGGCATCATCGACCATGGCCTTGGCAATGCGGTCCTTGACGCTGGACAGAGGGTTCGAGGACTCGAGCTTTCCCAGCAGGGAGGTCCCGGTTTCATGGGAGAGTGACTCGATAAGAACCAGGGGGGTGTTGCCCACCAGCCCCTCCATATTCCGTGCAGGCATGGGCGTTCTCCCTTGTTTTCAGATGCAGTAGTTGGAGGCCTTGTTGCGGGCTTCATCATCGAGCAGGGACTGGATGGTCTCCTTCCGGAGCACCGATTGAACCGCCTCCTGAAGCCTTTTCCAGACCTGGCGCGTCTGGCAGTCGTCCAGCCTGCCGCATGTCTCGTCACTGTCCAGGCACCCCACGGGAAGGAACGGCCCTTCCAGGGCGTTGAAGACCTCCAGCAAGGAGATCTCTCCCGGCGGGACCTTGAGCACATACCCTCCCCGGGCCCCGCGGATGGTCTCGATCAGCCCGCCGTGCTTGAGGGCGATGAGGATGTTCTCCAGATAGGAATCAGAAATGTCCTGGGTCCGGGCGATCTCTCTGCGCTTGACCGGCCCCTGGCCGTGACGCTTGGCAATCTCGACCATGGCTCTGGTGCCGTAACGGCACTTGGTGGACAGCTTCATGCAGTGAACCTTTCGATGAATTGTTAACAATGTTCATGCACATTAGTGCCTTTCTCAGAACTGGTCAAACACCCAGGTGCCGGCCTGGATGCCTCCTGAAAAATGTGCTCCCAACACCACAGCAAGGTAGTGGACATCCGGAAAGTCAGCCGGCAGCCCGCAGACTGAAGTGAAGAGTCTGGAGCCTTCCGGCTTGCCTTACGCCGTGGGCTTGATAGGGTGGGCGTCATGAAGCTCTCCAAACGCATCGAGAAGAAGCTGACCTTACCCCGCCGTCAACGGATACTCCGCGTGGTCCTGCAGCAGAGCGTTATCGCCATAGGAGCTGTTATTGCCGCGCTCGGGTACGTGCTCTTCCAGCTGCCCAACAACCTTGCCGCCGGCGGAGTGAGCGGACTGGGGATCATCTTCCACGAGTTCACCGGCTTCCCCGTGGGAACCTTTTTCCTGATCTTCAACATCCCGCTGTTCATCATCGGGTTCTTCCACCTGGGTGGCTGGAGCTTCATCTGGTCGAGCAGCCTGGCCGTGCTGGTCTTCTCGTTTGCAACAGACATCCTCAGCTTTGCCCTGCCCAGGTTCATGGACTCCTACCCCATCACCGACATCACCCTGCTGGCCGCCATTTACGCCGGGGTGACCTACGGGCTGGGCACCGGGTTGATCTACCGCTACGGGGGAACGATCGGCGGAACGTCCATCCTGGCCCGGATCATCTACAACAAGGCCGGGTTTCCGCTGAGCCAGTCCTACCTGTACACCGATCTGGGCATCGTCGTCCTGGCCGGGCTGGTCTTCACCTGGGAAACCGCATTGCTGGCCTCCCTTTCCCTGGTCCTGTTCGGTCTTTTTTCCGACTACGTGCTGGAAGGCACCAGCCAGGTGCGGACCCTGATGATCATCACCAGCAAGCCGGACCCCATCCGGCAGGCCATCATCAGCGAGTTGCAAAGGGGAGTGAGTTACTGGGAGGTGACAGGAGGGTATTCGCAGCAGAAGCGGACCATGATCTACTTCACGGTGCTGCGCTCCCGCATCTACGACGTCAAGCACATCATTTCCCGCCTCGACCCGGACGCCTTCATGGTCGTTGGCGTGTCCCAGCAGACCTGGGGCGGATACAACGCGCCCAAGATCGACCAGCGGGGGGTTGCCTGAAGCAAAACTGATTCTTTCTTGCCGGTTGGGGGTGCCCGGGTCCGGCGAACCCTTGATCAGTAGTCCTCGCCGGTCCGCAAAGTGCGCTTCTCGTGAAAGAGCTGCTTGAGCTGCTGATAGCGCTCGTAGCCCAGGATCTTGCGCACCTCGAGCAGGTACTCGAACTGCTCCCTGGCCAGTGTGGACCGCACCTCGTCCAGCCTCTGGTACTGGCTGGCCACGGCCCCTTCCTCGATCTTGCGCTTGTCCAGGAGAAAGTCGAGCTCCAGGCGTTCCCGCTCCAGGTCGCTCTTGAGCCGGATCAGGGTGTGGCGGTTGCGCTGGAACAGTTCGTCAAGCCGGTCCTGCATCCCGGGGCTCAGGTCGAGCTGCTTCTCGACCATTGGCATCCTCCACCACTTGCCGGCAGGCGGCTCAGGCCCGGCGCCCTGCACCCAGGACGCAGCCAGGCACAACAGGGCCATGCTCAGTGCGATCTTCTTCAACATACGCTCCACTCCTGTTTGGAAGCACTGATCTCATCCGGAATCGGCGGGGCCACGAATTCGAGAAAATCCTCGTCCGTGACGAAAACTTTCTCCTCCCCCGAGAGCTCGAAAGCCAGACTGGGCAGGGGGTTCTCCACCAGCCTGGCCACCTCCTGCTGCAGGTTCTTGTCCGCCAGACCCTGCTGCGTAATGAAGGTTTCCTGGTCAATGGGCGACACGTCAGGGCCTCCCCCCGCCCACAGGGTCAGCACAATCCCTGCGGCAGCTGCGGCAGCGGCCAGCCCTCCGGCCAAAGACCAGGTCCACGGGGCTGACCGCCTGCCAGCCGAGGAGAGATCGACACCTCTGGGCATGGGCGGGGCTGCCTGCCAGGCTGCGCGCCCCAGGGCACGCAGGGACTGCTCCAGTACGGTCAGCCCGGCCCGGCACCGGGGGCACCCCTGAAGATGACATTGCTGCTCAGGATCCAGGTCGTCCTGGTCGACCGCCGCTCTGCAGAGCTGGCTGTCCGTCAAATGCCGCACACCGCTGTTGCTCATGGCTCCCCCCTCAGGAGATACTCCTTCAGTGACCCGTCCTTCTGGTACTTCCTGATGGCCCGATACAGGTGCGTCTTGACCGTGCTCTCGCTCTGACCGATGACCTCGGCAATCTCCCTGATGCCCAGCTCGTCCAGGAACCTGAGCATGAAGACCTCCTTTTCACGCCGGGAGAGCTGCCCGGACAACCTGTCCACCTGGCCCCAGAACTGCTTTCGTGCCAGCTGCTCCGCCGCCCCTTGGTTCCTCTGCGAGGGATTTGCATCCACGATGCGATCTTCCTCGGTCCTGGTATCGCTGAACAGCATCACCAGCTTCTTGCGCCGCAGATGGTCCGTGGCCCTGTTCACGGCAATGCTGAACAACCAGCTCTTGAACTTGCCGTCCTCCTTGAGCCGGGGCAGGCTCTTGTACGCCTTGAGGAAGACGTCCTGGGTCAACTCCTGGGCATCGGCACGGGAACGGATTCTGTAGTAAACCAAGCGGTACACCCTCTCCTGATACCGTTGCACCAGTCTTTCAAAGGCCGGTCTCTCCCCCGCCCTGGCCCTGCGCACCCAGCTCTGGAGAGCCGAGGCCTCGTCCAGGACGGTTGCGTCCAGCTTTTCGGGCTCTTCCTTCTGGTCCATAAGCTCTGCCCGGTGGTGGTTGGAAGCCCTTTATGTCTCGAAAACCCGGCTTACG
>CAZQOG010000044.1:0-20060 GCA_964594925.1 uncultured Desulfohalobiaceae bacterium
CGGGTCCGTAGAGGACTTTCACCTCCAAGTAGGTGCGCCCTGCCGGGCGCACAACAACAAAGACGGCGGCTTGCACAGCCGCCGTCTTCTTTTTCATCACCACGCAAAAGGAGAAATCGCCCTTTACTGCTCCCCTTGCCGCAACGTCTTCCAGTAGGTGTCGTACCCAAAGTGGCTGTAAATCTTCTCAGCCCGGTTCAGGTCGACATCGAGTGACTCATCGGGACGATAGACCGGGACACCGGCCAGCTCGTCCTGATCCGGCGAGGCCACGAGAATGTCCCGATCCTGGATCGGATCAACCGAAGGCCAGGGCAGGAGCACCAGGTTGTCGGCCACGGTGGTTTCCACCCAGCGGAAGAAATAGGCGCCCCGCTCCATGACCAGCAGCACCACCTGCCCTGCCACCGGGTCGATCAGGATATCCCTGACCAGACCGACGTTCTGACCCTCTTCACGCAACCTGATCCTGTAGAAGGCCACCCGTTCGAGCTCCAGGAGCCGTTCACACGTCCAGTCCGCCGCGCAGGCCCCGGCCTCGAAGCGTTGCCTGGCATTGGCGATCCGATCTTCCAGTCCTGCCGCCTGATAGATGTCCGTGACCCGCTCCATGGTCATGGTCTCGGGGTTTGGACTCGGGGAAACCCCCTTGTCGACCTGGAAGCTCCTGTCCTGACGCATGTCCATGGCCGGCCAGGGCACGACGACCTCCTCGTCCAGCAGGCCGAACACCCCCCCCTTGGAAACCACGGCGAAGCCAATGACACCGGTCTGGGGGTCGAAGAGCACGGTGCTGAGCTCTCCTGTTTCACCGTCGGGGAGGAGCACCTGACGGTTCTTGATCTTCGAGATGCGGACCAGCTCTTCAGCCCCGGCCCCGGGCCCCAAACCGAGGAGCATGACAACTCCAAGCAGTACGGCGCAGATTCTCATGTGTTTCATAGTGTCCTCCTTTGTCTTGGCTGTGTGGAGCGGAGTGCGTATTTGGCGCTGCTACGGGACGTAGGCATGCAACCAGTGCATTCCTGACAACCACCATCTATTGTACACCATGATCCCACGTAAAAAGCAAGACGGCCACGTGGCCGCCTTGCTTGTACTTCACCCCTGAACCATTGATCCGCTGTGGAAAGGGTTGCTCCTCCCCCCGCGGGCACTGCAAATACACTACTTGGGCAGCTTCTCCATCGCGCGGACTATGGTCTCCAGGTCGGGGCGGGCATTTATGTCGTGCACGTCGATGTATCGGATGACCCCCTGCTTATCGATGAGGAAGACAGCCCGTTCGGAAACACCGTCGGAGCGCAGGATGCCGTAGGTCGAGGCCACCTCGCCGTGAGGCCAGAAGTCGGACAACACAGGGAACCAGAGCGAACCCATCTCCTGTGTCCAGGCATAGAGGGTTGGGATGTTGTCCACGGAAATTCCCAGCAGCATGGTCTGGTAATCCTCGAAGTAGGGCTGGGCGATGTTGTATCCCGGCCACTGGTCCGAGCAGACCGGAGTCCAGGCCGCGGGCACAAAGGAAAGCATCACGTTCATCCTGCCCCGGTAATCGCTGAGGGTTACCTTTCCCCCGGAAACCGACTCCAGGGTGAAGTCGGGGGCTGTTTCACCGACAGACACCTTGAGCTCGCTGTCCACGGGCTTGAGTGTGCCGGTCTCGAAGACATGCTCAGAAGCGATCTGGGCAGCCCCTGTTCCGGTGCACAACAGCATCAGGGCTGCTGCGGGAAAGAGCATTCTCAGAAAAAAGTATTTCATTGGCTGCGCTCCTTGACCATTTTCTCGAAGGGCTCGAGGAATGATGCAACAGGACCAAACGATCCACTGGCCGCATACAGCACCTTGCCGTGTCCATCCTCCATGTCGAGCACAAAGAAGTAAGGAGTGCCTGTCTCCCCCAGAATCTTGTGAAAGGTGTAATCCGGATCGGGAAAGATCGGGAACTGCGTGTCGTATCGCTTGATCCAGGTCCCGACCTCGAAAGCCGAGTTGCCCGGTGCCAAGGCCAGCAGCTTGATCCGGTCGTCGAGCCCCCGGGAGGTGATGCGCTCGTAAAGCTCGTTCACGCTTTCCGCTTCCTTCTGGCAGTAGGGGCAATAAATGGACAATAGCTCGACGATGATCAGCTCAGCCTGAACATCCTCGAGCCCGAATGTTCCGCTCTCGGCTTCAAGACCCAGGTAGTCCCTGTGGTCCGCATCCTCTGGAACCTGGAGGGGGATATCCGGAAAGACCTCACCCTCTGATGGGGGCTCGACTGCCAGTCCCTGCCCCAGGCCGGCCAGGAGCAGAGCCAGGGTCAGCACCATGAATTTCTTGATCATACGCTCTCCGATTTGTTTATGACAATCCTACGACCCGGATCCACTGAAAAACCGGTCACCGCTGGCCGGAATTCTGGACTCAGAGACATTAATTAATAACGATTCTCAAAACAAGCAAGCCCGAAAAAAGCTTCGGGAACCCCTGCTCGAAAAGTTTAAGCCTCTTCTTACAACGATCTGCCGGATTCGGAGAGAGGCCGTGGGTGTTCATGACCAGCCAGAATGGAAGTGCGTCGCGCCACTCACTCTCACATGGTCCATCCGTGTACCGATCGTTCTTACTGACGGGGCACTACCACCGTCCCGCTCCAACTAAGATGTCCGTCCCGGCACCGGCTGTATTCAAGAGACCATCCCTTGTCATTCCTCATAAAAGACACGGATTCGGCTGGGCATGAATGACCGCGGCCTCCAATATGTGCGATGGTCAGAGCTCGGGAGCCTGAAGAACCAAATATCTTTGCAGCAGGCTACGCGTAGCTCATCATGACCTTCTTGAGCGCCTCTCGGTCCAGCGTGCGGGTGGCCATGGGGCCCTTTTCGAGCATGGGCAGGTGGCTCTCGAAGGTCGGCCGCTCCTCGTTCTTCCAGATCACCCCGATGGGAATCCTCTCCCCCCACTCCTCGGCCTTCTCCATGGCCTGCATGAAGTCTGTCGGGTCGTGGTCCTCCCCAAGCTGGTAGCAACGCTCCTTGTACCAGGAGAAGGTGTTGACCTTGTTGAAGGACACACAGGGCTGGAAGATGTCCACCAGGGCAAAGCCCTTGAAAGCGATGGCCTGGCTGATCAGGGAGGCCAGGTGGTCGCCCTGTCCCACGAACCCGCGCGCCACGAACCCGGCCCGCATGGCCACGGCCACCGCCACCGGGTTGAAGCCGCTGGAAGGCTGCCCCCAGGGCTGGGCCTTGGTCTGGTGCCCCTCGCTGGTGGTCGGGCTGGCCTGGCCCTTGGTCAACCCGTAGATCTGATTGTCGTGCACCAGCAGGGTCATGTCCAGGTTGCGTCTGAGAGCAGCCAGGAAGTGGTTGCCCCCTTCCCCGTAGGTGCAGCCGTCCCCGCTTTCGGAGATGACCACCAGATCGGGGTTGGCCAGCTTGGCCCCGGTGGAGACGGGAAGATGACGCCCGTGCAGCCCGTTGAAGACGTTGCAGCGCAGGTAGTGCGGGGTCTTGGCTGCCTGGCCTATCCCCGAGGAGAACAGGACCTGATGGGGCTCTATGTCTGAGTCGGCCAGGGCCTGCTTGAGCGACTTGAGCAGGGGGAAGTTGCCGCACCCCGGGCACCAGGCCGTCTCGAACTTCCCATAGTCTTCAATCGATGCCATGTCGGCTCCTTTGTTTCATTGCCGGGTTTTGATTACGTGTTCACACTTCTTCTGCAGCTCAGGCTGTTCTTTCAAGACTGCAGATCAGGCGATCCTGTCCAGCCGCTCCAAAATGTGCTCCGGAGTGATGGGCAGGCCGTCGAACCGGGTCAGCAGCTTCGGGATGTGGAAACCGGTTTCCCTGCGGATGAGCCGGGCCAGCTGGCCAAGGGCATTGCTCTCCACACTGACCACGGTGGCGGCTTGCTCGAGGGACGAGAGAAACTGGTCCTTTTTCAAAGGCCAGACCTGGGAAAAGTGCAGCATGGCCGCGTTTTTCCCCTGATCCCTGAGATGGGAGACCGCCTCCTGCACCGAGCCCTTGCTCGACCCCCAGCAGACCAGCAGCAGCGCATCCTGAGCATCCCCGTCGAGCTCGGGGGCAATGACCTCCTCGAACAGCCCCAGACCCTTGGTCAGGCGCTTGTCCACCATGCTCACCCGCACGTCGTGGTCCTCGGTGATGTGGCCGTCAGGGGTGTGCTCGTCACTGTCCGCCACGACCAGGTAGCTGCCGAAACCAGGCACCAGGCGGGGTGAAACGCCGTTTTCGGTCAGTGCGTAGCGCTGGTACTCCTCCGGATTGTCGGTCTCGGTCCCGGGCCCGGCAATGTCCTCCATCCCATCCAGGTCAAAAGGCTGCACCGCCCTGTAGGAGTCGGCCAGATACTGGTCGGAGAGAACGAACATCGGCCCCTGGAAACGCTCTGCCAGGTCAAAGGCCTTGCGGGTCAGGGAAAAGCACTCCTCCGGAGTTCCCGGGGCAAAGACAGCCCGGGGAAACTCCCCGTGGCCGGCGTTGAGCACCAGATCCAGGTCGGCCTGCTCGGTGCGGGTGGGCAGCCCCGTGGCCGGACCGGGCCGCTGGGCCACCACGACCACCACCGGGGTCTCGGTCATCCCGGCCAGGCTGACGCCCTCGGTCATCAGCGCAAAGCCCCCTCCCGAGGTGGGGACCAGGGCCCTGGCCCCGGCAAACGATGCCCCGATGGCCATGTTGATGGCCGCGATCTCGTCCTCGGCCTGCTCCACCACGATCCCCAGCTCCCTGGCGTTTGAAATCAGGTTCAAGGCCACCCCTGTGGACGGGGTCATGGGGTAGAAGGAGCAGAAGGTGACCCCGGATGCCATGGCGCCCAGGGCCACCGCCTCACTCCCGGCCAGCATCAGGCGCTGCCCCTTGTCCTCTGTCTCCGGCAGGGGGTCTCGTTTCGTGTCCTGACGTTCGAGCCATGCATACGCCTTGGACAGGACCTCGGTGTTGGCTTCCGCCACCTCGGGCTTCTTGGCGCCGAACTGCTCATTGATCAGCTCGGCCACCACTTCCTGGGAGAGGCCCAGCAAGCCCGCCGCCACCCCCAGGGCAGCCGTGTTGGTGTGGATTTTCTTCTCCACCAGGTCCTCGTAAGGCACCTTCAGGGCCTGCACACCCTTGTCATCCAGCTCCTGGTCCATGATGACCACACCGCCCTCCCTGAGCTCCTCCCGGTACTTGTCAACGGTCTCCTGGTTCAGGGCGATCAGCACGTCCACCCCGCTTCCAGGGGCCTGGATCGGATCCGGGCCGGTCCTGATGGTGAAGGTGTTGTGCCCGCCCCTGATGCGGGACAGGTAGCTCTGCACCACCACCACCTCGTAGCCGCTGCGGATGAGCGCCCTGGTCAGAAGCTGTCCCACAGTGTCCAGCCCCTGCCCGGCCTCGCCGCCGATGCGGATGTTCACACTGGTGTCTTGCATGTCGCTGGTATCCTTTGGTTGAGTCCAGGGAAGAAGACAGCACGAACAATCATGGTACGCAAAAGAGGGAGGAAATAACAAGGATGGTGGACGAAGTGGACCCAGTGGACAAAAGGCCGGGAGTGGACGGTGTGGACAGGGAAGAGAAGAACGTGTTGTGGCGCTGGTTGCGTATGTCGACACTTTTAACGCGTCCACTCCGTCCACCTGTCCACCCAGTCCACGACGTCCACCAGGTCCACCATGCTTCAGCCTCTTCTTCCGAAGAGCGGCCCTTCGGGGTCCTCGTAGTAGTAGTTGAGGTCGGAGAGCAGGACGTAGTGGGCGCGCTCCTCCTGGACCATGCGCCGCAGGAAGCGCCGCTCCTCCCTGCCCTCGGCCTGCTGCAGCGCCTTCTCGTAGAAGCGGATCACGGACAGCTCGTAGTCGATGCCCATCTGCAGGGCCCGCATGGTGTCGTAACAGACCTGGGTCTCGGTGGGGTACTGGTCCACCAGCTTCTTGAGCATGGTCTGGATGTCCTCCTCCCGTTCCTCGGGCAGGGTGCAGACCTGCTCCATGGCCTCGCCCTGCTGCAGGGACTGGTAGATGTCGTTGATACGGCTCTTGTGCTCGGCAGCGTCGTCGTAGAGGTACTTGAACACCTCCCTGCCCATGGCCTCGGGGCACCCTTGCATGGCCTGCCTGTAAAGCTCCTGCCCCTTGTCCTCGATTTCCAGGGCCGTGCACACCCACTCCTTGACCTTGCTAGCTGTCATCGCGATCTCCTGAATGACTTTTGAGTCACATGGTGCAGCCGTCTCTCCACACGAATCAGGCTTTCAGTAAATGAAAATATGGCAGAGAAGCTCAGGGGTGTAAAACCCGTTCTTTTTGGAACGAATGGGCCGGCCGATGCCTGCGCTGTTCGAGGTTCGAAAGGAAATGAACCGATCCCGGAAAGGCCCGCTGACTGAAACGGGACTCCCCGGCTGTGGCGGGGTGGGGAACAGGCGTGAGGTCAGCTGCCGTGCGCCCCGAAAGCTTGCTCCCTGTCACGGTGGCGCTCCAGCTCCCGGGCCACTGCTTCCGGCACAAGAAAGGCCAGGCTTTTGCCCTGCTCCAGTTTGCCTCGGAGCAGGGTTGCGCTGATGTCCAGGCGGGGCATGGAGATGTAGCACACCCTGGTTCCCCCGGGGAGGGTCCAGGAGAGTTCCCCGACCGGGGCAGGCGGCGACCCGGGGGCAAGACGGGCGAGAAAATCCGACAGGTCATCCACCCCCTCCTCCTCACGCCCCACCACGGCAAAGTTGGTCATGGTCAGCAGCTCCTCCCAGCGGTACCAGGAGGGCAGGTCCTGAAAATCGTCCGCCCCCAGAATGAAGAAAAACTCTGCCTCGGGGTGGTGACGACGGTAGATGGACAGGGTGTCGCGTGTGTAGGAGGGGCCCTTGCGCTCGCCTTCCACCGGGTTGACGCGCAACAGGGGGTGTCCGGCCGAGGCAAGCTCCAGCAGGCGGCATCGCACCTCAAAGGGCAGCATGTCCTCGGTGGTCTTGTGCGGAGGGATGCTGGCCGGGAGCAGCTCCACCCGATCCAGCCCGATCTGCTCCAAAGCCTCCACGGCCACTCGAAGGTGACCGTTGTGCACCGGGTTGAAGCTCCCGCCGAGAATCCCGATTTTCATGGGAACCTTTGTGTTCTGTGTTTAGGAAAAAACTCTTCTGTCTTGCTTTGAGCTTTCAGCTTTGAGCTTCGAGCTTCAAGTCCGTATCTGCCCCTGCCCGAGCAGCACGAACTTGGTGGAGGTCAGCTCCTTGACCCCCATGGGACCGTAGGCATGCAGCTTGGAGGTGCTGATGCCGATCTCCGCCCCGAGGCCGAGCATGCCGCCGTCGTTGAAACGGGTCGAAGCGTTGACCAGTACCAGGGAGGCGTCCACCTCGCGCAGAAACCGCATGGCCCGGGAATGGTCATTGGTAAGGATGGCCTCGGAGTGGTTGGAACCAAAGGCCGCAATGTGCTCCTGGGCCTCCTCCTGGGAAGCCACGACCTTGACCGCCAGGATAAGATCGTGAAACTCCTGGCCCCAGTCAGATTCATCAGCAGCGACTGCCCCGTCTCCAAGCAGGGGCAGGGAGCTGGGACAGGCCCGGAACGAGACGCCGTCCCTGCCCAGCCGCCTTGCCACCCGGGGCAGGAACTCCGTGGCCTCGCCCACGTGCACCAGCAGGCACTCCAGGGCGTTGCACACCCCGGGGCGCTGCACCTTGGCGTTGTGCACGATGTCCAGGGCCTGGTCCAGATCCGCCCCCTGGTCCACGTAGGTGTGGCAGACCCCCTTGTAATGCTTGAGCACCGGCATGGTGGCATCGGCCACCACCGCCTTGATCAGTCCTTCGCCCCCCCGGGGGATGACCACGTCGATGTACTGGTCCAGCTTGAGCATGGCCTGGACCGCGGCCCGGTCCGTGG
The DNA here is from genome assembly GCA_964594925.1 of uncultured Desulfohalobiaceae bacterium. GTDB lineage: Bacteria > Desulfobacterota > Desulfovibrionia > Desulfovibrionales > CAZUBS01 > CAZUBS01. Next base: position 7,886 of record CAZQOG010000044.1, read on the forward strand.
TGGGGACGAGCTGCACGGTTGCCGCGGGCAGCCCCGACTCCTCCAGGGCCCTCGAAAAAAGGTCGGCCAGGAACTGGTTGGAATGAAAGGCCTCCGACCCCCCCCGCAGGATGATGGCATTGCCGGCCATGACGCAGAGGATGCCCGCGTCAATGGTCACGTTGGGCCGGGACTCGTAGATCATGGCCACCACCCCCAGGGGGATGCGCATTCGTCCCACGAGCATGTTGTTGGGGCGTTTCTCCATGGACTCGATGGACCCCACAGGGTCGGGAAGCAGGGCCACCTCGTTGCAGGCCTGGACCATGGAGTCGATGACCGGGTCCGTCAGTGCCAGCCTGTCCAGCCTGGCACTGTCCATGCCCCGGGCCTTGGCCGCCTCCAGGTCCCTGGCATTGGCCGCCTTGACAGCCTTTCTCTCGCTGTCCAGAAGCGCGGCCAGCCTGGTGAGCCCTGCAGCCTTGCTGGCTCCGTCCACACTGTTCATCGTGCGTGAGGCTTCCTTGGCCCTGGCGGCCAGGTCGCTGATCGTGACCTGAATATCCATATGTTCCCCCTTCAGATAGAGATGCTCTCTCCGGGTCTGGGCAGGACGACCGTGATGTCGCCGGCCTGCTGCAAAATTTCCTCGATCCGGGCGGCTTGACTTCGTCGAACCTCCCGCTGCACATGCACCAGGGCCAGCCGCCGTGCCCCGGCCTTGCGGGCGAAGTCCAGGCACTCCTGCACACTGCTGTGGCCTGGGGTTGATTCGTCCACTGTGTACGCCTCGTGGACCACCAGGTCGCATCCCCGGGCCAGGTCCAGCGTGGCCTCTGTCGGGCGCCCGTCACCACTGTAGAAGAGCGCGGACGCCCCGTTGTCCAGCCGCAGGGCCAGATCCTTCTGGGAGTGGTCGTTCAGGGCGGTGCTCCACTTCACCCCGCACAGGGTGGCTGATGCGCCCGGCTCCAGGGCCACGAACCGCAGCTCATAGCCCAGGCTCTCCCGGACGCCGGGGTAGGCCAGCTCCAATGCCGCGCCCACAACCAGCTCCGCACCTTCCTGGCTGACGATGGACAGGCTGTGTCTGCGCCCCATGTCCCGCAGTCGCAGCAGCAGGAGAGGCAGGCCGAAAAAATGGTCGCCGTGGAAGTGCGAGATCCAGACCGCTTCCAGGGAGTCGGGATCGTCGATCCGGGCGAAAAACGCCGGGGGAACGGTGAACCCGCAGTCCAGAAGGAGTGACCCCGAGGCCTGGTCCCCTTTGTGGACCAGAAGAGAGGTGTTGGGGGAATCTTCGTCGCAGGACTCCCCCACCCCGAGAAAGGTCACCAGCAGACGTTTTCGCGATTCAGCGTACGATTCAGCGCACATTGACTGTGTCCTGTCCAGACGTTACCCCAGGCCCGACCCAAGGTATCTAGCAGAATCGGCCCTGGATCGCCAAGTGCATGGCTCTGGTCGAAAAGCACCTACAGGCGGCCAAGGCCTGTCTGAGCTGCAGCAGATGACCTCAGATTTTGACATTTTTGAAAAGGACATATAGAAGGGCGTGCCGTTACCGGCAACTACAAACGAACCTGAAGATCCCGCTGAAAGGAGATGGCCATGGAGCCGAAACAAGACAAGCAGGGGCTCCTGAGCACCCTGGAAAGCGAGATGTCCGAGGACATCCACCCGTTGCTGCAGAAGATCACCGACAACCTCAGGGTTATCGGGCTGGTCATTGCGGCCGTTGTCCTGGTCGTGGGGGTATACTCGGGCGTCACCATCTACCAGGGCCATGCCGCAGAAAAATCCCGCGAGCAGCTCAGGACCATTCTCTCCCAGCCCGATGGAGAGGGCAAGCTTGCCGCCCTGGAAGCCTTCCTGTCCGAGGCCCCGTCCTCGATGCAGCAGGGGGTCAGGCTGGAGATGGCCCGGCTGGCCATGGAGATCCAGGATTTCGAGCGGGCAGAAAACATCTGGAACCAGGTGGCCAGACACGGCACCACAGAGCTCCAGGTCGCAGCCAACCTGGGCCGCGCCACCAGCCTTTCCCAGGCCGGAAAGCCGGGGGAGGCCCTGGACATCCTGGAGGAGCTCCTTGACAAATCTCCGGACTCCTTCAAGGCCCTGGTGCTGAGCGAGATGGCGCCGACAGCGGAAAAGGCGGGCAACCTCGAACGCGCCATCAGCGTCTACGAAGAGATGAAGTCCATGTCTCCCGAAGCGAACCATCTTTTCTTCAACCACAAAATCGACCAGCTCAACAACAAAATCGCCTCCCGGTCTTCCTAAACCAGCGATCAAAGGAGCCCTGCATGCCCCACCCACTGCTCAACGATATTCCTGAGTCCACCGAGCTGCTGCTCGGGAACGAGGCCATAGTCCGCGGAGCCCTGGAAGGCGGCGTGGGCTTCATCTCCTGCTACCCCGGCACCCCCTCCTCAGAAGCGCCCGACACCTTCTTCAGGCTCTCCCCCGAGGCCGATTACATCTTCGAGTACTCGGTCAACGAGAAGGTGGCCCTGGAGGTCGGGGGGGGGGCCGCCCTGGCAGGCGTGCCCACCCTGGTGACCATGAAGCATGTCGGGGTGAACGTGGCAGCCGACCCCCTGATGACCCTGTGCTACATCGGGACACCCGGGGGGCTGGTCCTGCTCAGTGCGGACGATCCGGGCTGCCACTCCAGCCAGAACGAGCAGGACAACCGCTACTATGCACGCCTGGCGGGCATGCCCTGTTTCGAGCCCGCTTCCGCCCAGGAGGCAAAGGACATGACCAGGGACGCCCTCAAGCTGTCCGCACGCTTCGAGCAGCCCGTACTGCTCAGGACCACGACCCGGGTCAACCACCTGCGGGGTCCGGTGACCTTCGGTCCTCTGCAAGCTGCGTCCACCAAAGGCGAATTCACCAAGCAGCCCTTTCGCTTCGTGCCCATCCCCGTAGTGGCCCGGGGCAGGCACAAGGTGCTCCTGGAGAACCTGGAGACCTTGCGCCAGGAGGCCGAGAACAGCCCCTGGAACAGGGAGTGGGGAAACGGGTCCGTGGGGGTCATCACCTCGGGCATCAGCCGGGCCTATGTGAACGACGCCATCAGTGACAGCGGGGCCGCCGACCGCTTCAGGGTCCTGGAGCTCGGCTTCACCTACCCCCTTCCCGAGCAGAAAATTCTCTCCTTCCTGCAGCAGGTCGACCAGGTGCTGGTGGTGGAGGAGCTGGAGCCCATCCTGGAAGACGCGGTCAGGGTCCTGTGCCAGCGGCACGGTCTCGACATTGCGGTCACGGGCAAGTCCGAACACCTGCCCCGGCTCGGCGAGTTCGACACCCCCATGGTCAGCCGGGCCCTGGGTCTGGCTGCGGATCCCCGTGAAGCCGGGGCCTGCGGCAGCGTGGCTGTCGACCTGCCCAGCCGTCCCCCCAATCTCTGCGCGGGCTGCTCCCACAGGGCAACCTTCTATGCGGTGCGCAAGGTGTTCGGCGACGATGCGTTCTACTCCTCCGACATCGGGTGTTACACCCTGGGCATCCTCCCCCCCCTGAAGATGGCCGACTTCCTGTTCTGCATGGGCTCGTCCATTTCCGGCGGCTGTGGCATGGCCAAAGTGGTGGACCGGCCGGTGGTGGCCTTCATCGGCGACTCGACCTTCTTCCACTCCGGGATCACCGGACTGGTCAACGCCGTGTACAACAACCACGACATCCTGGTGGTCATCCTGGACAACCGGACCACGGCCATGACCGGGCACCAGCCCAACCCCGGCGTCGAGCACACCGTGCACGGAGCGTCGGAATCGCGGGTGGACATCGAGCAGATCGTGCGGGGCTGCGGGGTGGAGCAGGTGGTCACTGCCAAACCTTTCCACCACAAGGCCACGGTCGAGGCCCTGGAATCGCTCAAAGCACTCAAGGGCGTGCGGGTCCTCATAGCCGAGGACCCCTGCACCCTGTTTGCCAGGCGAACCCTGGGCCACAAGCCGAAGCAGGTGGCCTACGTTGCCGAGCAGCACCAGGACGTGCGCCGCTGTCTCGAAGAGCTGGCCTGCCCCGCCTTTTATGTGCAGGAAGAGAATGTCCTGATCAACGAGAACCAGTGCACGGGGTGCATGCTCTGTGTTCAGGTCAGCCAACACATCAAAGCACGCAAGAGGAGCTGAACATGGACAAGGTCCGAATCTTCCTCACCGGTGTCGGCGGGCAGGGCACCCTCACCGCCACCACTTTGCTGGCGCGTATCGCCCTTGACTGCGGCATCCCCGTCACCTCCGGAGAAATTCACGGCATGGCGCAACGCGGCGGCGTGGTCGAGTCCACAGTGCTGCTGGGTGGCTGTCTGAGCCCCAGGATCGGCAAGGGCGAGGCCGACGTGCTGCTTGGCTTCGAGCCCATGGAAACCCTGCGCGCCCTGCCCTATCTCAGGCCGGGAGGCACAGTGCTCAGCTGCAGCGAGCCCCTGCCCCCGGTCAGCGTGTCCCTGGGCCGGGAAACCTACCCCGAGTACGAAGTGATCGAGCAAACCGTGCGCGACTGCTCCCCCCGGGCCCGCTTCATCCCCTGCCTGTCCCTTGCCAGGCAGGCCGGGACCGTGCTCTGCGCAAACACCGTGCTTCTGGGTGCGCTGTGTGCCTCGGGGCTGCTGCCCTTTGGCTCGGACGAGCTGGACCAGGCCATAGACCGCTACCTCAAGCCAAAGATCAGGGACATGAACAGGCAGGCCGCAACCCTGGGCGCCGGGGCGCTTTGAACTCCATGACACCATCCCCGGCCACACCGGGGCAGGACGAATCCTGCACCGACTTCCTGGAGACCCTCAAGCAGATCCTGGACGAGGTCGATCCGCAAAGCCCCCTGCAGACCGGACTGCAGGACCTGCTGGATATCATCGCCCGCAACCAGGGCTACAAGCGGATCTTCCTGGCCATCTTCGACCCCCGGACCAACACCCTCAAGCTCAACCTCTCGGACGGCGGCACCAGGGACGTGGAGATCAGCTACGCTCCGGGGCAAGGCGTCACCGGTCAGGTCCTGACCACGGGCCAGCCCATCGTGGTTCCACGCATGTCCGAGCACCCGGCCTTCCTGAACAGGGCCTTTGGGCGTTCCAAGCAGGAGCTCTCCAGCCTGTCCTTCATCAGCGTCCCGGTGCTGCACCCCGTCCACGAGCACAAGGACAGGTGCGAGGTTTTGGGGGTGCTCAGCCTGGACATCCAGAAGGCCTCCGACAGGGAGCTCAAAGCACACTGCAGCTTCCTGGAGGTCGTGGCCGGGATCATCGCCCGACAGACAGCCCGTCTCCAGGACGAGATGGCCAGGCAGGACCACATGCGCACCCTTGGGCTGGCCCCCGACCCCGAAGGCCGTCCCGCCTACTCGCCCGACAACATCGTGGCCTCCTCCAAGAGCATGGCTGCGGTGCTGCAGCAGGTGGCCCAGGTGGCCCCCAGCAGGGCCACCGTGCTTCTGCGCGGCGAGTCGGGTACGGGCAAGGAGCTGCTGGCGGAGGCCATCCACCTCTCCAGCCCCCGCAAGGACGCATCGTTCATCAAGCTGAACTGTGCGGCCCTGCCCTCGGAGCTTCTGGAAAGCGAGCTCTTCGGGCATGAAAAAGGGGCCTTTACGGGCGCGGTGCAGGCCAAGAAGGGACGTTTCGAGCTCTCGGACAAGGGAACCCTGTTCCTGGACGAGATCGGGGAGCTGAGCGGGGAGGCCCAGGCCAAGCTGCTGCGGGCCATTCAGGAGGGGGAGATCCAGCGCCTGGGATCGGAGAAGACCATCCATGTGGACGTGCGCCTGGTCTGCGCCACCCACCGCCCCCTGGAGGAATTGCTGGAGAAAGGGCAGTTCCGGGAGGACCTCTATTACCGGATCAACGTCTTCCCCATCTTCATCCCCCCCCTCAGGGAGCGTCGGGACGACATCCTTCCCCTGGCCGAGCACTTCCTGCAGGATTTCTCCCGCGAGTACGGCAAGAGCCTCAAGCGGATCTCCACCCCGGCCATCGACCTGCTGGTCCAGTACCACTGGCCCGGCAACGTGCGCGAGCTGCGCAACTCCCTGGAACGGGCCGTGCTGCTGTGCAACGACGAGGTCATCAGGACCTACCACCTGCCCCCCTCCCTGCAGACCGCAGAAAGCTCGGCCACGGACACGGACCTTTCCTTCGGGGAGGTGGTGGCCGACTTTGAAAAGGAGGTGCTCATCGACGCCCTGAAGAAGAGCAGGGGCAACATGCTGCAGGCGGCACGCGACCTGAGGGCCAGCTACCGGGTCATCAACTACAAGGTCAAGAAGTACCGCATCGACTCCAAGAAGTTCGCCGGAAGCTGATCCCCACTACCTGCGGTGCAGGCGCGGTCCCGAAGCCGTGTCCTCGATCTCGTACCCCATCTCGCTGATCCTGGTCCGCAACGCATCGGCGCTTGAAAAGTCCCGGCTGCTGCGGGCCTTCTCCCGCCTGGCGACCAGATCGGCCAGCTCCTCGGGCCAGTCCGGTCGCTCTACCGGCAGACCCTCCCAGTCCACCATGGCCAGGATGGCGTCCGCGGCCTTGAGCTGGGCAAGACAGGCCCCGACCTCCTCTCCACTGAGCTCCTTGCTGACCATGCGCCGGTTCACGATGCGGCAGTAGTCGAAGAGCACCGGCCAGAAGCGGTGCAGGGCCAGGTCGTCCTCCATGGCTTCCTTCAGGCCGTGCTTCAGGTCGTAGTTGGCCTGGCTGATCTCCTTGGCCAAGCCGCCTCCTGACTGCTGCGCAGAGACCAGGTGGCCCACGAGCTCCTGCACCTTGCGCCAGTTCTTCTCCCACATGCGCAGCCCCTCCTGCGAAAGGGTCAGCGTCTTACGGTAGGAGGTGGACAGCAGCCAGAGGCGCAGGATGTGCGGGCTGCCGAGCTGCTCGAGCAGCTCCTGGCAGCTCGGTGGGACAGCCGGCTCCTCACCCCAGCGCACTGGCTGGGCAAGCATCCACAGCTGGGGCACCTTTCCCAGGCCGTGCTCCCAGAGGGAGCGCAGGTTTTCCAGATGCGGGAACTGGTGGGGCTGTCCCCCCAGCACCAGGGATGGGCAGGTCCCCTCCACACCGGCCGCGGCGGCCATCTGCAAATACCAGCTCGGGCGCACGCTGCCCCACTGGGTCTTGAGGAAGTCCCCGAGCTTGAGGTCCTTCAGGGTGGAGCGCTTGAGCAGGGTGAAGTCCCGGGGGTTTTCCTTGGCGTAGTCTTCCAGATCGACCGTCTTGCCCAGGCTGAGCTTGTCCAGGTCCATGCTGCCCAGGGCTCCGTACTCCATGTCCCGGTGCACGTCGTAGTAGACCGAGCGCAGCTTCTCGTAGGCCCTGCCCGTGCCCAGGAGCTTCCTGCAGATATCCAGCATGGTCTCCAGATCCCTGCTGGCCGGGACAAAGGCAATGTCCGGCGTCACTGCCAGCTTTCCCGCCAGGTCCGCGGTCTCCTGCAGAAAACGCTCGGTAAAGACCTCCCGAGACACGCCCATCTCCCGGGACCGTTCCACTGCCTGGTCCTCCAGGTCGGAGAGACCGACCGTTCCCGTGCAGGCCACGCCGTTGTACTGCAGGTAGCGGGTCAGAACGTCGAGAATGATGATCCTGCGCCAGGCCTCCAGATCCCCTGGGCGTTCCGGTGACGGGCCGGGTGTGAACAGCCCCACCGAACCGGAGCCTGGGGAGAAGCGCTCCTTGGTCCTGGTCTTGACATTGAACAGGGCCAGGCCGCGCCTGGTGGGGGGGACGAACAGGGGCGTGCTCAGATAGCGCTCCCCGCCGTCCGGAAAGATGGTCACCACAACCCCTTGACCGATCTCCCCAGCCACCTGCAGGGCCCCGGCCAGGGCCGCCCCGGAGCTCATGCCCACGAACAACCCTTCCTCCCTGGCCAGTTGCCGGCACATGGCAAAGGCCTGCTCGTCCTCGACGTGCAGGATCCCGTCCAGGGCCTTCTTGTCATAGACACCCGGGGGATAGGACTCGTGCATGTTCTTGAGCCCCTGGATCTTGTGGCCGGCATAGGGCTCCACAGCCATGACCCGGATGGCCGGGTTCAGCTCCTTGAGCCGTTTGGCAAGGCCCATGGCCGTGCCCGTTGTCCCCAGGGTGGCCACCACGTGGGTGACGCGCCCACCAGTCTGGTCGTAGATCTCCTGCCCTGTGCCGCGGTAGTGGGCCTCGATGCTGGCCGGGTTGTTGAACTGGTCCATGAGCACATAGGTCCCGGGCTCCTCCCGTGCCAGCCGGTAGGCTTCCTCGATGGCCCCGTCCGTGCCCAGGTGGCCGGGGGTGAGCAGGATCTCGGCCCCGTAGGCCCGCATGATGCGTTTGCGTTCCTCTGAGGCCGAGTCGGGCATGAGCAGCATGATCTTGTAGCCCTTGACCGCGCAGACCATTGCCAGGCCGATGCCGGTGTTCCCCGAGGTGGCCTCGATGATGGTCTTGTCCGGGCTGAGCTCGCCGCTTCGCTCCGCCGCCTCGACCATGGCCAGGGCCACCCTGTCCTTGATGGATCCGCCGGGGTTGGTGCGCTCGTACTTGGCCGCCACAGTCACCCCGGGAAAGGGGTTGAGGCGGTTGATGCGCACCATGGGGGTCGATCCGATAAGGGAAAGGACGTGGTCGTGGATCATGACTGCCAAAGCTCCGGGAGACGGGTGTCTGGTCGCTGTCACTGGGGATGGATCGGCGCATGGTAGTGAAAATGGGTGTGCCAGGCAAGCTGCCGCCGGCCTTGCCACCTCCAGGGCTTGGAACTATGCATGGGGACCATGCAGCAGCAAACCAGGGCCACCTGCTTCGCCCTGGCCACGGTGGCCATCTGGTCCACCGTGGCCTCGGCCTTCAAGATCTCCCTGCGGCACCTCTCCGTGGTCCAGCTGCTGTTCCTGGCCTCACTGACCTCCCTGGCCGTCCTGCTGGTCATGCTGGCCTGGCAGGGCAGGCTGTCCCAACTGTTTCGGCTGGGGAAACGTGACCTGCTCCTGTCCGCCCTGTTCGGGCTGCTCAACCCCTTTGCCTACTACCTGGTCCTGTTCAAGGCCTACGACCTGCTCCCCGCACAGGAGGCCCAGCCCCTCAACTACACCTGGGCCATCACCCTGTCCCTGTTGTCCGTGCCCCTGCTGGGTCAGCGGTTGCGGATCCTGGATCTCCTGGCCCTGGCCGTGAGCTACGCCGGGGTGCTGGTCATCGCCACCCGGGGGGATGTCCTCTCTTTGCAGCTCTCCAACCCCCTGGGGGTCCTGCTGGCCCTGGGCAGCACACTGATCTGGGCACTGTACTGGATCCTGAACACCCGCGACCCTGTTGACCCTGTGCTGCGGCTCTGCACGAACTTCGCCTTCGGCTCCCTGTACACCGCCCTGCTGATTGTGGCGCTGGGGACACCCATCCTGCCCGGCTGGCCCGGCATGCTCGGTGCAGCCTATGTGGGTGCCTTTGAGATGGGCATCACCTTCGTGCTCTGGCTGACTGCCCTGCGCCTCTCCTCCAGCGCGGCCCGCGTCTCCATCTTCATCTACCTGTCCCCCTTCCTCTCCCTGGTGCTCATCCACTTCCTGGTGGGAGAAGAAATCTATCCCTCCACCCTGGCGGGGCTGGTCTGCATCATGGCCGGGATTGGATTGCAGCAGGTGAGAAAAAGTTCGAAGCTCGAAGCTTGAAGCTCGAGGTAAAACAGATGAAGAAACAGCAAAGTCGGCTTCTTACATCGGGGTCGGGATCGCTATCGGGATCGGTATCGAAAGGTTCGAACCTCGGACTTTACAAATAGTCCGGGTCGATGCAGGAGGTGCCGTTGCGCAGCATGACCCGGAGGAAACTCAGGAGCTTTTCGTCCGCAGGCACCACGGGGAACTCCCTGCCGCACCCGTCGCACTTGGCCACGGCCGGGCGCGACGGGGCCAGAAGCGGAATGTTCCGCTCGCACGAAGGGCAGGGGTAGTAGAGGATCAGCTCCATGCCCACCGGCTTGACCGGGCTGTCAGGACGCCTTTTGTTCACTCTCTGCTCCTTGTGTGCAGCAGGCTTTTCCCGGTCATGGCCTCGGGCTGGGGCAGCCCCCAGAGGTCCAGGATGGTCGGGGCCACGTCTCCGAGAATGCCTTCGGGCCTGAGCCTTTTCTTCCCGTGGCCATCCTCCACCAGGACAAAGGGGACCGGGTTCATGCTGTGAGCGGTGTGCACGCCCCCTTCTGCGTCACGCATGGTGTCGGCATTGCCGTGGTCGGCGCTCAACAGCAGCCGCCCTTTGGTGTCCAGCACTGTTTTGACCACTCGCCCCACGCAGTCGTCCACGACCTCGCAGGCCCGGACAGTCGCCTCCATGACCCCGGTGTGCCCCACCATGTCCAGGTTGGCGAAGTTGCAGACCACCAGGTCGTACGCACCCCCTGCAAGCTCGTTGCACAGGCGGTCGGTGACCTCGAAAACGCTCATCTCCGGCTTGAGGTCATAGGTGGCCACGTGCGGTGACGGGATCAGCATCCGGTCCTCCCCGGGGTATGCCAGCTCCACGCCGCCGTTGAAAAAGTAGGTCACATGGGCGTACTTCTCGGTCTCGGCAATGCGCAGCTGCCTGAGACCCCGACCGGACACGACCTGGGCCAGGATGTCGTCCATGCGCTGGGGCGGGAATACCGACGGCAGGTCCAGATCCGCATCATAGACGGTCATGGTGGCCATGCCCGACACATCCGGGACCTCTGCACGCTCAAAGGCGTCGAAATCCTCACGCCACAGGCTGTTCACCAGCTCCCTGGCCCGGTCGGCCCTGAAGTTGAAAAAAAAGATGGCGTCTTTGTCCTGTATTGTGCCCAGGGGACGACCGTCCGGGTCCACCATGACCTGGGGGGGGACGAACTCGTCTGTTTCCCCCCGCTCGTAGCAGCCGGCTATCGCCTCCAGCGGGTCTGCGGCGGCTGCGCCCCGGCCCTGAACGAGCGCCTGGTAGGCCCTGGCCACACGGTCCCAGCGCTTGTCCCGGTCCATGGCCCAGTACCGTCCGGTGACCGAGGCCACCCTGCCCGATCCAAGGCGCTCCATGGTCGCAAGCAGCTGCCGGACATATCCCTGCCCGCTTCGCGGCGGGGTGTCCCGTCCGTCGAGAAAGCAGTGCACACATGGATCGACACCTGCTGCCGCAGTCAGCTCCAGCAGCGCGTGCAAATGGCGCTGGTGGCTGTGCACGCCGCCGTCCGAAACAAGCCCCATGAGGTGCAGACGCCCTCCTGCCGCTTTGACGGTGGTCAGGAGACCGGTCAGGACGTCGGTGGTGAAGAAGCTCCTGTCCTGGATGGCTTTGTCGATGCGCACGATGTCCTGATAGACCACCCTGCCGGCACCGATGTTCAGGTGGCCGACCTCTGAGTTGCCCATCTGCCCGGCGGGCAGGCCCACGGCTTCACCGGTGCAGGCAAGGGTGCAGTGGGGACGGGTCTCAAGCAGGGTGTCCAGATGGGGCGTTCTGGCCAGGCTGAGGGCATTCCCGGGGCCGGGCTCACCCGCCCCCCATCCGTCGAGCAGCAGGAGCAGGGTCGGGGTCAACCGGCTCACGCTTTGGTCTCCGAAAGTGCATCAAGGGGCCGGCCCTCGGACCACAGGCCTTCGATGTCGTAGAGCGAGCGCAGGTCTTCCTGAAAGATGTGAACCACCACGTCGTTTATGTCCACCAGGATCCACTGCCCTGAGACGTACCCTTCCATGCCCAGGTGCTTGAACCCACGCTCCTTGCAACGCTCCCGCAGCGTGTCGGCAAGCGCCTTGGCGTGGCGCGGGTTGCCCGCAGTGGCCACCACGATGACCTCGGTCACGGAACAGATGCGGCTCACGTCCAGGGCCACGATGCCCCGGGCCTTCTTCTCCTCCAGCCACCCGACGACGGCCGCGGCCTTGTCCCGGGTATCACTTTGAAGATTCTGTCGTTCTGATGCTGTCATGCTCTGTTTCCATCCCTCCCCTTCATTCCCACACGATGTAGACCCGCAAGCAGGCGCCGAAGCTGTAAATCATTCTCCCATCCCTGGCAAACCACGTCCACATGACCCCCCTCCCAAACCCACCCAAAGCCTTTTGGTTCTTCGACGTTTCCTATGGATTTATTTGAGATCGGGGATGACGATCATGCGAAATGGTTTCCTTTTCCTCACCATATTCCAACATACCGTCGAAGAACCTACTTCTGGTAGGGGCGCGTGGTACGCGCCCTTTC
>CAZQOG010000045.1:0-20034 GCA_964594925.1 uncultured Desulfohalobiaceae bacterium
ACCATTTCATGTCATTCCTCGTAAAAGACACGGATTCGGCTGGGCATGAATGCCCACGGCCTCAACGTCTTGGCTGTCAATGTACTTTTGAACCGAGAGAATCAAACAAAAACGGCCTGTTACAGCTCGTCGATCTTGGTCAGATACTTGAAGGTTTCTATCTGGGGGAAATCCTTGATCGAGATGTTTGCCGCAGCCTGCAGAAAGGTGTCCAGCCACCAGTAGATGTCGTACTCCTTGATGAGGCGGCGCATGTTGGACATGCGCTCCCTGCGCTCCTCCACCCTCATGAAGTAGCCGGTGCGGATGGCCTCGGCCACGCCCTCCACGTCGTGGGGGTTGATCAGGATGGCGTCGTTGTAGAGCTGGGCCGCGGCGCCTGCAAACTCGCTCAGGAAGAGCACCCCGTCCTTGGTGTAGTTGCAGGCGCAATACTCCTTGGCCACCAGGTTCATGCCGTCCCGCAACGGGGTTATGAGGGCCATGTCCGAAGCCAGGTAAAAGGAGATCAGCTCCCTGCGGGGCAGCGAGCGGTACATGTAGTGGATGGGAATCCACCCCGGCCTGGAGAAGAGCCCGTTGATCTGCCCCACCTTGCGCTCTATCTCCTCCTTGAGGATCTTGTACTCCTCGACCCCCTCACGGCTCGGGACCACCACCTGAAGCAGGGAGATGTTGCCCCGCAGCTCGGGGTACTTCTTCAGGGCCATGTGCATGGCATCCAGGCATTGGGGGATGCCCTTGGTATAGTCCAGGCGGTCCACCCCGAGGATGATCTGCCGCTCGGGATGGAGACGGCTCAGGCTGGCCATGCGCCGGGTAACCTCCTTGGTCGAGGCCATGCCGGCGAACTCATCGAAATCAATGCTGATGGGGAAGCATCCCGCCCTGACTGTGCGGTCACCGCAGGAGACGGTGATCAGTGGCCCCGAACCCTCGAGGCTCACGTCCCTGCAGAGGTACTGCAGGGCCTGCACGAAATTTCTGCGGTCCTGATAGGTCTGAAACCCTACCAGGTCGTACTCCAGCAAGGCCGCCATGATCTGTCTGCGCCAGGGCAGCTTGAGGAAGATGTCCGCAGCCGGAAAGGGGATGTGCAGGAAAAAACCGCACTGCCTTTGGACTCCCATCTTTTTGAGCTGCTCGGCCACACAGAGCAGATGGTAGTCGTGGACCCAGACATAATCGCTGTCCCGGCTTGCCTCGGCAATGCCCCTGGCGTAATCCTTGTTCACCTTGAGGTAGCGCTGCCAGTATTCGGGATCGAAGATGCAGCGTTCCTGAAACTCGTGAAACAGCGGCCAGAGCACCTCGTTGGAGAAGCCGTAGTAGAAGCCGTGGATGTCCTCTGCGGCAAGAACCACCGGATGAAGGGTGTATCCCTGCTCGCTTGAAAATTTCTGCAGCGGCCCGCTCACCCCCTCCAACTCCGTCGTTCCCGGCCACCCGATCCAGATCCCGCCCTTCTCCCGCATGATCGGAGCCAGCGCCGTGACCAGACCGCCTGAGCCGGGCGAGACCTTCCACTCCCCCTCCACCTGGTTCAGGACGATGGGGAGACGGTTGGAAACAACCACCAGTCGGTCAAAACCCTGCAACATCCTGCCTCCTGAAATTTTTTACACGCCCTGCGGGAGCCTTATTGAGATGCAATCGGGAACACGCGGCCGGGCTTCTCAAAAATCCTGGTCCCGCCTGGAAAAGAACCGCTCGCCCGCTGCTGTCACCTCAAAAAAATCGTACACGATAGAATGCAGATTGCAACCGGCCTACTTCCAGCCCAGGCGCCTTCTGGCCCGAAAGGCATGGAAGCGCCGCACGACCATCAGGACGACAAAGTAGGTCACCACGGCGCTGGGCAGGCCCAGCAGCACGCCCCCCAGGCCCATGACCCAGAACAGGTCCCACCCTGACCTGAGAAGCTCCCCCATGGTCTGGTTCCGGGGGTTGAACGCGATCCCCTCAAGCGGCAGAACGAATATTCCCACCTTGTACAGAGAAATGTACACCAGGGGAACGTTTAACGGGTTGGTCACCCAGGTGCCCAGGGCGGCGGCGATCTTGCCGCAACCGAACACAAGGGCCACCCCCACAGCCGTCACCGTCTGGAAAGGGATGATCGGAAGAAAGCCGATGAACACCCCGATGGCCAACCCCAGGGCGGTGGCATGGGGTGGCGCCTTGGCCCGCATCAGCAGCAGGTAGGCGTACCTTGTTCTGCGCAGCAGCCGGGTCAGGAAGTGGTGGTCCCTGACGCGCCTTTTCACTGCAGAACGTCGAAACGGTGGAACTTCATGATGAAGTTGCCCCGGCCCTGCGTTGCCGAGCGCAGGGCCGTGGAGAACCCGAACAGCTCCCGCAGCGGTGTGAAGGACTGGACCACCTTCTGTGCACCACGGTCGAACATGTTCTCGATCTTGGCGCCTTTGGAACCGAGAAGACTGACCACATCGCCGACAAAATCATCCGGAACAAAGACCTCGACAAACATGATGGGTTCCATGAGCTGCGGTGAAGCCTGGGTGAGCGCTTTTTTCAGGGCCCCTGCCGCGGCCAGGTGAAACCCCACACCACTCGAGTCCTGCTGCCGCCGCAACTCGAGAATCCTGACCCGTGCCCCGAGAACGGGGTAGCCCTTGAGGACCCCGCTTTGCAGCCCGTCTTCGATGCCCTGTTCGATGGCCGCGACCCACTCCCGGGGCAGGACCGTGGTGTCGGCTTCAAAGACCAGGTCGTTTTTCCTGTCCCTGGAAATGGGCTCCACCATCAAGCGCACCTCGCCGTGGTGCATGACCTCGCCCAGCTCCTTGTGAAAGACCTCGCCGGCTTCCGCTGGTTCCGCGATGGTCTCCTGATAGACGACCTGGGGGTTGCCGGAGCGAAGCTCCACATTGTACTCCCGGCGCAGCCGGTCCAGGGCCACCTCCAGGTGCAGCTCGCCCATGCCGGACAAGATGATCTGCTCGGTGTCCGGGTCACGCTCCAGGAAGAGCGTGGGGTCCTCCTGGAGCATCTTGTCCAGGGCGTCCAGAAGCCGTTCCTCCTCGCTGGAGCTCTTCGGTTCCAGGGCCAGGGAAATGACCGGGGTGTACTGGCTGATCTTCTCCAGCAGGATCGGTCGCCCCCTGCGGGCCAAGGTGTCCCCGGTCCTGGTGGATTTCATCCCGGCCGCAGCAACAATCTGCCCTGCCAGGGCCTCGTCCAGACGCTCCTTGTGGCCGGCGTGCATGAAAAACAGCCGTGAAACCCTTTCCTCTTTGTTCTGGGTCACGTTGTACACGGTCTCCCCGGACTCGATCCTGCCGGAGTACAAGCGCATCAGGACCAGCTTCCGGCCCGTCTCCATGGTCACCTTGTAGACCAGGGCGGAGAGGGGCTCCGAGGGTGACGGGGCAAAGGAGACCTTCTCCCTGGTCACTGGGTCCATGCCCTGGGCCTGCGGCACCTCCAGAGGCCCGGGCAGGTAGTCGCAGATGGCGTCGAGCACAGGCTGGACCCCTATATTTTTCAAGGCGGAACCGGCAAAAACCGGTACACACCGCAGGGACAGGGTCTCTTTTCTGATGCGTTCCCTGAGCTCCGCAACCGGGATATCCTCCCCGGCCAGGTAGCGCTCCAGAAGCGAGTCATCCTCTTCGGAGAGAAGCTCGATCAGCCTCTCACGCCACTTGAGAACCAGCTCCTCTTCCTCTGCCGACAGCGAACGGCTCTGAAACTCGCTTCCCTGGCTGATCGGGTCGAAGTCCAGCCGTTGCCTGGTCAGCACGTCGGCCACGGCTGCAAAGTCCTCCCCCTGTCCTATGGGAATCTGGAGGACCAGCGGATTGACACCGAGCTTGTGGCGCATGGAATCAAGGGCCGCTTCGAAATCAGCCCCGAGCCGGTCCATTTTATTCACAAAGGCCAGCTTGGGCACCCGGTAGCGTTCGGACTGGCGCCACACCGTCTCGCTCTGGGGCTCCACCCCGCCCACGGCACAGAAAACACCGATGGCCCCGTCGAGGACACGCAGCGATCGCTCCACCTCGATGGTGAAATCCACGTGCCCGGGGGTGTCGATGATGTTGATCTGCTTGTCCCGCCACTTGCAGGAGGTCACCGCCGAGGTGATGGTGATGCCCCGTTGCTGCTCCTCGGGAAGATAGTCCATGGTGGCGGTGCCGTCGTGCACCTCGCCCATGCGGTGGATCCTCTTGGTGTAGAAGAGGATGCGTTCCGTGAGTGTGGTTTTGCCTGCATCGATGTGGGCGATAATGCCCAGGTTGCGGATCTTTTCCAGGTAGTTTTTCGCGGTGCTGGTCTTGGACATGGTTTTCTTCAGAGTTGAAATGGTGCACAGGCACAGCTCGGCTGGAGCACTCCAGCAGTGGGGGGGCGGAATCTCTTCCCGAACCGGGATGAAAAATATTGTTCTTTACTGGATAAAGCAAGCCGGAGAGACCGGCTTGAAGGCTGCAGCCGACTGCACTTTCGAACGGGAAATCATCCCCTGCCGCCGCCGGGAAGTGATCCGGACAGACCGATCCGGTGGATCAGGAAATGGTCACTCCCCAGCCCGGGCCACGCCCAGCACCCCTCGTGCCCAGGTCCGAGGACCAGGTGTGCACCGGACGTGGCTTCCTCGACCTTGGCGGCGGGAACGAACAGGGCGTCGTAGCCGCAATCCAGACAGCTGTCCCAGGTCCCCTCCCGTCGGATCCAGCTCTGGGGCAGCCCTTCGCCGGGTGCATTCCAGCACTCTATCGCAAGATCAGGATGCGCCCAGGAAACCGCTTCGATGTCCAAGGGGTCGTCGTCATCCCACCAGAGTCCCACGCGCAGGCTCACTCCGGGAAGCAGCACGACCCGCCCCCCGGAAACGAGCTGCTGCATGTCAACAGTCATACCCTCTAAGGGTTGGCCCATAAAAACCATGCGCACGTCGCCCCGGGCTGCAGCTGTTTCGCAGAAAAATCTTTCCCTCTCAGCCGTGCCGGCCCTAAGCACGCACTCACACCCCGCCAGCTCAAGGGCGGTCAGCAACGGTTCTTCCCGTTCCGGCTGGTCAACCGGCAGCACCACTGCCAGCTCCCCGACCCCGGCCGCCACCGCAGGAAGAAACGCCGCCAGAAGCCTGGCAGGGGAACGGACTCCCGGCGCCAGGGCCAGGATCAGGCCTTGGGCGGGACTGCTTCGTCTGAAAACCGTAAAACCTTGACGGTAGGCCAGCCGGCTGACAACTCGCTGCAGGGCTTCCCCCTCGGTCCAGGACAGGTGGCGGGCAATGCACGTCTTGAGCAGGGCCCGACGGCTGTCAGTCACCGCAGCATAGGCCAGAGAGAAGTCCTGGTCATCGACCCTGTGGGGTTCGAGCCATCGCGGGATGATCAGCGGCATGCATTTCCCCGTGGCAGGGTTGCTGGTCTTTGTTCAGGAGCAGAGTAGGGACGAAAATCGTAGACAAAACATAGTGTTGCGGCCATCAGTTTGATCGATAGTCAAATGACAAAAAAACGTTTCGATCTTGGTAAACTTTATCGGCATGTCATTCCCGCGGAGGCGGGAATGACTTGAGGTAGTAACCGACAATTTTTCGCACATAAGTATCGACAAAAAGACTGACGCAACATTACAGCCAGTTGAATAACCTGGACCAGTGTCCCTGGATGTCCCTGCGGTCCTCCTCGGACTGGTCCCTGAGGTGGAGGTAGTAGGCAACCTGGCTGCGCCCTATGGCGTAGTCCAGGATGTCCGGAAGGTCGGGGAAGTTGTCGATGATGTACTCATAGCGTTTCCAGGCCGCGCCGTAATGCTCCGTCCGCCAGTAGAAATCAGCCACATAAATCTCGTGTTCGGCTATCAGCCTGCGGCACTTCTTGATGTAGTCATCAGCCAGTCTGGCATATTCTGAATCCGGATAGGAGTCGCGGACCCTGTGGAAGTACTGGATGGCTTCACGGATGTTGTCCTGAGGGCGGTCGATGGATGTGAACTGCTCGTAGCTGGCAACCCCGGTTCGGAACAGGACATAGGGAATAGCCTCGTGGCCGGGGTGGATGGCCTCGAACTCCTTGTAGGCGGTGACCGCTGCCGAGTAGTTTTCGTCCAGGAAGTAGGCGTCGGCCAGCCCAAGCTCGGCCGTTGTGGCGAAGGGGCTGAACGGGTAGCGGTCCTTGAGGGTCTCGAAGGCCTTTATGGCCTTGTTGTACTGCTCGTCCTCCATGGCCTGGGTCCCTGCCTCGGCAAGCTCTCTGGCCGTGTCCTGGGGAGGGGTGAGGAAGAAGTAATCAATAGCCCCGCAACCGCTCAGCAAAAAGAGCAGCACGCTGCCGGCAAAGGTCTGGCGCCATAAGTTGAAACGGGGCATGTGCATAGCTGGTCTACCGCCTTGTGTGCACCCGGACCGCAGTTCCGTTCCGGGCTGAGTCGTCAGTGTCAAAAAAATCAGAGCCCCGCCTGAGTGCGGGGTACTCTGTGCAGCAACTTCGCCTAAAGAAAGGGAAAAAACGCCCCATTTGTCCGGATCGTGTCACAGGAGCAGGGAGCTGCTCCGTAAGAAATGACCGCATAAACGGGGAGTCTTCCCTATTCTCCGAAGAACCGGGTGGCCCTGGTGCCGCGACCTCTACAAAGCCTTTTCACTGATAAGTTCTTTGATGCTGGCCTTGGATACAGCCCCTGTGACCTGGTCGACCACCTCACCGCCCTTGAACAGAATCAGGGTCGGGATAGCCCGGATACCAAACTTGCTGGGGCTGTTGGGGTTTTCGTCCACATTCATTTTGGCAACCTTGACCTGGCCCGCGTACTCCTTGGCCAGCTCCTCGACAACCGGGGCAATAGCCCTGCAGGGGCCGCACCAGGGGGCCCAGAAGTCGACCAGCACCGGCAGGTCGCATTGCAGGACTTCTGATTCGAAATTGCTGTCTGTAACCGCAACAGGCATACCGTGCTCCTTGATTGGGTTTACGGTCGTGTTCACAAAGGTGCCCCGGTGGCAAATTCCGGGGTGTCTCAATGCCAAATTCATAAGGCTGACCGCTTGCTCCTGTCAACCTGAAGGCAGGGACCCGGCCTGGAATACCCCCCGGCTGCGCGTAAAATCCATGGGCACAGGACGGCCCCTGGGTACTGCATCGACCCCCAGGTCGTGTGACCATCCCCTTTGGTAGAGCAGCGCACCGCAGTAGGCCACCATGCTGCCGTTGTCCGTGCACAGCCCCGGGCTGGGAATGAGCAGTTGCAGACCGGCTTCCGCGGCCAGCTCCGCCATGAACCTGCGCACCATGCTGTTGGCGGCTACGCCACCCGCCACTGTCAGGGCCGTGACCTGGGGGTACCGGTCAAGCGCCCTCCGGGTCTTGATCTTAAGGGTCGAAGCCACCGCCCAGTTGAAGGAGGAGCAGACCCTGCAGAGCTCCTGGTGCCTGGCCCCTTCCTCAAGGACACGATCCTTGTCCACCATGCTGGGAAAGCGCAGCCCCGGGTTGGCGGCAACATGGTTGGCCACAGCCGTCTTGAGCCCGCTGAAGCTGAAGTCCAGATTGCGGTTGTTCAGATAGGGGCGGGGGAACATGGCTGTGTCGGGTGCGCTCAGCATGGCCAGCTGATCGATGTGCCTCCCCCCAGGGTAGGGGAGGTTGAGCAGCTTGGCCACCTTGTCAAACGCTTCCCCGGCTGCATCATCCAGGGTCCTGCCGACTGTTTCCAGGGAATCTGGACGGTGCATGAGGGTCAGGTGGGTGTGGCCCCCTGATACCAGCAGACCAAGAGCAGGGAAACGGAGCTCCTGCTCCAACCCCGGTGCCAGCAGGTGGGCCCAGAGGTGGTTGACCCCGATCAGTCCGGCGCCGGTGGAAAGGGCCAGCCCCTTGGCAAACCCCAGGCCCACGAGCAGGCTGCCCAGCAGCCCGGGACCGCGGGCCACGGCTATGGCGTCCAGCTCTCCGGGGGTGCGCCCGCTTTCCGAAAACAGGTCGTCAAACAGTCTGGGCAGAAGCCGCAGGTGCTCCCTGGAGGCCAGCTCCGGCACCACCCCTCCGAAGACCGCGTGGAGATCTTCCTGCGAGGCCAGCCTTGAAGAAACCACCCGGCCGCCCTCCAGCAATGCCAGCCCGGTTTCGTCGCAGGAAGTCTCGATCCCCAGGGTGAGCATCACCGAACTTTGCCGTAGATTTCCCTGACCTTGCGTATGTCCTTGCAGGACCCGATGAACAGCGGCACCCTCTGGTGCAGCTCCTGCGGCTCGATGTCCATGATGGGGTTCAGACCATCGGTGGCCATGCCTCCGGCCTGCTCGATGACCATGGCCAGCGGGGCGGCCTCGCACATCAGCCGCAGCTTGCCGGAAGGCTTTCGGGGGTCGCGGTGGTCCCTCGGGTACATGAAGATGCCGCCCTTGAGCAGGTTGCGGTGAAAGTCCGCCACAAGGGAGCCGATGTAGCGCAGGGTCAGGGGCTTGCCCAGTTCATTGTCCGGTGACTTGAAGTACCGGATCACCTCTTTGGTGCTCTCATCCCAGTAATGCCAGTAGGACTCGTTGACAGAATAGATCTTGCCCTGCTCCGGAGTCTTGATGTCCGGATGGCTGAGCAGGAACTCCCCGACGCTCGGGTCCAGGGTGAAGCCGTGCACACCATCGCCGGTGGTGTAGACCATCATGGTGGACGAGCCATAGATGAAGTAGCCCGCGGCAACCTGCTCCGCCCCCTTCTTGAGCACCTCGGACAGGCAGACCTCCCCCTTCGGGTCCTTGGTGCTCCTGTGGATGGAAAATATGGTCCCGATGCTGACGTTGACATCGATGTTGGAGGAGCCGTCCAGGGGATCGAAAACGAGGATATAATCCCCCTTGGCAAAACGGTTCGGTATCTGGATGATGTCAGCCATCTCCTCCGAGGCCATGGCGCAGATCAGACCCGAACGTTCCATGCGGTGGATGATCACAAGATTGGCGAACTCGTCCAGCTTCTGGACATTTTCACCCTGGACATTGACCTGTCCGGTCTTTCCCAGCGCGTCGACAAGACCTGCCTTGGTGACCTCCCTGGAGATGATCTTGGCCGCCAGGATCAGGTCGTTGAGCAGCCTGGTGAAGCTCCCCGTGGCCATGGGGGAGGCCTTCTGGTGCAGGAGAAGATGCTCGGTCACCGTGATCTGACGCATCGTCCCCCGCTCTGTGTTATTCTTGCGCGCGTCGCACATGTCCTCGGAGCTCTTGCTCATCAATCTACTCCTCGCCCATGCATTTGACCGCATAGATAAGCGGTTTCTCACCAATATACCGAGTCAGCCACAGAAAAGATCCCTTGTCCAGCTCAAGCCTCCCCTGGACCTTGTCTTTGAGCAGGCCGTCCCAGTCCCTGGACAGAATCTCCGTTTCCAGATCGCTGTGACGGCCCGTCCAGAGCATGGATGCGGGTGAGAAGGCCACCATGCTCTGCGGATTTGGTGACAAGGCGGCCAGGCTCCTGAAATCGAAATGGCTGACGATCAGTCCCTGCCATTCATTGTCCTTGAAGAACGGACTGACCAGAACGAACTCCGGCCCCAGGTCGTTCTCCTGCAGAAACCAGTGGATGGTGCCATGGGTCCAGGCGATATCCTGTTCGAGAATCAGCTGAAGGTCCGGAGACTTGATGGCTGCCGACGGACGCCTGACAAGGACGTCCCCCTGGGTGTCCGTGACCATGACGCCGTTGAGCCAGCTGAACTGCTCCAGGACCATGCGCATCCAGTTTTCGGGCGGGTAGGTGTCCTTGTCGAACTGGACACGCACCAGCCTGCCAAGCTCCGAGTCGACCGGCATGAATGTACGCGCGGCCGTGAACTCGTCGCTGCTGCAGCCGACCCCCTGCTCCAGATCCACGCTCGGGTCCCTGTTGATGTACTTCTTGTAGGCGCCTGTGGTGACCTCCAGGCTTCTGTCCACGCTCTTGTTCACGGACGAGCAACCCGGCAGCTGTGTCCCGAGCAGGGCTGCGCACAGCAGCAAAGCTAGCCAATGGTGCATAGACTCTTTCGCTCCAATGTTTTCAGGGCTGTCCCTGTTTGCGTTTCGGAAACGACCACCCGGAAACAGCTCCGCGGCCCGGCGCCGGGCACACAACGGCAGCAGTGGAACTGCACCGGGACGCGGGCAACGCAGGGCTTGTTTCTGACATGGTTGACGCCGCTGCCTCCAACCCCGACCGAGCTCTTCCGGACTGGGTTCTGAGTGATCACGACCCGGAGGAAGCCCTGCTTTCGAGCCGCTCGGCAAGCTTTTCCAGAGTGCGCAGGAGCTTCTTCTCCTTGGAGTCGGAAAGCTTGCTTCGCAATGCGTTCACAGAGTCCTCGATCTCCTGCCGGCGGGATTCGTCAATGGATGAATCCTCCAGGATCTCCTGGTAGATTTCCATGGCCTGGGTATAATCTCCCTGCTCCACCAGGATGTCTGCCATGGTCTTGGTCCGAATGGTTGTCTCGCCGGGCTCCTCCTGCTCCACATTCTCGGCTTGCTCCGGCACACCCCCTACGGAAGCTTGATCGGGTGACGGGGGGGCAGGGGGTTCCAGGTCATCAGGGGAGAGCTCCTCGGCCTGCTGCTCCCCTTTGGAGAAAGATTCTTCCTCTTTCGCCGCTATCTCGGCGTCATCCGGATGGATCTCCTCCACCCCTTCCCCGGACAAATCAGCTGCCGGCTCCAGGGGGGGCTGAACAACCCCCTGGTCCGAGGAAGAAGATGGGTCTGCCTCGGCTTCCTCCCCGGTCACCTCCGGTTCAGGGCTTTTTTTTTGCGCCTTTCCGGGTATGAGCTGGCGCATGCCCTGCTCGATGAGGCCGGCCCATGATACCTGGTCACCCTTGAAGAATGAAGCCAGAAAAAAGGCTGCCAGCGCGGCGTCCTCCCTGCCCGACCCGTTCAGCTTCTCCGCCCAGGCAGCCCACAGCTCGGGCACCTCTTCGAGCACGGCGGTCACCCGGTCGAGCTCGGCCAGGGCCAGATCCTCTTCACCGGCCTCCAGCAGCAGGCTGACCAGCATGCAGTTGGCACGGAGATGGTCTGGATGGACATCGAGGCCCCGTCGCAGCACGTCAACGGCCTTCTCTGAGTCGCCCTGACCGACGTGGAGTTTTGCCAGGCTGTAAAACAGGGTGGATCGGGGATCCGCAGCAAGCGCTTCCTCGAAAAACTTGATCTTGCCTTCCATCACAGACGCTCCTTGGCTCATTGTCCTGTGCAACAGTTCGTTCTGACGTGAAACCTGGACCAGCCTTCAGCCGCCTGCGCCCACCAAAGGCCGGATCATCCGCATTGAGCTTTTCTGAGGTATGCCCCGTGGCGTGGGCGGAAAAGAACCGCCGTGCGCCCGGCACCTGATTTCAGGGACGGGTGAACAGGTACATTGTTTCCCCAGGTCCCAGGCAATGCATCTCCGAACGGATCACCTGCGCCAGGGTTTCCCGGTCGGATTTGAGCAGGCGGATCTCCCGGCTCAGGCGCTGATTGCCCTGCTCCACCTGGGAGATCTCTTCCTCGACCGCCCGCTTGTGCTCTCTGAGCTCCACATACCTGAAAAAGCCGTATCCGTTTCCCAGAAGCTGTACCAGGAGCAGGATGTCAAGCATCAGAAAGAAGACCACGACCCAGCGCCAGAGCCTCATGCCAGGCACCTCACTGAAGCAGCCCGCCCCTGAAGCTGTGAAGGTCTTTGAGCGGAATCTGCAGCTCATCGAGAAAAACCGAGGTGGCCTCCTCCACCTTGCGCACGTCCTGTTCGACGATCGTAAGGGCGGGCAGCCGGTCGAGCATATCTCGCAACACCTCGAATTCATTGACCATCAGCTTTCCCATGTCATGATTCATGAGCTCTTGTTCGAGGTCAAGAACAGCCTGCAGGCAGCTTTTCAGCCTGCACTGCAGCTCACAGTTCGAGAGCCACGTCATTCAGCCTGGTCCTTCATCAGATACCAGAGCGCATTGCGCTGATCAAATCGAGCCTCGCACTTGACGATCAGCTCCACGGCCTCCCCCATGTCCCCCTGGTTCAGGTAGGTGTTCACCCCCCTGACAAAAGCCTCTTGCGGATCGAACGACCTGGCCTTGTCCCCGATGAGCAGGTAGTTGACATCCCGGCGCTTGATCCCGGGCCAGGAATTGATCTCCCGCTGCATGGGCACTGTCTCCTCGCTGTCCTCGAGCACGATGGTGTCATAGCGATTGAGCTGCAGCTTGCGCACGCCCCCCTCGCTGTCACCGGCAGAGCTGACAAACCCCCCTTTTTTCCTGAAGTAGTGCTCCAGCTGGGTTTTCCAGCTCGAGTTCTTGGAATAGATGAAAACCACCTGGGCCTCGGGGGGATAGATCTCCGGCTCCGTAGCCTTTGAGGGGGCGGAACGGCCGGGCCGTGGCGTTGCCGGAGCGGAGCTTTTTCCTGGCGCTCGGTCCACCCGTGTCTTTTGCCCGCAATGGGGACACTTGACACTGAACGTGGGCGCCTCCGGCACCTTGCTGTCCGGGAGGTCGATGTTCTTGTTGCATTCCTTGCAGGTGATCTGCATACCACACTCCGAAGCTTGTGTACCCGTCCTGAAAAACAAAAATCAGTGATGGACCGGGTGAAACATTGCGCGGGGCTGCATCAGACAGCTACCCTTTCTCGTAGTCCCAGTCCACTTCGAGCTGGCCGATATCCGTGACCTTTTCCCCCCGCTCGGACTTGATTTTGTCTATGGTCTTGCCGAGCTTGGATTTGTCCGATGCGTTGAGCATGGCCGTATCAGCAGTGATGATACCCTTCTGAAACAAGTCAGCCAAGTGCTGATCAAAGGTGAACATGTTGTAGGTGCTGCTGGTCTCCACGACACCGTAAAAGGTTTTTTCCTCTGATTCTCCGTTCAGGATCAGCTCCCTGATGCGCAGGTTGTTGCGCAAGACCTCGAAACAGGCCACCCGCCCCACTCCTATCTTGGGCATCAGGCGCTGAGAGATGACGTACTTGAGGCTTTCAGCCAGGCGCCCCCTGACCAGCCGCTCCTCATTGAGCTCGAACATGCCGATGATGCGGTTGATGGTCTGCCCCGTGTCCGCCGTGTGCAGGGTGGCCAGCACCAGGTGGCCTGTTTCAGCGGCCTCCAGGGCTATGGTCACTGTCTCCCTGTCCCGGAGCTCGCCCACCAAAATGACCTTTGGAGCCTGACGCAGGGCGGAGCGCAGACCGGAGGCAAAGGTGTCGAAGTCTTCGCCCAGCTCCCGCTGGTTGACGGTTCCCTCCTTGTGGTGGTGCCTGTATTCCACAGGGTCTTCAAGGGTGATGACATGCTTGCGGTGGCGCGAGTTGATGGCGTCGATGAGCGAAGCCAGGGAGGTGGTCTTTCCGGTGCCGGTGGCCCCGGTGACCAGGACCAGGCCGTACTTCTCGTGCACGATCTCCTTGAAAACCTCCGGGAGCCCGAGCTCCTTAAAGGAGGGGATGGAGTCGGGCAACCGGCGCATGACCACGGCCATGGTCCCCCGCTGGCTGAACACGTTGACCCTGAAACGGCCTTTCCCGGCCACGGCATAGGACAGGTCGCAGGATCCGCGGGCGACATGATCCCTGTAGAGCCTGGTGGAGCGTCCCATGAGGCTCATGGCGACCGACTCGGTCTGAAAGGGCAGCAGCTTGCCCAGCTTCGGCCTCAGGGGCACGTCGTAGAGCTCGCCGTGCACCTCGGCCTGGACCGGCTTGCCCGCAGTGAAGAGGATGTCGGAGGTGTCCCCGGCAAAATCGAGAACCTGGCTGATGATGTGGTCGAGCTGGGCCCGCTGCATGGTCTACACCTCGGTGAAGTCTTCGGGCTGTTCGGACAAAAAGTCCCGGAACTTGGACTTGTTCAAGGCCTTGTTGTAGGCGCTGGTCGGATCGATGACCCCCTTCTTGAGCAGGCCCATGATGGCGTCGTCCATGGACTGCATGCCGTACTTGCGGCCGGTCTCGATAACCGAGTTGATCTGAAAGACCTTGTTCTCTCGGATCAGGTTGCGTACCGCCGGAGTGGCGATGAGGATCTCGAAGGCCGCCACCCTGTCCGGCCTGTCCTGGCGCTTGAACAGGGTCTGCCCGATGATGGCCCGCAGGGACTCGGCCAGGCCGGAACGGATCTGCCCCTGCATGTCACCGGGAAAGACCTCGATGACGCGGTCGATGGTCTTGGGGGCGGAGATGGTGTGCAGGGTGGCCAGCACCAAATGTCCGGTCTCGGCCGCCTCAAGAGCCAGCTCGATGGTCTCCAGGTCCCGCATCTCCCCCACCAGGATGATGTCCGGGTCTTCGCGCAGCGCGCCGCGCAGGGCAGCCTTGAAGCTCTTGGTGTCCCTGTGCACCTCCCGCTGGTTGATCAGGCAGCTGACAGGCTCGTGGATGAACTCTATGGGGTCTTCTATGGTCAGGATGTGATCCTTGCGGTTCCTGTTGGCATAGTCCAGGATGGCTGCCAAAGTGGTGGATTTTCCGCTGCCCGTCGGCCCTGTGACCAGGACCAGACCCTTGGGGAGCATGGCCAGGCTCTTGAAGATTCCCGGCAGACCCAGTTCGTCGATGGACAGGATCTTCTGGGGAATCTCCCGGAACACCGCCCCGATGCCCCTGCGCTGCAAAAAGAAGTTGACCCGGTAGTTGGCCATGTGCGGGACCTCGTAGGAGAAATCCACGTCTCCGCCCTCCTCGAAGAGCTTGATCTTGTTCTCCGGGGTGATCTCGTAGAGCAGCTTCTTCAGCTCTTCGTGCTCAAGCACCCGGTACTTGACACGCTGCATCTCGCCCCTGAGGCGGATGATGGGGGGGGATCCCGCCGAAAGGTGCAGGTCTGACGCACCGAGCTCGTGCATCATCTTGAAAAAGGCATCGATCTGGGCCATGGAACCTCCGCACGGCTCGTTTCACTCGTTGACGGTCCAGAACCTGAAAAAGTTGTACAGGTAGTTGGCCCCGGAAAAGAGCGTCAGAACCAGGGCCAGGATGAGCAGAATCAAACCGATGGGCTTCGGATCGAGCCCAAACCAGGAGTAGTGCAGGATAAGCGGGCACAGGGCCACGATCTGCAGGATGGTCTTCAGCTTGCCGTACCTGTCCGCGGCTATGACCTTGCCCTTTTCCGCTGCAATGGCCCGGAGCCCGGTGACCGTCATCTCCCGGCCGATGATGAGCACGGCGATCCATCCGGACACCCATCCCAGCTGGACCAGCATGATCAGCACCGAGGCGATGAGCAGCTTGTCGGCCAGGGGGTCGAGGAACTTGCCCATGGTGGTGACCAGGTTGTAGCGCCTGGCGATGAGCCCGTCGACCAGGTCGGTCAGCGAGGACATGATGAACAGGAGCATGGCCAGCAGGCACATCATCCGGCTGGGAAAGGAGAGCATGACCACGAGCAGGGGGATGGTCAGAATACGGGCCAGGGTGATGTTGTTTGCCAGATTGAACATGTTACTGCCTGATCTTCAGATTCTCGTACAGGGCGATGACCTTCTTCACATACTGCTGGGTCTCGGGGAAAGGAGGGACCCCCTTGTACCTGACCACCTGGGAAGGTCCGGCATTGTAGGCGGCCAGGGCGTGGACCACGTTTCCAAACCGGCTGACCATCTGCTTCAGGTACCTGACCCCAGCCTCTATGTTGCAATCCGGATCAAAGGGCTCCAGCAGGCCGAGGTCCTTCTGGGTCCCGGGCATGATCTGCATGAGACCCTGGGCGCCGGCATGGGAAACCGCGGTCGGCTTGAAGGCTGATTCCACCTGGACCACTGCCTGCACCAGATGCTCGTCCATATCGTACAGACGGCTGTACTTCTTGACCAGGCGCAACAGCTCCTCGAACCCCACTTCCGGGTGGTTCCGGAAGACCAGAAATGGACGATATTTGTCAGAAACGGGCAGGTCGGTGAAGTGCAGGCAGCCGTTTTCGTCCTCGTACTTGTAGATAGTCCCCGCACTTCCCTCAGCCGCTGTCAGAACCCAGGCCAGGAGCACGGTGCAGGCCAAGAGGCTGCAAAACATTCTCTGCATCATGAACGTCCTTCAGATCGTCCGGGAATTTGGCCAACTGCAGGAAGTGATCCCCGCCTGGTGCAAGGTTTGCAATGCTGCCAGCAAAACAAGCGGCACCTGCCCTTTCGTCACTCACCCTTGGGCCGGCTATTTGCTGGAACCCGCAGCTTTGTCCCGAACAACGGGCCGCACCGCGAGTGAGATCGTCACGACAAGGCCGATCACTGCCTGCTCTGGACCTCTTGACTGCATTCCCGTCCAGGGTCAAGGCCCCTGGCAAGGGTCTTTTGCACCACTGGGGCGTCTTTCCAGTCACGTGCCGGTTGCGACGGCAAATATGCACGAAGCATGCCCGATCAATCTTTCGCGTCCACCGCTTCCTTTTGTCGCTGCCCGACAGCACCTTTGATACGCTCGGCCAGCCGGAGAAAGGCGCTCTTGGCCGCCGAGTCCTCCTCCAGAAGAACCACCGGCCTGCCCAGATCGGCAGCAACAACAGTGGCCGGGTCCAACGGCACAGCCCCCAGGAACTCCAGGCCGTAGGCACCTGCCATGGCCTCGCCTCCGCCTTTCTTGAACAGGGGGATCTCCTCCTGACAGTGCGGGCAGACAAGACCGCTCATGTTCTCCACGACTCCCAGGATGTTGGCCTTGGCGTGCTTCAAAAAGCTGAGCGCCTTGCGCACGTCGGCCAGGGATATCTCCTGGGGCGTGGTAACCACCACGCACCAGGCTTCCGGCACAGTCTTGAGCACGGTCATGGGCTCGTCCCCCGTGCCGGGGGGGGAGTCCACGACCAGGAAATCCAGCTCTCCCCAGTCCACGTCGGAAACGAACTGCCGGATGGCCGCGTGCTTCATGGGACCGCGCCACAACACCGCCTGGTCCGCGTCCTTGAGCAGGGACTCCACCGAAACCACAGACAGGTTGTCGTTGTACCTCTTGGGCTTGAGGAGCGAGCCGCGGTCAACGTCGAACACCCCCGTGATCCCCAGCAGGTGCGGCACGGTGGGCCCGTGGATGTCCACATCCAAAAGCCCGACCTTGTGCCCGGCCGAGGCCAGGGCAGCGGCAATGTTCACCGCCACCGAGCTCTTTCCCACGCCCCCCTTGCCGCTCATCACGAACAGCTTGCAGGCGATCCTGTCCAGGGTGGACCTGATGCGCTGGTCCTGCAGCACGGTCCCTGCCCCGGAACCCCCGTCCTTCCCGGCTGATGCGCACGAAACGCAGTCACTCTTCCCGCTCATATCCAGCTACTCCTGAATCTTTGTTTGAACCTTGCACCGACAAGTGCCGAACATTTTCCCACAATCGGGCTATGTAAGCCTTCCTCACTGACTGGCAAGCTCCCGGGGATCTCTCTTTTTGGACCCCGCGCCGCTCATCTCCAGGGCCAGGATGAGCAGAAAGCCGGCCAGGAAGAGCAGGGCGGCAAGAACAACCTCGCCGCTTAATTCCGGTGGCAGCACATTGTACTCGTGAACCATTGCCGCGCCATGGTCCACTCCAGTGGCCGGCACGGACTTCTTCCAGGGCCACAGCTTGCGCATGGCCCCGGCCATGAATCCCGTGAGCAGGCTCATGGTCGGGCCGTAGGCCAGGGCCAGGCCCTTTCTGAGCACTCTCGAGAACAGCACCAGCCCGGTCACACAGCCGGCGCCAAAGACAAGAATGGCCTGCAGGTGCTCCAGGGAAAAGGGGTTTTTGAGCACCCCCGTGATGAACTCGTACTTACCAAGCAACAGCAGGATGAACGCCCCGCTGATCCCCGGAAGGATCATGGCGCAGATGGCCACCGAGCCGCACAGAAAGAGGAACCAGAGGGACTGCGGCGTGGTCCGGGGGATGATCCCGGTCAGCACGAAGGCCACCAGGAAGCCGAGTACAAGAAATGCCGCGTTGCCTGCGTTCCAGGGGGGGAGCCGCCGGACCACTACCAGGATGGAGGCACTGACAAGACCCAGGAAAAAGGAAAGCAACAGCTCCTTGTACCCCTGCAGCAGCCAGTGGATGATCCGGGACATGAGCAGCAGGGAGACCAGTAGGCCGCACAGCAGGGGCACGAGGAACCCTGCCCTGATCTGCTCAAGCGCGCCGCGGATGTCCAGTGCCAGGACCTTCTTCACGAAGAGGTGGTTCAGGCCGGTTATGGAGAGCAGGAGCTGCTCGTAGATGCCTGCGATAAAGGCCACGGTCCCGCCGGATATGCCGGGGATGATGTCGGCAATCCCCATCATGAATCCGATGCCGGACAGGACGAGCCTGTTTTGCCTGACGCTCCCCGCCCGTGGGAGCCTATGCCCAGCCATGCTCCCCCACCAGATCGACAAAGACCGCCTGCCCGAGGTCCTGCTTGAAGGCCTTGCCGCCCTGCCGGCGGATCCTGACCAAGCGCTGGGACCGCTTTGCATCACCAACCGGAAGGACCATCAGCCCCGGGTCGGCGAGCTGTTCCAGCAGTGGCAGAGGGACCCTCGGCCCCCCCGCCGTGACCAGAATGCGGTCGAACGGGGCCTCCGCAGGCCACCCCATGGTCCCGTCGTCCAGCTTCAACCTGACGGTGAAGTAGCGCAGGGTGTTGAGACGCTTGAGGGCGGCATGAAAAAGGGGGCTCAGACGTTCCACGCTGTAGACCTCCGCCCCGAGCTCCGAGAGCACGGCAGCCTGATACCCCGATCCGGTCCCGATCTCCAGGACCTTCATGCCGGGCTGCACGTCGAGGTTCATGGTCATCCTGGCCACGGTGAGCGGCTGGGAGATGGTCTGCCCGTGTCCGATGGGCAGAGCCAGGTCCTCGTATGCCCGCGCCCGAAGGGCTTCGTCCACGAACAAATGACGCTTGACACGCCCCATGGCCTCAAGCACCCTGGGATCGTCGATGCCGCGGACCGCGAGCTGCTCGCGCAGCATGCGCTCCCGGCAACGCCTGAGGTCCAGTGAAGACAATAAGGATCTCCTCCGGGTTCCCGGGGGATACATCGGGTCTGTTCCAAGGTTTTGGTGGCCTCCCCCGGCCATCGTGGCCCGTCCAGAACAGATTTCCCCCCTGAAGTCAACACAACCACCGGAGGTCGCACGCTCCTGAACAAGGCTTGACAGGGACGTGGAGACGAGAAAAAATTCAGCCACCTCCACAGGCTCAGAACCGGAAACCAAAGGACACACCATGTTCACCGTTCGCAAGGTGATGACAGAGGACCCCTTCACTCTCAAGGAAGACGACACGCTGCTCTCGGCCCGCTCCATCATGTCTCTGGGCCGGATACGGCACATCCCCATCGTCGACAAGGCCGGCGACTTCACAGGGCTGGTCACCCATCGTGACATCCTGGCCGCCACGGTTTCCAAGCTGGCCGACATCGAAGAGGACATCCAGGACGAGCTGGACGCCGGCATCCCCATCAGCGAGATCATGAACCGGGACGTGGTCTCGGTTCCCCCTGACATGAGCCTGCGCCAGGCAGCCGAGATCCTGCTGACCAACAAGTACGGCTGCCTGCCCGTGGTTGACGGCAAGGCCCTGGTGGGCATCATCACCGAAGCCGATTTTCTCAGGCTGACCATCTCGCTCATGGACGAAAAATCAAAAGCAGATACCCACACCGATTCAAAATCATGAAAAAACTACTGCTCATTCTCGTGCTTCTGGCCCTGGCTGGGCTGGTGGGCCTGTTCATAGTCCACCACGAGGGCGAAGATCCGTCCGTCACCCTGGACCCTGCAGACGGCCCTGTCTCGCCCGCTTCAGAGCTTTCCCTGCACATGTCCGACCAGAAATCCGGACTGGCCGCCGTCCGGGTGGTGCTGCGGCAGGGGGACGTGGAGCGCACCCTTCTTTCAGAGGAATTCGCCGGTGGCGTCCACACCTGGAAAAAATCCCTGCCCCTGCCCTCCAAAGGCCTGGCCGACGGTCCGGTTTCGATCATCGTCAGGGCCACCGACCGTTCCTGGAGCAACTGGGGCAAGGGCAACACGGTCACTGTGGAGACCGGGCTGATCCTGGACAGCGCCCCACCGGTGGTTTCGATCCTCAGCCACCAGC